>JBBTKA010000063.1:0-5876 GCA_038059145.1 Pseudomonadota bacterium
CTTTGCTCATAATCTGTGTATCGATTATCTGCGTAAGGACAAGTCAGCGATCACCAGCGAGTATCTGGATGAACATGAGGGGAACGAAAGTCCGGCGGAGCAGCCGGACAAAGAGGCGCGACTGAGCTCTCTGCGAGAAGCGCTCGCGCAACTGCCGGAACGGCAGCGCAGTGCCATCGTACTGAACCACTATCACGGCTTTTCCAACCGTGAGATCGCACAGATCATGGAAATCTCGGTGGATGCATTGGAATCAATACTGGCAAGAGCCAGACGAGGTTTGAAGGCAGAGTTGCTGGCAACAATAAAAACAAATCCGGAAACCCTTTAGGCGCAGGAAACACTATGACGATTTCATCAGAACGATTCGCAGCGATTGTGGAAGCTTACGGAACCGAACCCGCGCGCTGGCCGGCGGAGGAGCGTTCGGCCGCCATTGCCCATTGTGCGAAATACCCCGAGGCACAGGCGTTGATAGCGGAGTTTCGGGCATTGGATGAGATGCTTGATCAATTCCAGGTGACAGATCTTTCCGTACTGCAGCGCAACGTTTTAAATCAAGTCGCGCGCACCAGCGCAGGCAATGCCTTCGATCGCCTGCTGGAGTGGGTGTTGCCGCACTCGGAGAGGCTCATGGCCTGGCTCTGGCGACCGGCACTGGTGGCCTGCCTTCCACTCGTGTGTGGCATCCTGCTGGCCGATTACTTCAGCTTCGGCATTGAAGGCGTTCAGAATTCGCGAGAGGGGGAACTCTACCTCCTGTCGCTGAACGATTACACGGAGACATTTGAATGACAATCAACCGCCGACGGGTAATGAACTGGGTACTCGTCATTTCCCTAGGGTTCAATCTTCTCGTCGTGGGAGGGATTACGGCGCGCATCATGAGCCACTCGGATTTCCGTCCGATTCCTCCCAGCCTGTCATGGATCTACGATGATCTGGATGAAGCCACCCGCGCCAAGCTGCGTCCCATGCTGCGCGAATTCGGAGAAATATCGCTGCCACTGCGAGGTGAGATGTTTCGTGCGCAGCGCAAGCTGAGTGATTTAATGACTGAGGAGCCGATGGACAAAGAAGCGATTGCAATCGCCTTTGATGACCTGCGTAAAGCCAGCCTGGTATTTCAGGAAACGACGCACGCCCAGACAATTGCCGTATTCGAATTGCTCAATCCGGAGCAACGCACCATGGCTCTGCGCTTTCTGCGTGATCGCAGCAATCCGTTCGACAATGACAGAGATGACGACCGCGACGGCGTCAACAGGGAGCCGGCAGGCCACTGACACCTGCCCTCTCTCCTGCCCTCCCGCCAAGACTTACTGCACGCGCCGGAGCGTCTGCACACCCTGATCGCTACTCTGCACCATCTCGTTCGGGCTGGTGAACTCAACAGTACTCGTCACGACCTGCCCCATGGCATCCATTCTGATTTGATTCTCATCGAGCCATTCATAAGGGAAAGAAACGCCGAACGACTCCACGGAGACTTCTGTATCGGTGTAGACCAGCACAATGCTTTGCCCCTGGAAATCGGCCTGCCAGCTCCCCAGTATGAGCTCCCGTTTCGAGGGTCCGGAGGTTCCCGCACAAGCACTCAATACCAGCAGCAACACGACAACGGTTAATTTTTTTGCATGAATCATTCGGTAGTTACCTCTTCACGATCGGATCAGGATTGGCTGGCAACAGATACTAAGCCAACGCGACGCCAGTGCATAGCTCCACACCGCCTCGACTTAGTGAGCATGACCTGCCAAGTCAGTCGTCTGTCGCACCGGAATCCCGGTGAAACTCTGTTAAGCTTGGCTGCTCTGAAAACAGCGGATCGCTGTAGCAACTACGTAACGGCAGACAACAGGAGGTTGAATCAAGGACATGACGATCAAGGCGGGAATCTACAGGCATTACAAGAATAATCTGTACCAGGTCATCGGCGTCGCCCGGCACAGTGAAACGGAAGAAGAGCATGTCGTCTACCGCCCACTGTACGGGGATCGCGGGCTGTGGATTCGCCCGCTCGCGATGTTCGATGAGACCATAGAAGTCGATGGTCGGCCGATCAAACGCTTTACGTTTGTAGAAGAGTGAAGGTGCCAAGAAGGTGCCGTGCAGGTACACGCGCGATCAGACGCCCTGCTCTGCGCGCCGCTGCGCTTCCTTGGCTTCGAGCTTCTCACGGCGACGCCGCTCAATGGTCTCGGCCATGGATTCACCGATATGCGCTTCACCGCGTTCCTTCGCCAGTTGCACCTGCCGCTCACGCTCGGCATAACGGCGAACCTGCTCGGCGTTGTGCTGATCAAAGCAATGCGGGCAACTCACACCTCGCACATAAAGTGCTGACTGTTTTTCCTCTTCGGTAATCGGCATGCGGCAGGCGTGACACTGATCGTATTTGCCCTTTTCCAGCTGATGATTCACGGTCACTCGATTATCGAATACGAAGCACTCGCCCTCCCAGAGCGACTCCTCCTCAGGAACCTCTTCCAGGTACTTTAGTATCCCTCCCTCGAGATGGTAAACCTCGTTGAAACCCTGCGCTTTCATGAATGCCGTTGATTTCTCGCAACGGATTCCGCCAGTACAGAACATGGCCACTTTCTTGTGTTTCTGCGGATCGAGATTCTCTTTGGCGTAAGCCGGAAACTCGCGAAAGGTTTCTGTGTTCGGATTGATGGCGTTGCGGAACGTCCCGATTTTGACTTCGTAGTCATTGCGGGTGTCCACCAGTATCACGTCGGGATCAGAGATCAGCTGGTTCCAGTCGCTCGGTTTCACATACGTGCCGACGATGTGGTTGGGGTCGATATCTTCGATCCCCATGGTCACGATTTCTTTCTTGAGTTTGACCTTGGTGCGGTAGAAGGGATTCTCATCGGCAAGAGACTCCTTCGCCTCCAACGCTTGCAGCCGCGGATCCGCGCGCAGCCACGCCAGGACACGATCAATCCCGTGGCGCGGGCCGGCGATGGTGCCGTTGACCCCCTCGGCGGCCAGCAGGAGCGTGCCACGCACCTCGTTCTCGCTCATAAGATCATGCAATGGAGCACGCATGGACTCAAAATCAGGCAGGCGGGCGAATTTGTATAGCGCCGCCACTACTACAGTAGACATAACAACCTCTCAATTGCCGCCTGGACCGTAAATCCAGCGCAAAGTTATGGGAATCATTGCCCGGCTGATCAACTGCCAGGGCGGGCGCGATTTTAACTCAGTTGCGGATGTCGTTGAAAACCGAGTGCACGAATTCTGCGCTGGATCAAGATATGCGCTGGATCTGCGGATGCACTCGATCAAGCCTCATGCTCGCGGATCACTTCCATGAAGGCAGCGCCGTATTTGTCGAGCTTGCTTTGCCCTACGCCGCTGATGCCGAGAAACTGCTGCTCCGTCAGCGGCCGGTAATGCACCATGTCCATCAGACTGGCATCGTGAAAGATCACATAGGGTGGTACGTCATTCTCGTCAGCCAGCGTCTTGCGACAGCGCCGCAATGCCTCCCACAGCACCTTGTCAGCGTCGGCGACGATCTGGGTGCTGCTGCGGGATTTCTTCTCCGGTTTGACCACTGCCTCCTGCACATCAATGCGCAGATCGATGGACTCTTCACCCTTGAGCAGCGGCCTCGCCTTTTCGCTCAGATGCAAGCCGCCATAGGTGGAATGATCGACACTCAGATAGCCGCGGGCCACCAGTTGTCGGAACACAGAGCGCCAGGCGTTGCCTTCCAGCTCCTTGCCGATTCCGTAGGTGGAAATCTGATGATGATTGTTCTGGAATATCTTGTCGGAATCGGCGCCGAGCAATACGTCGATCAGATAGTTGACACCAAAACGCTGGCCAGTGCGGTACACACAGGAAAGTGCCTTGCGCGCCGCTTGCGTGCCATCCCAGGTCGGCACCGGATTCAGACAGGCATCGCAATTGCCACAGAAATCCGGCCCCTCTTCTCCAAAGTAATGCAGCAGCGCGTGACGACGGCAGGTGGTGATCTCGCACAGCCCCAGCATCGCGTCCAGTTTGGCGCGCTCGATGCGTTTGAATTTCTCATTCCCCTGCGAGGCGTCCATCATCTGCCGCAACATGATCACGTCCTGCAGACCATAGACCATCCAGGCTGTCGCCGGCTCACCATCACGACCGGCACGACCGGTTTCCTGGTAATAGGCCTCCAGACTCTTCGGCAGGTCGAGATGCGCGATGAAACGCACGTCGGGCTTGTCGATACCCATGCCGAAGGCGATGGTGGCGACGACAATCACACCATCTTCGCGCAGGAAGCGCTGCTGATTGCGTTGTCGCTGCTCGGCACTGAGACCCGCATGGTAGGGAACCGCAGTGAAGCCCTGCTCGACCAGCCAGGCGGCGGTATCGTCGACCTTCTTGCGCGACAGGCAGTAGACGATGCCGGCATCGCTCTCATGCTCGCGACGCAGAAAGCGCAGCAGTTGTTGACGCGGATTCTGTTTCTGGGTGATGCGGTACTGGATGTTGGGGCGGTCAAAGCCGCTGACGAAATGCCGGGCCTCGACCAGGCCAAGCCGTTCGGCAATCTCGGCGCGCGTGTTGGCGTCGGCGGTGGCGGTCAGTGCAATGCGGGGCACCTCGGGAAAGTGCTGCTCCAGCAATGAAAGCTGCAAGTAATCCACCCGGAAGTCGTGCCCCCACTGGGAGACACAATGCGCTTCGTCGATGGCGAACAGCGCGATGGGAATGCTGTGCAGCAGATCGATCGTCGCCTCCTGGTTGAGGCGCTCGGGGGCGACATAGAGCAAGTCGAGATTGCCGTCGCGCAAGTCACGCAACACCGCGCGCTGCGCGTCGGGAGTCAGCGACGAGTTGAGGAAACTCGCTCGCACACCCAACTGCTGCAGCGCATCGACCTGGTCCTGCATCAACGCGATAAGCGGCGAGACTACGATGCCTACACCGGAACGCAGCAGCGCAGGTATCTGGTAGCAGAGCGACTTGCCGCCGCCCGTGGGCATCAGGACGAGGCAATGACGCCCGGCCAGCACCTCTTCAATGATCTCGCTTTGCGGACCACGGAAATGCTCATAACCGAATACGTCTTTAAGGATCTGTACGGGGGTGGATTTCATCGGCGGCGATTATGACAGGTTTCAACGCGGAAAGTGCCTTGCAAAACAGTCTAGCCTACAATGCAACTTTTGCAGGGATGCAAGTGGGAGCGGGCCGGCCCGCGATTATCCCCCAATCGCACCACTCAGACGTGCCAATGGAAACCGCTACCAGAACCCAATGCCATGACTCGTAATTTCTCACCCCTCTTCCGCACCTCGATCGGGATCTCCGCGATACTCGCAAGCCAACTGGCCGCCACGCAACCGATTGCTCCTGTGGCGCAGGTGCAACCGGCTACCGTTGCCGACATCCCGGCCATCGCCAGGGCCATGGCGCAGAACGTGACCGCCTCGGGGATGCCAAGAAGTTATGTAGAACCGTCCAATGACTATTATCGCGAAGTATTCAAAGGCCGCGAGAACGCTCATGAATCTGTCATTGAGAGATTGATGATCCGCTATGAACTGAACATTTATGACGGGGCGGTCTGGCAGATCGCGTTGTCCCTGCAAGGCAATCCTGCGTACCAGGAGTTGGTGGAGGCGCAGACACGGCGCTTGTTAAGCGGAAGGGCCGGCAGTTTGGGTATTCTGGCCCAGTCACCTGCGTTTACGTACAACGGGCAACCTGTGACTGGCGACGGAGCTTTTATCTTTCGATCGATAGCAGAAATTTACGGGCCAATGACGGATCCTCTGACCAACAGTTCCGTGGCCCCAGCCGGATTCCCCCAGGCGGAACAGGGATTACATAAAGCCGATTTCCGTCCCGTACTGGGAGAAAATGCG
>JBBTKA010000064.1:0-5494 GCA_038059145.1 Pseudomonadota bacterium
CGCCGGCGAAGAAGTGGTAATTCAGGGCACGGCCGTCATCAAGGGCATCCAACTGGGCCTCGGCGGAGACGAATGATGCTGACCTCCATCGTGCAATCTGCCCTCAGCCAACGCCTGATGGTGTGCCTGCTGTCCCTGCTGCTGATGGGCTTCGGCGTGCGCGCCCTGCTCGACCTGCCCATCGACGCCTTTCCCGACATCTCGCCGACGCAGGTGAAGATCATCATCAAGTCTCCCGGCATGACGCCCGAGGAGGTGGAGTCACTGATCACCCAGCCGGTCGAAGTGGAACTGCTCGGTATCCCCTTCCAGTCCATGCTGCGCTCTATCTCCAAATACGCGCTCAGTTCGATCACCATCGACTTCGATGACGGCACCGACATCTATTGGGCACGCCAGCAGGTCACCGAACGCCTGAACAGCGTTTGGGGCAATCTGCCGATCGGAATCAGCGGCGGCCTCGCCCCCATGAGTACTCCCTTAAGCGACATGTTCATGTTCACCGTCGACAACGACGCACTGACGCTGGAAGAGAAGCGCTTCCTGCTGGACTGGACCATCCGTCCGGCCCTGCGCACGGTGCCCGGCGTGGCCGATGTCAACGCTCTGGGCGGTTTCGTCCGCACCTATGAAGTGGCGCCGCAGCGTGAGGCCATGGCCGCGCTGGGTGTGCGCGCGCAGGACATCATCGCGGCGCTGGAAGCCAACAACCGCAACGACGGCGCAGGCCGCATCGATCAGGGCGAAGAGGCCATTTTGGTGCGCGTCGCCGGGGCCATCGGCGGACTGGAGGATATCGGCAACACCCTGGTGCCCAGCGCCAGTGGTGCCCAGATTCGTCTGGCCGACGTGGCGACCATCAGCACAGGTTCCATGGAGCGCTACGGCTCGGTGACCGCCGACGGTGGCGCGGAGGTGGTGCAGGGGCTGGTGATCGGCCTGCGTGGCGCCAACTCTCGCGAGGTCGTCGCCGGCGTGCAGGCCAAGCTGACGGAGCTGGAGAGCGCACTGCCGGAAGGCACCACGATCAATGTCTTCTATGACCGCACCGTGTTGATCGAAACCGCTGTCGGCACCGTGTCCAACGCACTGATCGAGGCCGTGGTGCTGGTGGTGATTCTGCTCGGCCTGTTCCTGGGCAACGTGCGCGCGGCGCTGACGGTGGCGGTGATCCTGCCGCTCTCCGCGTTGTTCACCTTCCTGATGATGAGCATCATGGACATGTCCGCCAACCTGATGAGTCTGGGCGGTCTGGTGATCGCCATCGGCATGCTGGTGGATTCGTCGATCGTGATCGTCGAGAACATCGTCTCCTCGCTTGCGGAGCAGAAGCCGGGTTCGCGCAAACTGCCGAAGCTGCACATCGTCTATCGCGCCGTGCGCGACGTGGCGGTGCCGGTGACCTCGGGCATCGCCATCATCATCATCGTGTTCCTGCCGCTGCTGACACTGGAAGGACTGGAGGGCAAGCTGTTCGGCCCGGTCACGCTCACCATCGTGTTTGCGCTGCTGGGTTCGCTCGTGCTGTCGCTGACACTGATTCCCGTCATCGCCTCTTACTTCGTGAAGGCCGATGCTCACGAAGACCCTTGGCTGAGTCGCAATCTGACCAAACTCTATCAACCACTGTTGCACAAGGCGCTGGCCAGACCGGCACTGGTGCTGGGGCTGGCCGGTGCGCTGCTGGCCACCAGCGTGGTGGTGTTTCCACTGGTGGGCAAGACCTTCATGCCGACCATGGACGAGGGCGACATCCTGATTCAGATCGAGACCATTCCCTCCATCAATCTGGAGACCAGCACCCGCATCGTGCAGTCGGTGGAGCGAGCGCTGATCGAGCAGGTGCCGGAGATTCGGCGCATCGTCTCGCGCAGCGGCTCCGATGAACTGGGGATGGACCCGATGGGCCTGAACGAGACCGACATGTTCCTGCAGCTCAAGCCGCAGGAAGAATGGCGCGTCGCCACCAAGCCCGAGCTGGAGGAGCATCTGCGCGCGGTCATGGATCAGTTCGTCGGGCTCAATTATGGCTTCACGCAACCGATCGACATGCGCGTCTCCGAGATGCTCACCGGCTCGCGCGGCGACGTGGCAATCAAACTGTTCGGTCAGGATCTGGATGTGCAGAATGACTTCGCGCAGCAGATTACCGCGCTGATTGAAAGCATCGATGGCAGCATCGACACCATCGCCACCCTCAACGAGGGCGCGCAGTATCTGCAGATCACGGTGGATCGTGCGATGGCCGGACGGCTGGGCCTGAATGCCGAAGAGTTGCAGACGCGTCTGCGTGCCGAGATTGAGGGACTCAATGTCGGCAGCGTCATCGAGGGCAGTGCCCGCGTGCCGCTGATGCTGCGCTACGAGAAAATCAGCGGCGATGGGCTCACGCAGTTGAGCAACAGCTTCGTGGATCTGCCCAATGGCGAGGTGATTCCGCTGACGGAAGTCGCCAGCATCGAGCGCGTCGAAGGGCCGATCATCATCTCCCGCGAACGCGGTCAGCGCTTCACGGTGATTCGCACCGATGTCGAGGGACGCGATCTGGTGGGTTTCGTGGAAGAGGCACAGGCACTGATCGCCAGCACACTGACACTGCCGGACGGCTACTCACTGGAGTGGGGCGGCGAGTTCGAGAACCAGCAGCGTGCGGCTGCAAGGCTCATGCTGGTCGTGCCGCTGGCACTCGCGCTGATCGCACTGCTGCTGTTCCTGACTTTCCATTCCGTTAAGCAGACGCTGATCATTCTCTCGAACATTCCGTTCGCGCTGACGGGCGGACTGATCGCGCTGTGGGTGACGGGGGAATTCCTGTCGGTGCCGGCCTCGGTGGGCTTCATCGCGCTGCTCGGCATCGCGGTGCTCAACGGCGTGGTGATGATGTCCTACTTCAACCAGTTGCGGGCACGAGGGCTGGCGATTGCCACGGTGGTGACGCAAGGCGCTGTGCGGCGTCTGCGCCCGGTGATGATGACCGCCAGCATTTGTGCCTTCGGACTGGTTCCGTTGCTGCTGGCCACGGGTCCAGGATCAGAGATTCAGAGACCGCTTGCCATCGTGGTGATCGGCGGGCTGATCAGCTCGACGCTGCTCACGCTGTTCCTGCTGCCGATCATTTACAAGGCTTTCCACAAACCGCTGAGCGAGACGGGTGATCTATGACAACCAATACTGTCACGAATGGCAGCTTTTCTGATGCCACCTTTAAAAATGGCACGCTCCTGGTGCTGAACATCTCGCCGGAACTGGAAGAGGACCTGGTGGACTATCTGCTGGGGCTGGAGGGCGTGGAGGGGTTCACGTCGTATCAGGTCTACGGCCACGGGGAGCACGGCAGGCTTTCGCTGCGCGAACAGGTGACCGGGCGGCGGCGCCGTATGCAGTATGAAATCATGCTGCCGGAGGACGGGGTAGCGGCGTTGCTGCAGGGACTGGCGGAGGAAGTCGGTACCGATGTCGTCTACTGGCAACATCCCCTGACCAACTTCGGCAGACTGAGCTGAGCTCGCTATAAACCTGTGGGAGCGGGCCTCGCCCGCGATCGCTTTTGACTTGCAATTTCATCGCGGGCAAGGCCTTTATGCCCTCTGGGTACGCTCCCACAGGCAGATCAGTGTTTAATGTCGGGTATTGGGGACAAACTGGATCAGTGCTTGATATCCAGCAGCGTCTCGGCCGGAGTGATGCGGTCGCCCTTCTTGACGAACACACCCACCACGACGCCACTGACCGCCGCCTTGATCTCGGTCTCCATCTTCATGGCCTCGATCACCAGCACCGGGTCGCCTGCGTTCACACGCTGCCCTTCGGTGACCAATACCTCGACCACATTGCCCGGCATCGCAGCCGTCACATGCCCCGGTCCTGTGGCACGCATGCGGCGTCCGGGACGGGCGTCGGTCGGCGCAGAGCCACCAGCCATTTCCAGCGTGATCTCTTCGGGCTCGCCATCGACAGTCATGTAGAAGCGGCGCTCACTCTCACCGGCAGGGCTGACGCCCGTCACCTGAATGTCGAAGGTCTCGCCATGAATAGTCACTTTGAATTCGTGCGCAATGCCGCCGACAACGGCACCGGTTGACGGTGGAATCAACACCTCGGGCTTGAGCGTGCCCTTGTTGCGATGCTGCAGGTATTGCATGCCGACATCCGGGAACATGGCATAGGTCAGCACATCCTCTTCGCTGCGGGCCTCGGCGCCAATCTTTTCGCGCAACGCATCCAGCTCGGGAGACAGCAGGTCTGCCGGGCGGCACTCCACTACTTCCTCGTTGCCAATCGCACGCACGCGCAGCGCGGCATCCACCGGCGCCGGCGCTGCACCATACAGCCCCTGCAGATAACGCTTCACTTCGTTGGTGATGGTCTCGTAACGACCGCCGAGCACGTTCAGCACCGCCTGTGTACCGACGATCTGCGAGCTTGGTGTCACCAGCGGCGGGTAGCCCAGATCCTTGCGCACGCGCGGGATCTCGGCGAACACTTCCTGAATGCGGTCCAGAGCGCCCTGCTCTTTGAGCTGGTTCGCGAGGTTCGACATCATGCCGCCGGGCACCTGACTGAGCAGCACCTGCGTGTCGACGCCGTTGTATTCGCTCTCGAACTGATGGTACTTGCGGCGCACTTCGCGGAAATGCGTGGCGATGCGCTCCAGCAGCACAGCGTCCAGTCCTGTCTCGTACCCGGCAGCTTCCAGCACGGCCTTCATCGTCTCTGTAGGCGGATGGCTGGTGCCGCCCGCGAACGCGGAGATGGCCGTATCAATGTGATCGATACCCGCCTCGACCGCCTTGAGCTGGCACATGGAGGCCATGCCCGAGGTGTAGTGGGAGTGCAGGAACAGGGGCAGGTTGATTTCTTTCTTGAGGCTGCTGACAAGCTCGAAAGTGGTCTGGGGCGTCAGCAGGCCGGCCATGTCTTTAATGGCGATGCTGTGGCAACCCATGTCGGCCATCTGCTGAGCCTGCTTCACGAAGTCTTTAACGCTGTGCACGGGGCTGTCTGTATAGCAGATGGTGCCCTGAGCATGTTTGCCAGCGGCGATCGTCGCGGCTACTGCAGTCTTGATGTTGCGCACATCATTGAGCGCGTCGAAGATTCTGAACACGTCGATGCCGTTTTCGGCGCACTTGTGCACGAAGGCTTCGACGACGTCATCCGGATAATGGCGGTAACCGAGCAGGTTCTGTCCGCGCAGCAACATTTGCAGGCGCGAGTTGGGCAGCGCGCGGCGCAAGGTTCGCAGGCGCTCCCACGGATCTTCTTTCAGGAAGCGCACGCAGGCGTCGAAGGTCGCGCCACCCCAGACTTCCAGAGACCAGTACCCTGCCTGATCCAGCGCCTCGCACACCGGCAGCATGTCATCCAGCCGCATGCGTGTTGCGATCAGTGATTGATTGCCGTCACGCAGGACGACATCGGTAATGTGAATTTTCCTGCTCATGCAAGAGGTCTCCTGACTTGCGTGTTTCATTTGCTTTGTGGGAGCGGGGCC
>JBBTKA010000065.1:0-7506 GCA_038059145.1 Pseudomonadota bacterium
TTCCAGAACGATCCACAGTACGCCATAGACGAAGAACGTGAACGGACCAAACAGAAAGAATGACAGCAGCGTTACCAGTCGCACTTTGCGGGCACTGACCTCGAGGTAGTCGGCAATTCCACCGCAGACACCGGCAATCTTCTTGTTGCGTGTGTTGCGATACATCTGCTTTCGATAGTCCACGTTCCTGAAGTGATTGGCCGTGCGCGACTCGGACAGGAAGCTGCGCACTTTGCCTTCATTCATGTCTTTCTTGAGCCACCAGCAAACAGCCATGTAGACCAGAATCAGAATCGGCCAGGCGAGGCAGGCAAGTACGACGATGACCCGAATGATGAACACCGGCACTTCAAGATAGTCAGCCAGTCCTGCACACAGCCCGCAGAAGCGCTTCTTCTCACGATTGAGAGTGAGCTTGTTAGGCTTGGTGTTCATTCTGCTCTCTCCAGTTTGGCACTTCAG
Organism: Pseudomonadota bacterium; assembly: GCA_038059145.1. Lineage (GTDB taxonomy): Bacteria > Pseudomonadota > Gammaproteobacteria > Pseudomonadales > Pseudohongiellaceae > UBA5078. The sequence goes on from JBBTKA010000065.1 coordinate 463, forward strand.
AATCCAGAATGGATTCCAGTGTGTCTATCCGGTTGCTCAGCGACTTGGCCATGGCTGACAGTTCACGGATATCGTACTCCGTGTCCGTCGACAGTCTGACCTTCTTTTCCTTGCGCTGGTAAAGGATGAACATCCACAGTGTAATGAAGCCACCAATGACCGAGATGAGCGCAATCGCGAATTCAAAAAAATCCATGAGCTGAACCCTTCAAATTCTTACTTGTTGAGTTTTTTCCTGATTTCCTGGAGTTCCTGATCGATTTTTTCTTTTCTGGCGAGCTCATCAAATTCGCTTTGCAGACCTCTGCGTTCCATATTGAGGCTGTCTACCTGACCTTCCATGAGATCGATTTTCTTCTCGTAATACTCAAATTTGTTCATGGCATTGTCAATGTTGAAATTGTGAAGCTGGCGGCTGACATCGACTCGCGATTGCGTGACGGTGACGCGCATGACGATGGTCTTCTGTCGGGCGCGGGCGTCATTCAGTTTGTTCTGCAATTGCTCAATTTCACCGCTCAATTTGTCCAGCGTTTCATCGAGTTTTGCCATCTCGCCGTCCAGCAGGTTGATGGTAGCGTTGACGTTGGCACGCTCCACCAAGGCAGCTTTTGCGAGATCCTCACGATCCTTGCTGAGTGCCAACTCGGCCTTCTGCTGCCAATCCTCCGCCTGCTTGCGCAACTGCTCGGCACGACGGTGAAGGGTCTTCTTTTCGGCGATCACTTTGGCGGTGCCGCTACGGACTTCCACCAACGTTTCTTCCATTTCCTGAATGACCATGCGGATCATTTTTTCCGGATTCTCAGCCTTGTCGAGCAGGGAGCTGATATTGGAATTGATGATGTCTGACAAGCGTGAAAATATGCTCATTTGTCTGGCTTCCTCTTGGTGGCACGGGTTGCGGGTGAAAATTCTCTTGTTGCCTTGCGAATGAGCCAGTTAAAGCAGATTGTGTGCCAGCAATTTGATAAGGCTCATCTCCTTGTAATCAAAGGGAAATAAATATCCATGCGATGAAGCGAAGGCGTACCGTTGGCGAGAATTGATAACAAGTGGTATTTTTCACAAAAACCAAAGCCCAGGTTCATACGGGAAAGGATCAACCCATGCAAGCAGACAATTCCCCCACCAGAATGATCGGCGAATCCGCGAGCTTTCTGGAGATGCAGGAGCATGTTTCCCGCGTGGCGCCGCTGAACAAGCCGGTGCTGATAGTGGGAGAGCGTGGCACGGGCAAGGAGTTGATTGCCGCGCGCCTGCACTTTCTATCCCGTCGCTGGCAACAGAATTTTCTCAAAATCAATTGCGCAGCAGTCAGCGACACTCTGCTGGAGTCGCAACTGTTTGGTCACGAGAGTGGAGCGTTCACGGGGGCGACCAGTCAGAAGAAGGGCTACTTCGAGCGCGCAGATGGCGGCACGCTATTCCTTGATGAATTGGCCAATACTGCGATGCCTGTGCAGGAAAAAATTCTGCGGGTCATTGAGTACGGAGAGCTGGAGCGTCTTGGTGGCAATCAGCCTTTGAAAGTGAACGTGCGTATTATTGCCGCCACCAACGAAGATCTGCCAAAATTGGCGCGAGAAAAGAAATTTCGCGAGAATCTTCTCGATCGACTCGCGTTTGATGTCATCACACTGCCCCCGTTGTGCGCACGTGCCGAAGACATCATGGTGCTTGCGGAGCACTTCGCCGTGGGCATGGTGAAGGAGTTGGGCGGTGATTACTTCCACGGATTTGCGCAGAACGTTGAACGCATGCTTGTGAGCCACACCTGGCCGGGTAATGTGCGCGAATTGAAAAATGTGATCGAGCGTGCTGTCTATCAGAGTCCCGATCGGCAGATCACCCGACTGGTCTTCAATCCCTTCGAATCTCCCTACCGCTTGAATCAGACTTCGCAAAAAACCAGTGGGGCAGAGACGCCTGCGGGGCAAAATGCAGCCACTGTGCAGGCTCCCGCGGTCGATCTGGACGCTGCTGAAACTCTGGATTTCAAGACGCATGTGCAGGACTTTGAAATCGACTTGCTCAAACAGGCCATGCAGCGCTGCCAGTTCAATCAGCGTAAAGCCGCTGACTTTTTACAGATGAGTTACCATCAATTGCGTGGCTACCTGCGCAAATACGACTTGCTGGGTTGAATGCTGCAAGGAAGAAGTGACATATGGCATTTCCTGTAAGTGATGAGATTCATCTGTGGAAGATCGATGAGTCAGCAGTCGATGACGCGCTGCTTGCGACGTACTGGCCACTCTTGTCGGCAGACGAATTGCAGCGCTATGAGCGTCTGCGTCAGATGGCGGACCGCCGCCGCTTTGTGATCACACGTGCGGCGATTCGCAGAGTTCTCAGCAGTTACTTTCCTGGCGTGCTGCCGACGCAATGGCAGTTTGGTCGCAATGCATGGGGGCGTCCGACAATCGTTGAACCTGTGCTGGAGTCCAATATCGAGTTCAACATTTCCCATGCCGATGGCTTGATCGTCATCGCGGTGACAGAGCGTGGCGATCTGGGCGTGGATGTTGAATTTACGGGGCGGAGGTGCCGGACTCTGGCGCTTGCAAATCGCTACTTTTCGGCCCAGGAGATCGAGGCACTGCAGGGCCTGTCTGAGAGCGCTCAAAGAGAGCGCTTCTTTGATTTGTGGACGCTGAAAGAGGCCTATATCAAGGCCTGTGGTATGGGGCTTGCGATACCGCTGCGCAGTTTCAGTTTTGCTTTCGGCAAGGATGGGATTTCAATCGCTTTTGCGCCTGAGCGTTCTGATGATCCCGCCGTCTGGCAGTTCTGGCAGATGCCGGCAACGCCGCGACATCGTCTGGCAATAGCCTTGAAACGTCATGATGGTCTGCGACAGATGAAAGTAGTTTGCCAGTCACTTGTCCCTTCCCCCTGACGTTTTTGATACGGCTGTGGCGATCAGCCGAGAATGTACTCCAGTACAAATTTGGACCCGTAGAATCCAAGGATCAGCAGCACAAACCCCGTCAAGGTAAAGCGTATCGCTGTAGTGCCTCGCCATCCCAACTTGTGCCTTCCCCACAGCAGCGCCGCGAACACCATCCAGGCCAGCAGAGAGAAGAAGGTTTTGTGCGGCAGACCCTGGGCCCACATATCTTCCACGAAGACAAAGCCGGCGATGATCCCCATGCTGAGAAGAACCTGCCCAACCCATAACAGCTCAAAGAGGAACGCCTCCATGTCCTGCAGCGGCGGGAAGCGTTTGATCACGCTGGCTGCATGTCGATGGCGCAGTTGATAGTTCTGGAAAGCGAGAAGAGCTGCCTGCAAAGCCGCCATCGTCAGGATGCTGTAAGCCAATATGGAGAGCAGTATGTGGCTGGCGATGCCCAGACCAATGTCCCGTGCGGGGTAGCTGCTTTGAATGAATATGGAGGCCAGAATGGAGAGGATGGCCAGCGGGAATAGCCCAAGGATCAAATTGCTCAGCGGTTTGCGCAGGCTGCTGAGAAGGACAAGCAAGGAGATTGAAGCGCTGATCAATGTGCTGATCTCGACGATGCCGAAGTGGAATCCGGCGTCTTTCTTGATGATCGTGCCGGCGCTCACGGCGTGCGCAAGAACGGCCAGCAATCCGAATATGAACACGGCGCTGCCAGGTTCTGTGGCAGTCGTCCGGTTCTGCAATCGCCGCCCCTGATTGACGGAACTGATCAGGTAAAACAGTACGGCAATCAGTCCTGAGAGGGTGGTAAGCTGCATGGTGGTCTCTTGGGTATTCTTACAGGTTGAGCTTCCGGAGTTGAGGAGAAGCTTCTTTATCAGCACTTGTTGGGAAAGTTTCTCATATGTGGGGGGGGGGGTTGAAGTGATATTTTCCGAGCGCCTCGCGCGCTTTCATAACAGCTCCCTGCAGCAGTGAACATCTCGGCGTATTTGGCTATAATCGCCCGCCATCGAAAATTTCCCGCAGCAAATTTGGAAGTGAATTATGTTTGATAGTCTTACCGAACGACTCTCCGGCGCCCTGCGCAAGATAAGCGGCAAGGGGACTCTGACCGACAACAATATTCAGGATGCGCTGCGTGAGGTGCGACGTGCACTTCTGGAAGCGGACGTCGCCTTGTCCGTCGTGAAGGAATTCGTTGAGCGAGTCCGGCAGCGTGCGATCGGACAGGAAGTCTCCCAGAGTCTCAGTCCCAGCCAGGCTTTCATCAAGATCGTGCAGGCCGAGCTCGAAACCGTCATGGGCGTGGCAAATGAGGCGCTGAATCTGCGCGCCCAGCCACCGGCCATTATCCTGATGGCGGGTTTGCAGGGTGCCGGTAAAACCACCACGGTGGCCAAGCTGTCCCTGTGGTTGAAGAAGAACGCCAAGAAAAATGTGATGGTCGTCAGCGCCGACGTATACCGTCCCGCGGCGATTGCACAGCTGCAAACGCTGGCCACCGACGTAGGGGTGGAATTCTTCCCGAGCGATATCAGTCAGTCGCCGGAGGCCATTGTGCTGGCCGCGCTGAAAGAAGCCAAAACGAAATTCATGGACGTGCTGATCGTCGATACTGCTGGTCGTCTGGCGATTGATGACGAGATGATGTCGGAGATTCGTCGTCTTCATGAGGTGTTGAATCCTATCGAGACTCTGTTCGTCGTTGATGCGATGACAGGTCAGGATGCAGCCAATACCGCGAAGGCTTTCAACGATGCCTTGCCGCTGACGGGTGTGATTCTGACCAAGGCCGATGGTGATGCGCGTGGTGGTGCGGCGCTCTCCGTCAGGCAGATCACCGGCAAGCCCATCAAGTTCATCGGTATGGGCGAGAAAGCGGATGCGCTTGAGCCGTTCTATCCTGACCGTATCGCGACCCGCATTCTCGGTATGGGCGACCTTCTGTCTTTGATCGAGGAAGTAGAGCGCAAGGTCGACAAGGAAAAAGCCGAGCGCATCGCGGCCAAGATCAAGAAGGGCAAGGGCTTCGATCTGGAGGATTTCAAGGAGCAGATCAAGCAGATGCAGAATATGGGTGGCATGGCGAGCATCATGGACAAGATGCCGGGCCTCGGGGCTCTGCCTCCCGGAGCCGCCAAAATGGTGGACGACTCACTGTTTCGCAAAATGGAAGCCATCATCAATTCGATGACCATGAAAGAGCGAGTGAACCCGGATATTCTGAATGGCTCGCGCAAGCGTCGCATTACTCAGGGTTCGGGTACCGACATTCAGGATCTGAATCGGCTGCTCAAGCAGCACAAACAGATGCAGAAGGTCATGAAGAAGATGAAAGGCGGTGGTTTGGCGAACATGATGCGAGGCTTGGGCGGTATGCGTGGTCCAGGCGGTTTCCCCGGTGCGGGTGGTCCGCCTCGCTTCTGAGCCGTCATCGTGCTCTAATCACCATTCAGAAAAAAGAATGGCAATGGTCTGAACGGCCCATTCGGCGGGGCTTCTCCGCCGATTTGTGGGTTTGACAGAATACCGGGAAAATCTTTAAAGATTCCTTCCATCCCGGCATTAATTCCCTTAGAATACCCGCCTTTTTCCAGCCTCGGCACTTGTTGGCGTTGTGACAGTGTCTTTCGATGTTGTGGCTGGGTCAGTTTTCGTATGAACGATTAACTCAGGAAATACAGTTTATGGTCACAATTCGACTGGCTCGCGCTGGCGCAAAAAAGAAACCCTTTTACTACATCACTGTGACTGATCAGCGCAATGCGCGTGATGGTCGCTTCATTGAGCGCGTCGGGTTCTTCAACCCTGTCGCCCGCGGTCAGGAAGAGCGTCTGCGTATCAATCTTGACCGTGTACAGCATTGGTCAGGCAATGGTGCTCAGCCAAGTCAGCGCGTTGCCGCTCTGATCAAGGAAGCCAGCGCTGTTGCGACAACAGTTGCCTGATTGCGCAGTCTGCCGTGAGGCAGACGGCAATGGCATGACGTCAGGTGTGAGCCTTACGTAAGAGGGTTGATGGTCATGGAGTTCAAGCAACAGGAATTGATCACCATGGGGCGGATTGGTCGGCTCTATGGCATCAAGGGCTGGGTCAAGCTGATTTCCTATACCAATCCTCAAGACAATATTCTCGATTTTCGGCATCTACTGGCCCGTATCGGTAATCAGTGGCAAGCCATCGAGATGGATCAGTGCAAGATTCACGGCAAGGGTCTTATCGCACACTTCGTTGGCTTCGATGATCCCGACGAAGTGAAAAATCTGACTGGCGTAGAGCTGGCGGTGCGTGTGGATGAATTGCCTGAGCTGGGGTCCGAAGATTTTTACTGGCACGAATTGATTGGCATGCGTGTGATGACCGAGTCCGGGCAATATCTGGGGGTGGTCTCCAAGCTGCTTGAAACCGGTGCCAACGATGTACTGGTCGTGCAGGCAGTAGAAGGCAGTGACGATGGACGTGAGCGTTTGATTCCCTATTTGTTCGAAAGGGTCATCAAGCGCGTCAGTCGTGAAGAGCGCTGCATTAGCGTCGATTGGGATGCCGATTACCTGGCCTGATTGACCGGATGCCAGGCAGAAATAGAAGGGGAATGCGGTGCAGATCGGTATTGTGACGCTGTTTCCCGAGATGTTCGCGGCGGTGACCGAATACGGAATCACTGGCCGGGCGTGTCGCGAAAAAATTGTGACGCTGCAATGTTGGAATCCACGGGATTTCACGAATGATCGACATCGCACGGTGGATGATCGCCCCTTCGGCGGCGGCCCTGGCATGTTGATGAAGACCGAGCCCTTGCAGGCGGCCATAGCGGCAGCAAAGGCTGGTTTGAATGCAGATGCGGACGACAAAGTGGTCAGCGGAGCTGTAACAGCACCGACGGTAATCTACATGTCGCCGCAGGGGCGCAAGCTGGATCAGCAAGGTGTCGTCGAGTTGGCGGCACGCAAGAAGCTGGTGTTGGTATGCGGTCGTTATCAGGGCATTGATGAGCGGGTCCTGCGCAACGACATCGACGAGGACTGGTCGATTGGGGACTATGTCCGCAGTGGTGGGGAACTGGCGGCCATGGTGCTGGTCGATGCGTTGACGCGCTATCAGCCGGAGGCGCTGGGACACGAGGGCTCGGC
>JBBTKA010000066.1:0-16911 GCA_038059145.1 Pseudomonadota bacterium
CGATGGCGCGGTGCTCGGGGCGGTGATTGTCGATCAGAACATGAATGGCATCCGGACCTTCCGCAATCAGGCTCTGGAGACTCTGTTCAATACAATCCTCGGCGTGATGCTGGTGATCAGTGTCGGCCTGTTCGCATTTGCATCGCGCATCTCGTCCCGTATTCGCGAGTTACGCAATCAGGCCGAGAACATCATCGACGACAATGGTCGCCTGCAGAATTCCATTCGCCCCAGCGACAGTTCCGATGAAATCGGCGATCTTTCGCGCAGTTTTTCCAACATTGTAGAACGGCTGACCCAGTACACGAGTTATCTGGAAAACATGTCCTCACGGCTCTCGCACGAGTTGCGAACGCCTGTGACTGTGGTGCGCTCATCACTGGAGAACCTTGGCATGGTATCCCAGAACAAAGAGTCGGAAGTCTATATTCAGCGCGCCGAGGAAGGCATCAGTCGGCTCAATCTCATTCTCACCAACATGAGTGAGGCGACGCGGCTCGAGCAGATGTTGCAGAGCTCCGAGAAGGAGCCTATCGATCTGGCCAGAGTCATCTCCGGTTGTGTAGAAGGCTATCGCTTGGCGTACCCGGACTTCAAGCTGGTGTCCGATATCGAAGGGCCTGTGATGATCGACGGCGTGCCCGAATACATCGCGCAGTTGATGGACAAGCTGATTGCGAATGCGGTGGAGTTTTCCTTTCCCGGCAAGCCGATTTCGATCTTCTGTCGTGCCATCAAGGATCAGGGCGTGGTGCGCGTCTCCAACTATGGCCCGCTGCTGCCGGAGGCGATGAAGGGGCGGCTGTTTGATTCGATGATTTCTGTGCGCCCGCAGGAGAAGCAGAAGGAGCCGCATCTCGGCATCGGCTTGCACATTGCGCGACTGGTGACCGAATTCCACCACGGCCAGATTCGCGCCGAGAATCTGCGCGAAGGCGAGGGTGTGGCAATCACGCTGGCCATTCCGCTGCTCGAAGACTGAAGTCAATTGCCGGTGTAATAGTCCGGCGCCACTTCCTTCACCACCGGCGAATCCTGTGCCCACGCGTGACAGGTATTCAACACCACCGGCTTCTTGCCGAACGCCGCCACCTCGTTATCGGGGGCATCGGCCCGATGCCGTTTGAGCGGCATGATGGTCTGGAACGCGACCGTGGCCATCGGGTAGAGCAACTCGGTGATGTGCGTGCAGCCTTCCACGCCGCCGACGTGCTTGCGAATGCCCTCGCGCCAGCCGGGGCCCATTTTCAATCCCTTGAGAGAAGCATAATTGGGCGCGATCGCCGGACAGATGGCGAACGGGCTGTTCTCTGTAGACGCCTCCACCTGTTGCACGACGAAGTGCTCGTCGATCGTCACCCGCACCAGCATTTCGTGCAGCGCCATCCCGGGCTTCATCTCGCCGCGCCAGCTGTTGCGGAACGCATAGGTCTTCGTGTCGGTGAGATGCGCTTCTATATCGAACAAACCGTCATCGCGCTCATAACCGGCGAAGTGAATGGTCCGGGTGTGCAGATGCTTGCGGGGAGGCGGTGTAGAGAGTGGCATGGGGAAATCCTCTTCTGACGAAACGTGGCGCGGCCTTCCACACCCGACAGGTCTCGGAACGACGGATTATAGCCTCGATCTTGACCGCATCGTATCAATGGAGCGGATTCTCCATATCGAGATGCTTCTCGATGGCTTCGCGCAGCAACAGCAGAGCAGGAAACACTACTGCCCACCCCAGGCCGATGAGTAGCAACGTAAGCCACTGCGGTGCCATGAGGTCGATTTCGCTCAGTCGAGCTCCGATGCTGTAGGAAAGGGGGGCGAAGAAGCCGGCGAACAGTGCGCCAATCAGCAGATGATTCCTGAACCACTGCATGGAATATCCGATGGTGGCGGCAAACATGAACCAGAGGCACCACATCCACAAAGGCTGCACTGCCGATGCGCCCTGCAGCAGACCCAGCTTCAACAGTGCCAGATCAAACAGGAAACCCAACACCCCTGCGCTGCAGACGAACAGCAGTTCCGTCTGCCAGAGCCGGATGACGAACAGGTGGGAAAGCAGCAGCGCCACAGTAGTGCATATGGCGACGAGGTCTCCCCCAAGCACGCACACAGGCCAGGCGATCTGGAATGCGAGTGCGTTGGCGATGCCATAGTGACGTTGACTCAAGAGCATCGACCTGGCCACTGCTGCCTGCCCCGTGATTGATCAGCGCAGCGCCGGCAGTCCGATGCGGGGTGTCTCCCGGAACATCGGCTTGGCGATCAGCAGCTGTGCCGTGTGAATCACACGTTCCATGAAGCCACCCTGACAATAGGCCAGGTAATAGTCCCACATGCGCATGAACTCGGGCGTGAAGCCGTGCGCCAGTATCTGCGGGCTTTCGGCGAGGAAGGCATCGCGCCAGCGCTCGAGGGTCACGGCGTAGTCGCGCGTGATGTCTTCAAGTCCGATGATCTGCATGTCGGTGTCCTCGCAGACGTGGCGCGCGATGACGCTGTTGCTGGGAAGGCAACCGCCCGGGAATATGTAACGCTGAATGAAGTCGACGGCGTGCTTCGCCTGTTCGTAGCGCTGATCGGAGATGGTGATCGCCTGGATCAGCATCAGTCCGTCCGGCTTCAGCAGCGATGAACACTTGCTGAAGTAGCTCGCATAGTACTCATGTCCGACGGCCTCGATCATCTCTACGGAGACCAGCTTGTCGTACTGGCCTTCGAGATCACGGTAGTCCTTGAGCAGCAATGTGACGCGATCTTCCAGGCCAGCCTCGCGTATGCGGCGTTCGGCGAACTCATATTGCTGGCGGGACAGCGTCGTGGTGGTGACGCGACAGCCATATTGCTGTGCGGCGTGCAGTGCCATCGAGCCCCAGCCAGTGCCAATTTCCAGCAAATGATCGTCAGCAGTCAGCTGCAGGCGTTCACAGATATGCGTCAGCTTGTTGAGAGACGCTGCGTGCAACGAGAGATCGTCGGTTGGAAAGATCGCTGCGGAATACATCATGGTCGGATCGAGAAAGCTGGCAAAGAACTCATTGCTCAGATCGTAGTGTGCGGAAATGTTGCGGCGCGAACCCTCGCGGCTGTTGGCATTGAAGCGGTGCAGCGCACGCGTCGCGAGACGCTTGAACCATGAACGCTGACCATCGACACCATCCAGCACGTGCATGTTCAGTACCATGACCCGTACCAGTGTGACGAGGTCGTTGGAAGTCCAGTGATGCTGCATGTAGGACTCGCCGCAGCCGATGCTGCCTCCGCGCAGCAGGTCCGTGTAGAACGCAGGGCTGAGCACGTGAATGTGGGCAGTCAGCGATGCGAAAGCATCGGTCTGGGGTTCGCCGAAGACCAGCCGTTCGCCATTTTCTTCGAGGACAACGCGTCCGGTCTTGAGCTGCGCGAGCACGCCGAGCACGAACTTGCGCGCCCAGCGTTCCATCACGCTGGTGCTGCCAGTGCGGCGGGCAGGATTGGTGGCGAAGCCAAGATCGCTGTTGTTGTCTGCCGTCAGGGCGGCCTCTTTGATGTTGACTGATTTCATGGTGTCAACTTCTCTCCTGTAGTTATCGATTCGGTTATCGAGTCAGTAGTCGAATTGGCGATAGCGATGTGCTTGAAAATCGGCACGCGCTTGCTGAAAAGCCGCAGCGCCTGCCAGTAAATCGCAAGACCGACTTTGGCGGTCATGAACGGATGTCGCAGCAGCAGTCGGTTAAGCACCCGTGCGCCGATTTCCACACGACGCAAGCCCAGCGTCGCATTGAAGGCCTGCTCACCGTCTTTCCAGTTCTGCAGATGAATGCTTAATGAGGTGCCGGGTGTCCTGCTCTGCCAGTGATAGGTCATCTGCATGGGCATGAAAGGCGACACGTGCATCTCTTTCGCAAATCTGTGGCTCTGGTGGCGCTGACCGGGTGTGGCTGGAATTACATAGCGGACTCGCTCGTGCCAAGGGGTGCTGGTGACTTCGGCTACGATGCAGCGCAAATTCTCGTCTGTGTCGAAACAGTAATAGCAACTTATCGGGTTGATCTGGTAACCAAAGTAGCGCAGATTGGTGAGCAGACGAATGGGGCCGCGCACGTCTTCGCCGGTCTCCTGTGCCACGAAGCGGCGTACCGCAGTGTCCAGCGAGGGCTCTTCGGGCTGCATGTAATCTCCGCGGCGAAACCACGCCAGGCTGGGGCGGCGTGCCGACCAGAACGGGGTGCCCGCAAAAACGCGGTCCAGCTCCGCCAGATCCAGATACATCATGAACACCTTGTAGGTGAATTCATGAGGCCTGGCGCCCAGACGGCGGTGACGGACTGTCCCTTCAAAAATGGCGCTCTGCAACCCGCTCGGCATATTCCTGATTCCCGTCAGCGGCCGATTCGTTGATTGATGAAACGAATGATGCGGCCAAGCACTGGCACATGTTGGTATACCATGGCGCCAAGATCGTAAAAGTCCTCATGGTAGAAGATTCTGTCGGTAAAGCGAATCTGTGTTATCCCGCGCACGCTGAGGAGCTTGCCGCCCGCCAGTGAAGGATGCCGAAAGTGCATCAGCCAGGCAATCGTCGCCCAGCTTTCGCCGCTTTGCTCATCGGTGTACTCGAAGCGAACGTCACGCGAATTGGCATACACACTCTTCATGTAGCTCTTCAGGGCCAGAATGCCCAGAATCGTATGCAGAGGGTCGCGGAACTCCACGTCCTGCGTGTAGAGAGCATCGATCTGCTCTAGATGCAGTTCACCCGAATTCTGATAGAAAGCTTTGAAGCTGTTCAGTAGAAGCTGTTTTGAATTCTCTGCAATCGTCAAGGATCGTGTCACGGTCTATGTCTCTGGGGCAGTCTAATAGGCAGTCTCATGTGCAGTTTCGTGGGCAGCTTCATGGACAAAAGTGCCCGCATGTCAGCTGGCCAACGTTGATTTGATCAAGCAACGTGCTTTTTGAAGTGTCCTGCAGTGCTTGTTACGCCGGGTTTTTCGTGGTGGATCAGTTCCCGTTTCCGGGGACTCCGACCGGTCTTCGGGTTTACTGCCGATATGGAATTCAATATATTGAAATTCATAGATAAATGACGCCGTCTTGGGCATCATGCGGGAAGCCGTTGCGTGCCCAAACTTCAAGCCAGATCACATCAGTGTGGTGGCGGCTGGCGTAGAATTGCGATTGTGTGCCGTCGCCAAGGCCAATAACGAGAACCTGCACCATGTCCATTCCGAGGATGTCCAAGGGCTTTACCCTCACCGAGGTGTTGATCACCATTGGCATTATTGGCCTCATGGTGGCGATGGGTGCGCCGGCGTTGTCCGACCTGATGGAATCTCAACGTCTGGACAGCCGCAGCAATGACCTGCTCAGCTCGTTGTTGCTGGCGCGCAGTGAAGCTGTGACGCGCAACACTCCCATCGCGGTGTGCCCTATCGATCCCTCTGCCCCGGAGGACTGCGATGCGGATGCCGGCTGGCAGTCGGGCTGGATCGCCTTCGAGGATGACGCCGCCGCCGGGGTGACCGGTGGCCGGGATGCCTCCGAATCGATCCTGGATACGTATACCGGCATGGGAGGCCAGATGGCGGTGATCTCTGCCAGCTATGGCGATTACATCCGCTATTTGCCGTCGGGGGCGGCAAGTGACACGGGCACTTTCAATATATGTGTCGCGGACACCACGGCCATGGAAATCGTGGTGAACGCCACCGGGCATCCCCGCCTGACCGACGCGGAGTGCGAATAGCGATGTACAGGCCGACCAGATTGCAGACGAGTTTGGCAATGCGCGGCATCGGCATGATCGAGGTGCTGGTGACGCTGCTGATCATCAGCGTCGGCTTTCTGAGTATGGCCGGGCTCCAGACGGTGGCCAAACGCTCCAATTTCGATGCCGTCCAGCGCACGACCGCGGTGATCCTGGCGCAGGACATCCTTGAGAAGATGCGCGCCAATCCGCTGAGTCTCGAGGAGTACTTGACCAGTGCCGCAGGGCTGGGCGGCGGGACGCTGACCGAACCGACGCAGGCCTGCTCCAGCGCCGAGCGCTGTAATACGGCGCAGTTGGCGGCATACGATCAATGGTTGTGGGAGCAGTCCATCGATGGGGCCACCGAGACCCGCATGCTGGATGGCGCCACGACGGAGACCGGTGGACTGAGTGAGCCAACCGGGTGCGTGAGCGGTCCTGCAGCAGGAGGTGCCGGCCTCTACTCCGTCACAATCGTATGGCGAGGATTGTCGGAGCTCACCAATATTTCGGACAACGAATGTGGCGCCGGCTCGGGCAACTACGGAGACGCTGACCAGTTTCGCCGTATTCTCGAAATTCAGGTGTATATCGCATCGTGAGGCACTATCAGGATCATCCCGAGAAGGCTTCCGACCAGAGAGCGCAGCAGTCAAGGGTTGCAGCTATGAACAGGCAGCAGGGTTTTACGCTGATCGAATTGATGGTGTCGCTGACGCTCGGGCTCGTGCTCATCTCCGGCGCCGTGCTGGTATTCATGAACAACAACCGCAGCGCAATCCAGGATGAGCAGATCTCCCGGCTGCTGGAGAACGGGCGCTTCGTGATCCGCACCATCAGCCGCGAACTGGCCATGGCGGGGTTCTGGGGCAAGTTCCTCGATATCGCGGAGATGACTGAGCATGATTCGGTCGTCGTCGCTCTCGACTGTGGTGATGGGGCAACGCCCTGGCTGATGGATCTCAATGCTCTGGAGTTTCTCAACGATGCCGATGCTGCCACCGTGGCCGCACAATTCGAGTGTATCGACTCCACCACCATCGCCGCCGGATCAGACATCGTTGCCATCAAGCGCGTCGCCGACACCGCGACTGCAGACGCCGATGTCCTGGCCGATCAACTTTATCTGCGCACCAACGGTGTGGCCGGCAGCATGTATGTGGGAGGTGGCGCGGACACGCCACCGGCATTGACTGGCACTCCCGCAAGCTGGCTGTACAGGCCCCGGGTTTTCTACATCCGCGACTACTATCTGGAGGAGGGGGATAACCTGCCTTCGCTCTGTCACGCGACTCTGGATCCCAGCACGGCGGGCAAGATGATGACGGAGTGCCTGGTCGACGGCGTCGAAAGGCTGCAGATCGAATTCGGCGTTGATGATGACGGCGACTTCGTGGCGGACTACTACACGGATGCCCCCAGCGACACTGAGCTTGGTGATGCCGTTGCCGCTCGCGTCTATGTTTTGGTGAGAAGTGTGAATTCTGTACCGGGTTATACCAATGACAAGACCTATACTCTGGGCAGCACGGTAGTGGCGGCGTTCAATGACAGTTATTACCGCCGCGTCTTCAATACCACCGTGGTGTTGCGCAATCCTGCGAATCTCTCGGGGCTGGGGAGCTGATGCCAATGTCGCAAATGAAGGGTTTGACTGCAGAACTTGCACCAGCGCCGATACTCCGGGGACGCGAGCGCGGCAGCATCCTGCTGGTGGCGCTGATATTCCTCGCCATTCTGACTTTCGCTGCAGCGACGACCATGCGCACCAGCACCATGGGCATGCGCATGGCGGGCAACGAACAGACTCGCGTGAATACGTTGCAGCTGGCGCAGTCGATAGTGGATGAAGTGGTAACCAATCCGGACAATGTCGTGGTGTCAGGCGATACCGGCTACATCAACTGTACCGCCAATGTCGACGACTGCACGGCCAACACGGTGGCAATCAGCCAGGATATCGTGGCGACAGCGGATGCCAGCAAGGCCGAGGTGATTATCGAGAGGCTCACGCCAGCGCTGACCCCGGCGCCACGCGGGATCAATTCCAGTGCCGACGCTTTTTTTGCGGCACGTTTTCAGGTTGACGCCACCTACGACGGTACTGCCGACAACGAGGGCAGAGCGGGTGTCGTGCAGGGAGTAATAGTGCTGGTCCCCCGCAGCGCACAGTCCAACTGAGGGCTGTGGACGTATCGCGGGCTTGAGGAGAAAGGAAAGACTATGAAAACCATCAACATGCTGGGGCTGTTCGCCGCCGTTGCCTGTGTGCAGTGGAAATCCGTCGCAGACGACACGGACATTTATCTGAATGCCACTCCCTCCAATGCCGCCGAGCCACTGGTGATGCTGACATTGGACTACCGCTCGAATCTGGGATCTACGCTGTGTACGGAGGTGTCTCCGCAGGACCCCTCGGGGGATTGCGGGACGACGCTTGGCGAGGCGTATTCCTTTCTGGACACAGGTCCGGGGACGGTCACGCTGTTCGACGGCATGCGCGCCGCCTTCGCCGCGCTCTTCGACGAGCTGGACGGGGTGAAGGTCGGGTTCATGATGAACCACGCCAACTCCTGCACCGGTGGCACTACGGCGGGACCCACTAAAACGGGCTGCAGCAACGGAGCCTACGTACTGCAGGGCTTCCAGAGTTTCGATTCCTCCGACAGCAATGGCGCCAAGGCGGCGTTGATGGATAAACTCTGGGCGATCCCGACACCGGGTGGCTCGCTGAACCATTCGTATCAGGGGAAGGAGCTCTACTTCGAGCTATTCCGCTACCTGACCGGCCAGGGTATCTACAACGGGCACCTCGGCTGGGCTGACTTTGGCACCGGCACGGCATCCAACCTCAATGTCGATTACCCGGATATCAGCTGGGACTCCACTATCGAGAGCGGCGCCAACTATGTCACTCCCTTCGATAACACCCTCGATTACGCCTGCAGTCAGAACTTTGCCATCAATGTGATGTTTCAGGTTTCCAACCAGGAGGACAACTCGGATGCGGCGATGCGCCTGGCGGCCACCAGTGGTGGGTTGGGCATCAGCGCCCGTAACTTCACTTTCCCCGATGTCATTGAGCTGATGTACGACACGGATATCGCCAGTGGCGAAAATGGCTGGCCGGATATCGACGGTGACCAGAATCTGACCTCCTACTTCGTCGCTGCCCAAGTGAACAACACCACCAACGGTTACGCTTCCGCAGGGGGAACAACCGGTGCCATCGAACTGGACGACCCTGGCGTTTTCCTGGAGGACATGCGCAGCATCTTCCGGCAGATTCTCGCCACCAGTACCACCTTCGTGGCGGCTTCCGTGCCGGTAAACGTCTTCAATCGCTCGGACCTTGTGGACAATGTCTTCCTGGCCCAGTTCAGTGTCGATGCCGACGGCCGTCCGCGCTGGTCTGGCAACCTCAAGAAATTGAAGATTGAGGAGAATGTCGATGAGATGGGCAGCACGTCACTCACGCTTGTGGATGCCAACGGCAGTAACGCGATCGCCACCGATGGCCGCATCGAACATGGTGCTCTGACGTTCTGGACAGACGCCAGTGAACTTCCGGCGGCCGATCTTAGTGCCGACGAGGTCGAAGGTGCCGACGGTCGCGCCATCGAGCGCGGTGGCGCCGGACAGCAGATTCCTGGCTACATCGACGGCACTGCCTGGAGTATTGGCGACAACAACAGCGCCACTACCCGGCAGCTCTATACCGAGCCCGCCTCGGGCACGACGCTGCTCGATCTGGAGGTCTCCCAAGCCACTGCGCTGGCCTCCGATCTGGGCGTGGCCGTCGGCGATGCGCCCGATTTGATCCGCTGGATCAGGGGCCTGGACATGGACGATGAAGATGTCGATGGCGCTGTCGACGACGTGCGCCCCTGGCTGCTGGGCGCTCCTCTGCACTCCCGGCCGTTGCCTATCAACTACGGTGCGCGCGGCAGCTATACCGAAAGCAATCCCGATATTCGCATCCTGATGGGCGCCGAAGACGGCATGATGCACATGTTCACCAACACCACCTCAGGCGCTGCGGAGTCCGGGGTGGAGAGCTGGGCATTCATGCCCCGCG
Organism: Pseudomonadota bacterium; assembly: GCA_038059145.1. Classification (GTDB taxonomy): domain Bacteria; phylum Pseudomonadota; class Gammaproteobacteria; order Pseudomonadales; family Pseudohongiellaceae; genus UBA5078. The sequence goes on from JBBTKA010000066.1 coordinate 9,807, forward strand.
CGGTCATGACACACATGCAGGATCTGCGCGACAACCTCTCCAGTACGGACCACCCCTACACCGTGGATGGCGCGGCGTCGACCTACATCGTGGACACCGATGCTGATGGCACCATTGGCGAGGACTCCGCAGGCAACCCGGACTCCACTGACAAGGTCTATGCCTTCTTCGGACTGCGCCGCGGCGGTTACGGCTACTACGCGCTCGACATTACCGACCCGGACAATCCCGAATATCTGTGGACCATCGAGCAGGACGCCGGGGACTTCGCCGAGCTGGGCTTGACCTTCTCCAGCCCGCGTGTGGGCCAGGTGCAGTTTGGTGCGACGGCCACGCCCGTGCTGATCTTCGGCGCCGGTTACGATGAAAACAAGGACAGCGCCAGCAGCAATGACAGCGTGGGCAACGCCATTTTCATCGTCAACGCTGAGACCGGTGCGCTGGTCTGGAAAGCGACCTCCGGCGCCGCTACCGGTTCTGTTTCTTCCACGGAATACAACCATGTCGGCATGGTCGACAGCATCCCCTCCGATCTGGCCGCTCTGGATACTGATGCCGATGGCAACATCGACCGCCTCTATGTCGGCGACACCGGCGGCACAGTCTGGCGTGTGGACCTGCCCTCCAGCACGACAACGGACAATCGTGATGACTGGTTTGCCAGCGAATTGGCCAACCTCGGCATGGATGACATTTCGCCCGCTGATGGCGCCAACGACCGTCGTTTCTTCCACCGTCCGGACGTGGTCTTCAGTGCCGACGACAGCGGTGCTTTCGATGCCGTGATCATCGGCAGTGGTAACCGCGAAGATCCAAAAGAAACCGGCGCCGACAACTGGTTCTACATGATCAAGGATCGCAATGTCACATCTGGCACGGTGGCTGGGACCGCCCGCAACCACAATGACTATGACGCAGCTACCAACACCAATGGCCTCGGCGATATTACAGACACCTGCATCAATGATGACGAATGCACGGCAGATCTGACCAATGGCTGGAAACTGCAGCTCGAAGCGACGGGTGAGAAGGCGCTGGCGCCGGCGCTGACCGCCTTCGGTTCGATCTTCTTCACCACGTTCCTGCCCGAGGGAACAACCGCCGAGGCAGGCACCTCCTGTGCGCCCTCGGAAGGGTCCGGCCGTCTCTATGCCGTAAACATCCACACCGGCGCGCCGGTGAACAACTACGATGCCAGCGATGGCGGCGATGTGGAGCTGGTCAAGAATGATCGCTTCGATCCCCTCAGTTCCGGTGGCATCCCGGCCGAAGTGGTGCCTGTAGGCGACTTCATTCTACCGCCGGATCTGGAGCTGCAGCCCAATGGTGGACGTGCATTCTGGAAGACATTCTGGTATGAAAAGGATGTTGACTGAGTTCTGAACGCTGTTGTGGCGGACGATCTGGCAGAGAGTTGATGGGAGAGCGTGGATGGTGAGAAGCAAAGGACAGAGAGCGCGTGCGGCCGCGCAGTGTGGCTACACTCTGGTGGAGCTGCTGATCGTAGTGGCGATTGTCGGTACGCTTGCCGCGATTGCCATTCCTGCCTATCAGGGCAGCGTGCTCTCGGGCAATCGCCCCATCGCCCAGGCGGCGCTGCTCGACCTGGCCAATCGTCAGGAACAGTTCCGGCTGGACAATCGCGTCTACACTGATGATCTCGACAATCTCGGTTACGATTCTGATCTGACCTATGCCATCGGGACGCAGAGCGCGATTGCCCTGTCCAACTCCCGGGATGAGGTGGCTTCTGATTCCACGGACCGCATCTATGCGCTGACCATCGTCAGTGCCGACGCCAATTCCTTTACCCTCTCCGCCGTGCCGCAGCTCGATCAGGCCGACGACACTGAATGTGCCACCCTGACATTGACCGACGGCGGGTAACGCACCGAGTCCGGAACAGGTGACGCCTCCGATTGCTGGTAAGCGCCTCGATGTCTCCTCGCAGTGATCCAGCCGTTACTCCCCTTCGTATCAGTCACACAAGCAGGCAATATGAGTGATCAAGAGACTGATATGACCAAACTCCAGGAATTGAACCTGAGGCCGGGACTGTCGCTGGAGCCCGACCCATGGGCGCCAGCGATTCGCAGTGTCGCGCAGTCCGGTGACCGTCAGGCGTTTCAAAAGCTGTACGCCCATTTTGCGCCATTGATCAAAGCCTTCCTTGCCAAGGGCATGGGGCCGCACATGGACAGATCAGCGGCAGAAGAAATGGCTCAGGAGGTCATGCTTAAGGTGTGGCGCAAGGCCGACTCTTTCAACAGCAGCAAAGCCAGTGTCAACACCTGGATATTCACCATTGCCCGTAACACGCGGATCGACTTCATTCGTCGCAACCAGCGCACTGACCGAACCATCGACATTGAAGATATCTGGCACGAGGCAGATTCTCCGGAACCGCTGGTGGAGTTGCAGCAACGCCGCGTGGAAGCGATCGTGAGGCAATCACTCGACACCTTGCCCCCCGAGCAGGCGCTGGTGCTGGAGAAGGCCTTCATCGAAAGCTTGTCGCATAACGAGATAGCAGAGGAACTGAACCTGCCGCTTGGGACTGTAAAGTCCCGCATCAGGCTCGCCCTGAACAAGTTGCAGATACTGATAGACCGTTAAGTTGCCCGTTAATTTCGCCGAGATAAATGTACAGGTAAGCCCATGATTTCCTATCACCCTGATTCAAGATTTCTCACTGATTTCGCGTCAGCCAACCTGCCTCTGTCCGAGGCGGTCTGCGTCTCCGCGCATCTGGAGTTCTGTGGCAAGTGCCGTGCGCACGTTCAACAGCTTGCCGATATAGGCGGCCATCTGTTGTCGCGTCTGCAGCCCGAAGCTCTGGAGCAGGATAGCTTCGAGCGTCTCATGGGAAGAATCGACGCGCAGGAAGCTTCTGGCGAAAAGGCTGGTGCTGCCGTGGAGGGCTATGACGTCGGTATGAAGCCCGACAGTCTTTCCCGCACGGACGCTCCGCGCGGCGCAGCGGGCGTGTCGCTGCCTCGCGCTCTGCGTCGACTCACGCAGGGTGGCGTGCAGAACCTGCGCTGGGTTCAGCTCGGCAAGGCTCTGCGTGTGGCGCCATTGCACATCGACGAGGATGTCCGCGAGACGGCCATCTACGACATCAAGGCCGGTGGCAAAATGCCTGAGCACGAACATCGGGGTGAGGAAATCACTGTGTTGCTCAGAGGCAGTTTTTCGGATGCCGAGGGCAGCTACAGCCGTGGCGATTTCGTCGTGCGCAACGCTGGCGAGGCCCATCAGCCGACAGCGACCCAGGACATGGACTGCTTGTGCCTGGTCAGTCTGGAGCGCCCGGTGCGCCCGCGTGCCTGGCTCTACCGTTTGCTGGAGCCCTTTGTGCAACACCGCTTGCACAAAGTGGCGATGCGCTGACTTCTGTGGGAGCGTGCCTTGCACGCGATTGCTTTTGACATGCAATGCAAGCCAATCGCGGGCAAGGCCCGCTCCCACATAGCTCGACATCAAATACTGATCTGACTGTGGGAGCGTGCCCGCACGCGATTCCTCGGGCATAATGCCCCGAGTTCCTCTTGCGCACGTTCTCACAATTCGTATTAACTGTCCTTTCAAGGAGTTCTACATGGCCTCAGCCACCGCCAGACACATTCTCGTCGACACCGAAGCCCAGTGTCTGGAACTGAAATCCCGCATCGAAGCCGGTGAGGATTTCGCCGCCATCGCCAAACAATATTCTTCCTGTCCCTCGCGCAATCAGGGCGGTGATCTCGGGCGTTTCGGCCCCGGGCAAATGGTCAAGGAGTTCGACAAAGTGGTATTCAGTGCCGAACCCAACACTGTTCAGGGCCCCGTGCGTACCCAGTTCGGATACCACCTTCTGGAAGTGACGAGTCGCACGGCGTAGCCGCTCGTCGCCCTCGAGCATGATGAATTCACAGCAATCGAGCTATGGTCAGCAGGACGTCACCGTCCTCGACCGCCGTCAGGTCTTCAAAGGCTTTTTCCGTATCGAGAAGCTGCGCTTGCGTCATCGTCTGTTCGCCGGTGGCTGGAGCGCGGAGTTCGAGAGGGAGGTGTTTCAGCGCGGCCATGCGGCGGGCGTGTTGCTGTACGACCCCGAGCTGGATCGCGTGGTCCTGATCCAGCAGTTTCGTGTCGGGGCGCTGCCGCAGACGCCGGCCGACAACACTTCCCCGTGGCTTCTGGAACTGGTAGCGGGCGTCATCGACGAGGGCGAAAGCGCCGATGACGTTGCGCGGCGCGAAGCCTTCGAAGAGGCCGGTTGCGAGCCGGGAGAGCTGGTGCATATATGCCGCTATTTCAGCAGTCCCGGCGGCAGCAACGAGCAGATCGATCTGTTTTGCGGCAGGGTGGATGCGAGTCGCGCCGGAGGAATCCACGGGCTGGCCGAAGAGCATGAGGACATTCGCGTGCATGTGCTATCTTCAGATCAGGCGTGGCAGGCATTACAGGATGGTCGCTTGAACAACGCCATGACCATCATCGCCATGCAATGGCTGATCATCAACAAACAGGCGCTGCTGGAGCGCTGGAAACGCAGAGAATCGGTGTGACGCAGGCAGTCAGAAACAGGCATTACAGTATCGATCTCATCCGTCAGATGGCGGATTGTGACGCCAATTATATTCGTTTACTAAAACTGATGCCTGAACTAGAATCCTTTCGAAGCGCCTGTCTGCAAAGCCTTGCAGGCTGTGCCTCCGGGCCTGCTCCGGAGGGGCGGATACCAGATTTTACGGTGCGGGATTTTGTCAATGTCGGGGCGCTGCCTGCCGATGTCATCTACACAAGAGAATTTGCGATGGCCTCGCCGGTTGGCGACGGAGAAGAGGTCAGGGTTCGCATCAGTGTGGTGGAAATTTTTCGCTACACCAGCACACTCGAAATAGTACAGCTGACGAGAGTCAGCCCCTGGGTCAGTCCACCGGGGATCATGATCCGCCTGTATCACGATGCAGTGACAGCCGAAGCGGTTGCCTATCAGGGTCATAAAGCGTTTCTGGCAAAATACGCGACACCTAATTCAAAAATGTATCATCGGGATGAGAAGAGACAGATAAACGAATTCCTGGGTGAGTGGTTGAGCCTGTGCTTGCAGGCCGGCCGTAGTCTGACTTCGCCGACGTTCATCTGTTCTGCGTAAATTATGATCAAGACGCAAACGGACACTCCATTGCGAGTGATACAGATCACCGATAGCCACCTCTTCAGAGACCCCACGGCTGCGCTGCTCAAGCTCAACACTCAGGAAAGCTTCGAGCGCGTGATTGAGCTGGTCGAAAGCAATGAGCCTCGCATAGATGTGATACTGGCGACGGGCGACATTGCCCAGGACGCCTCGCTCGAAGCCTATGTCCGCTTCAGTGACGCCATGGATCGCCTGGGTGCTCCGTTTTACTGGATCCCCGGCAATCATGATCGTCGTGCGGTGATGGAGAGGGCCCCGGCACATCGCGAAGCCTGCGACAAAAAAATCCTATTCGGCAACTGGCAGATCATCATGCTGGACTCCAGCCTGGTTGGCGAGGTGCATGGCATGCTGGCGGAGAGTGAGCTGGCGTTTCTGGAGTCATGTCTGCAAGGTGCAGAGGACGATCCGCAGATCGAGCACTCTCTGGTCTGCCTGCACCATAATCCGGTGCCTGGCAGTGCCCAGTGGATGAACGGCATTGGGCTGCATAATCAGGATGCCTTCAACGCCATGGTCGAACGCTTCGCATCGGTGCGTGCCGTGGTGTATGGGCACATTCACCAGGAGCTGGATTTCCAGCGTGCAGGTCTGCGTTATTTCTGCACCCCATCGACCTGCATTCAGTTCAAACCGGAAGTCGATGACTTTACACTCGACGACCTCAGTCCGGCTTATCGCTGGTTCGACCTGCACAGCGATGGGCGCATCGTCAGTGGCGTAGAGCGGGTGACAGGCTATGTCTTCGACGTGGACCACGACTCCACCGGCTATTGATACATGATCGCGATTCGTGATTCCTGATAGGGAGCAAGATGGTCTCCAGCGCTTTTTATCTGCTTTACATCCACGGTTTCAACAGCTCTCCTCTTTCGCACAAGGCACGCGTCACTCACGACTACTGCACAGCCCGAGGCATGGCCGACAGTATTGGCGTGCCGGAGTTGTCTCACGTGCCGAGGCAAGCCATTGCCGAACTGTGCGAGATAATCGAGGCGCAGACCCTGCCGGTCGTCTTGATCGGCAGTTCGCTGGGAGGTTACTACGCCACCTGGCTCGCCGAGCGTTACCAGTTGCGCGCCGCGCTGATCAATCCCGCCGTGAATCCCGATGAGCTATGGGAGGCGCATCTGGGCGTGAATCGCAATTATTACTCTGGTCGCCGTTATGAAATCACCTCAGAGCACGTCGACCAGTTGCGGGCGCTGCGCGTGGAGACACTGCAATATCCGCAGAATCTGTTGTTGCTGGTACAGACCGGCGACGAGACGCTCGACTACCGGCTCGCAGTAGACAAGTACAAGTCGTCCCCGAGTATAATCCAGCCCGGCGGTGACCACAGTTTCGTGAATTACGAGGCGATGTTGCCCGACATCTTCCGGTTTTTCGCTGGTTCCAATCAGAAAGAAGAGAAACACACGCAATGAGCAATTCCTATAATGCCGATGCCATCGAGGTCCTCACCGGTCTCGATCCGGTGCGCAAACGCCCCGGCATGTACACGGACACCAGCCGCCCCAATCATCTCGCTCAGGAAGTGATCGACAACAGCGTCGACGAGGCGCTCGCAGGCCACGCCAAAAACATCACCCTGACGCTGCACAAAGACGGTTTCGTGGAAGTCACTGACGATGGTCGCGGCATGCCGGTGGATCTGCATCCCGAGGAGAAGGTCAGCGGTGTCGAACTGATTCTTACGCGCCTGCATGCCGGCGGTAAATTCTCCAACAAGAATTACAAGTACTCCGGCGGTCTGCACGGTGTCGGCGTCTCTGTGGTAAACGCACTGTCCAGCCAGCTGGAGGTGATCGTGCGACGCGACGGCGTCGTCTACCAGATGAAATTCCGCGACGGCGAGAAAGTGTCTGAACTGACGCCTGTGGGCACCGCGCCCAAGCGCATGACCGGCACCACTGT
>JBBTKA010000067.1:0-22481 GCA_038059145.1 Pseudomonadota bacterium
GGCAGCGACCGCACGGCGTCGTGCGCTCGGAAGGGGGTGGCATGGTAGTGCTCAAGCGTCTGGATGCTGCACTACGCGATGGAGACCGCATCGATGGCGTGATTCTCGGCTCCGCGATCAGCCAGGATGGTGCCAGTTCGAGTCTGATGGCGCCCAGTGGCAATTCGCAAAAGGCTGTCATGCAGGCCGCGTTGAAGGCTGCGGCAATCAGCTCCGACAGCATCGACGTCATCGAGGCCCATGGCACGGCAACCGCGCTCGGCGATCCCACCGAACTGAACTCACTGCTCGATGTCTACTGCAGAACGCCGCGCCCGCAGCCACTGCTGGTCGGATCGGTCAAAACCAATTTCGGGCACATGGAAGCCTCTGCGGGTATCGTCGGTTTCATCAAGTTGCTCCTGGCGCTGCGCAGCGAATACCTGCCGCCTCATCTGAATTATTCCGAAGGTCATCCGGACATCGACTGGGCCAACGAAGCCATTGAGGTCTGCGCGCAAGGCAGACCGTGGCCAAGAGCGACACGCAGGCGGGTGGCAGGGCTCAGTGGCTTCGGCTTCTCTGGCACCAACGCACACGTCATTCTCGCTGAAGCGCCTGAGATGATTTTATCCAGTGCAGGTGAAGAAAAGACTGCGGTTACGATGACTGATCAGCAGCATCTGTTGATGTTAAGTGCAGCGTCTCCGGTGTCTCTGCAACTGACGGCGGTGGCGCTCGCCGACTGGATGGAAGGCAATCCTGATATTTCGCCGGCACGGATCAGCCACACCTGGGCAACGCGCAGAAGGCGCCAGACCAATCGCCTTGCCCTTGTCGCCGCCGACCGTGAGCAGATCATCGTCAAACTGCGCCGCTTCGCGGAAGCAGGCAAGGCCAAGGGCTGCACCAGTGGCACTGCACTGTCCCGTTCGGGACGCCTCAGTGTCGCGATGATCTGCGGCGGTCACGGTGCCCAGTACAGCGGCATGTCTGCTGCTCTCTACGCCGCCGAGCCTGTTTTCAAGGCGGCCTTCGATCGCGCAAGCGCCATCGCCAGCCAGTATTGCGGCGGCGATTTGCGAGCACTGGTTCATGCAGCACCTGGGCTGAATGCGGCTCAAGCCAAAGGCAAACTATTTGACGGTAACAAGGTTGAGGGTGATCTGAGCAAGACTCTCCAGGGCCAGCTGGGAATTTTCTGCGTGCAATATGGCCTCGCGCAGCAATGGCTGGCGTGGGGCGTCGAGCCGAAAGCATTGCTGGGACATAGTCTCGGTGAGTACACGGCTGCTTGTCTGGCAGAGGTGTTTTCGCTGGAAGATGCCGTCATGCTGATCGCCGAACGCGCGCGTCTGATGGATGCGCATACGCCACCCGGTGCGATGCTGACGGCGTTTCACGATGAGTCGGCGGTACAGGCCATCGTCGAGAGATTCGCGGATGCAAGCATCGCGGCAGTGAACGGCCCGGGCATTATTCTCGTGGCGGGCACGACCGAGAGCATCGCTGCGATTGCCGGACATATCGATGCGGACGGCGGGCGTACCACCAGCGTACCGATCGACAGGGCCTTTCACTCGCCCCTGGTCGACGTTGTGCTGCCATACTTTCGTCGTGTCCTTGAGCGAGTGCGCTTTTCCCCACCAAAAATTCCACTGATTTCCAATTTGACCGGTGCACTCGCCGATGCTGCCATCACGACAGTCGATTACTGGTTGCGGCATTCGCGCGAGCCCGTTCAGTTCATGAAGGGCATGCAGACGTTGCACGCGGCGAAGTACGACGCCTTCATCGATTTGAGTCCCGAGCCTGTGATGATGGGTCTCGACCTGTGCTTTCAGGAAGTGCGTGAAGCGGTCGGTTCCAAAGGCGTGTGGGTGCCCAGTCTGCGCAACGGTGTCGATGATCAGACGCGCATGCTAGAATCGCTTGGGAAACTGTATTGCCTGGGTCTGAACCCGGTGCGGGCAGCTTCATTGCAGGCAAATTTGTCCGCAGTGCCGGTGCGTCTGCCGACGTATCGCTTCGATAGACAACGCTGCTGGTCGGCTGCGGCGGAGCGGGGGCAGCATGCGACTGCGAGTAACGCGAAGGATGCCGTTGACGCAATCACGAGTACCTCCGGCAAGAGCCAGATCTTTGCTGCTGACTCCGATGTTCATCGCGTGATGCTGGAGCACATGGCGATCGTGGACCAATACCTGGCGCTGACCGAAGGAAAGAAATCCGGCTAGGGAATTGCCCAAACGACATCGATACTCGGATTGACCTTGAACATTGCCCTTGATCACATTGGTACAAAAAATCATGCAGCACGAACTATCAACACTTGAAGCCGTCGCCGCGATCATCGAATCGATCAGCGGCGTCGGCGTCAGCGACCTGAATCGGGACACCGATCTGCTGGATCTCGGTCTCGATTCCTTGATGTTCGTGCGTATCGGCCGCGTGCTCGAGAGCAAATACAGCGTCGATATTTCGATGAAACGCTTCTACGACGAACTCTCCAACCTCGGCGCGCTTGCGGACTTCCTCGCCGTCAATGGAGTGCTGCAGGAAGTGAAGGCGCATGTGGAGGCAAACCTGCCGCATGGCAATGGCTCGCAACAGCAAATTAAACTCATGCCTCATGCAGTCGCGGAGAAGACATCGAGTTCCGTCACCGCTGTGCCTCCAGCGGTCCCAGCCATAGATCTCTCTGGCGTGGATGTAGACATCAATTCCGTGATGTCCGCGCACATGGCGCTGATGCGGCGGTATCTGGACGGCGTTGCGGCAGGCCAGCATACACAAGGCTTCACGAGAGCAGCCGCGCCAACCAATCTGGCGGCAGCTGCACACGATCACAACGATGCCGTCGAGACACGCAAGAAATTCAGCGGCATTGTCACGCAGAAGGAAGAACTCAGCGATCAGCAACGCGACTTCGTCGCGCGGTTGGTCACGCGAGTATCCGCGCGCTGTCGGCTCAGCAAGCAAATGGCAGAGGAGGGCAGGGCCTATCTGTCCGACTGGAAGTACTCGCTGCAGTTCAAACAGGACCTGAAGGAACTGCGCTTTCCGATCGTCTGCGAAACCGCGTCGGGCTCGCGTTTTACTGACGTCGATGGCAACGAGTACGTGGATATCGCGATGGGCATGGGCGTGCATTACTTCGGTCATTCCCCGCGTTTTGTCGATGAGGCTGTGCGCGCGCAGCTCGATCAGAATCTGGCGCTCGGGCCGCAGTCACGCATCGCACCGGATGTGGCGCGCAGGATCTGCGCGCTGACCGGGCACGAGCGAGCCGCGTTCTTCGTGACTGGCTCGGATGCCGTGATGCTCGCCCTGCGCCTTGTACGTGCCGCGCGGGCGCGTGACAAGGTGGTGATGTTCGCTGGCGCCTATCATGGTATTTGCAGCGACGTGCTGGCGGGACAGGGGGACGGCGGCGCTGTGCCAATGTCGCCCGGATTACCGCCCGGCATTGTCAACGACCTCGTTGTGCTGGATTACGATGCGCCGGAATCTCTCGATCGCATCCGCGAACTCGCCGATCAACTCGCGGGTGTGCTGGTGGAGCCGGTGCAGAGTCGCAACCCGGCGCTGCAGCCGCAGCGCTTCTTGCGGCAGTTGCGCGCGTTGTGCACGGAGCTGGAAATCCCACTGATATTCGACGAGATGGTCAATGGCTTCCGACAGGCCGCTGGGGGCATGCAGGAGTGGTTCGGCGTGAAGTCCGACCTGTCGACCTACGGCAAGATCATCGGCGGCGGCTATCCGCTGAGTGTGATTGCTGGCAACGCGGACGTGATGCAGTCGAGCGACGGAGGAGTGTGGCACTTCGGTGACGACAGCGCGCCGCACGCCGACTCGATCGCCACGGGCGGCACTCACAACAAGCATCCTGTGGCGCTGGCCGCCGCTTCCGCAGTGCTCGATCACATCGAGCGTAATCCCGATCTGTTCCACGCGACCCGGATGCACATGCATCAGCTCGCCGATCGCATCAATGTGTGGTTTGAACGCAACGCGGTGCCGCTGCGCCTCACATACTTCGGCACGCAGTTCAAGTTCGAGAGTTTCGCGTCGGCGCTGGAACTTGAACTGTTCTTCTATCTACTGCTGGAGAAGGGCGTCTACACCTGGGAGCTGCACGTCGCGAACCTGTCCACCGAACACTCGCAGGAAGACGCGGACCTGTTGTTTGCCGCGATCGTGCATGCGGTGGATTCCTTGCGCGCCGGAGGCTTCGGATTCCGTGCTGACAAACTGCGCCGCCAATACATTCCGATGTCTTCCGTGCAGAAACGGCTCTATGCGATAACGCAGCGCGAGGGCGCGGAAAAGCCCTACCATCTTGCCGGCGCATGGCGCCTGAAAGGACATGTGGACGCTGCCCGGCTGGAAGATTGCATTCATCAGGTCATCATTCGCCACGAGTCGCTGCGCACCGCCTTCGTCGTCGTCGATGGCGAGTTCTATCAGCGGATCGTCGCCGAGCCGCGCTTCTTTCTGGACTGCATTACCTTCGACGGTCTCGATGCAGGCTCAGGTTCCGTGGATGAACTGCTGGACGCCTACATCCAACCTTTCAATCTGCTCGAGCCGCCGCTGCTGCGGGTCGGTCTTGCCGCCACCCAGGACGGCACGCATTTGCTGTTGATGGACGTGCATCACATCGTGGCCGACGGCCTGTCGATGAACGTGGTGCTGCAGGAAATTCTGGCACTGTATGACGGAGAAAGGTTAGAACCAGTACGCTGTCAGGCACGCCATGTGCAGGACTCCGTCGCGCAATATCTGGCGGGGGACAAGGCGCGGGAAGCGGCGCGTTACTGGTACGATACCCTCACTCCGTTCGTGGCGACGCAGGAAACCTTTGACCTGTCGCCCGATTTCGCCCGCCCACCTGTCACCAGTTTTGCGGGCAAGCGAATCGCACTGAAGCTGGACACCGATGCGACTGCGGCGCTGCATCGATTCTGCACCAGCGCGCGCATCTCGACTTTTGGTGCGCTGTTCGCGGTGTTCGTCGCCTGGACCTGGCGCTATGTGCGCCAGCAGCAGTTTGTTGTCGGTTTGCCTGGCTCTGGACGGCCCGATGCCGCAGCCGACAATGCCGTTGGTATGTTCGTCAATACGCTAGCGTTTCCCGCGCAGGTCGATGAGCAAAGTAATGTCCCGGATTTTCTGCAACAGATTCGCGACAAGCTGTTCGAAGTGCAGGAGCACAGTGACTTCCCATTCAGCGCGCTGCTGTCAACGCTGAGCATCGGTCATCGCGCCAATCGTAACCCGCTGTTCGACGTGATGTTCTCCTACGAGAACGCCGGTTCGCGCGCAATCAGGACCAAGACTTTCGAGGGCGAGACGCTGACCCAGTATGAAGGGGCAGGGATGTTCGATATTAGCCTCGACCTGATCGAAGCGGAGAACAGCATCCTGATCAACTGCGCGTATGCGGAAAGGCTGTTCAGTGACGCCACGATGACGAGGCGCATCAGTGAATACCTGACGCTGCTGGAAACACTGGTAGCGGGGGAGGCGACTACGGTAGCCCACTGGGTAGATGCCGCATTCAAATTGGCAGCTCGAACGGAGCAGTCGACCAAGGCCGTTGCGGCTACGAATGCAGCGCCCGACACGATTTGCAGTCTTTGGAAAAGACAAGTGGCCCGTGGTGCGAACAATGTTGCGCTCATCGAAGGCAACCGCCAGCTGACTTATGCAGAGGTGGACAAGCAAGTCACTGAAACGGCATTCACGCTGTTCAATTTGTATGGCGTCAGGTCGGGCGATAGGGTTGTGGTGAGCCTGGATTCCTCCATCGATCTCGTCGTCGCAATGCTCGCGCTGTTCTCGATGGGCGCGGTCTATGTGCCGGTGACGCCCGACACGCCATTGCCGCGCCTGCGCTCGATTCTGCAACAATGCGGCGCTCGCTACCTGATTCACGCTGCGGGACATGCCTGCGTAGACGCTATCTCCAAACAGGATGCGGTTGAATGCATCGCGATGGACGAGCTGCTCAATGGCGCAATCGCCACGACGCGGCACCAGTCGCTTCAGCCTCCGCAACCCGAGGATGTTGCCTATGTGCTCTTCACGTCCGGCAGCACCGGTGTACCGAAGGGCGTCGAAATAATTCACGCCGGGATCGGCAACGCCGTGGCCTGGCGGATTCAAGCCTATCGCATATGCAAGGCCGATACGATTCTGCAGATGCCGAGCGCGGGCTTCGACGCGTCGCTGATCGACATATTGAGCACGCTGCTTGGCGGTGGTCGTCTGGTGATGCTGGATACTGCCTCCAAGCGATCTGTCGAGCGGATCAGGGACGCCATCGAGCAGCACAGAGTCAGCGCGATCCTGGTGACCCCCACGCTCTATCGCGTGCTGCTCGACCGCATCGCACCGGCCATGGCGTCTCTGCGCTTCATCACGCTGGCCGGTGAGAAGCTGCCATTCGATCTGATGCAGGAGCATTTTGCGAAAGCGCCCGCTGCAGAGCTGTGGAATGAATACGGGCCAACCGAATGCAGTGTGGTCGTCAGCGCAGGACGACAGCACCCGGGACAGGACCGCGTCACGATTGGTTGGCCGGTAAAAAATATACAAGTGCATATCCTCGATGAGCGGGAACGTCCTACGCCGACTGGCGTGTGGGGACGCCTCTGGGTCAGTGGCACCGGTCTCGCCAAAGGCTATGCGGGCGATGAGACAAACACGCAGAAAAAATTTCGCTGCCTGCCGTCGCTGGGCAATGCGCGCTGTTACGACACCGGTGACATTGCTCGTGTGCTTGACAGCAACGCGTTGGAATTCAAAGGGCGGGACGATAGCCAGGTCAAGGTCAACGGTTATCGCATCGAGCTGGAAGATGTCGAAGCGGCGCTACGCAGCCAGCTGAACCTGAGCGAAGTGGCGGTCAACGTCATCGACAAGGCAGCGAGTGCGAGTCTGCATGGTTGGGTCGTGGCGGACGTTGTGCCTGCCGACTGTCGCGACCTGATGATGGCTGTATTGCCTGCATGGATGGTGCCCGCTGCTTTGCATCAGATCAGCCAACTGCCGCTGCTGCCTAGCGGCAAGCTGGATCGCCGGGCATTGCTGCCGCCGCTGGAAGATGCAGTGAACAAGGTGGTTGGTGAAACGGCGGAAGTCCTGCCGACAAACAAGCATCTGACGCTGCTGCTGAGTCATTGCAGGGGAATTCTGGGGCGTCCGGACTTGCAGCCAGGCGACAACTACTTCAACGCAGGCGGAGATTCGATTCAGGCGATCCTACTGGCCTCGCGCCTCCACGAAGCCGGGTATGTTCTGGACGTCAATGATTTATTCCGGAACCCGGTGCTGTCCGATCTGGCGCGCAGGATCACGAGCAAAGGCAGCAAGTTCGGCCAAGTGCTGCAATCCTCCGCGTCGGCGCTGCCGACGCCAATGCAGGCGTGGTTTTTCGAAACCTGCAATGGCGACTTCAACAACGGCGACTTCAATGCGTTCACTCAGGCCGCGTGGATACGCTTGCCGACCAGCATGACGTTCGCACAGCTCGACAGCTTGTGTCGTCACTGGGCTAGCCAGCATGCGGTGTTCCAGGATACCTGTGCGCTGATCGCGGGCAGGACCGGTGCGCAGGTCACTGCGGTATCGAGTGATCGGCTTGTGCACTGCTCGGAAGTCTACGGTGAGCTTCAGCTCGATGCCGTCGCCATAGCTGCGCGCGCGGAAATTGATTTGCAAAACGGTCCTTTGCTTAAAGTCGTGCTCGTGAGAGCGGCAGCGGAGACGAAGGCCCTGGTGGTGTTCCATCATTTCGTCGTGGATGCAGTGTCCTGGCAATTACTGCAAACGCAGTGGGCTGCTCTCTGGGACGATACCCAGAGGGGACAAACTCTGCGAGAGTTGCCCAGTGGTGCCACTATGCGGCAGTTTGCAAGTGCCTTGCATAGCGAGCCCGCCAGAGGCAAAGCGTTATTGGAGGTACCGTTCTGGAAAGCAATGCTCGCCGATGGCAAGCGGGTCTTCACCCCCGAAAGTAAACATCACTCCGAGTTGTACAAGCGCCTGCACCTGAACGCGCACCTGGGCGCTGACGTGGCCGAGATACTGCTCGCCTCCGGGCACCGAAATTTTCGTAGCCGCGGCAGTGATCTGCTTCTTGCCGCGTTTACCGATGCGGTCGCGCGGGTCTGCAGCCTTGATGTTGTCACCCTGCTGATGGAATCGAACGGCAGGGCACAGAGCTATGCCGACGCTGATTTTTCGACAACACTGGGCTGGATGACATCGGCGTATCCGCTGAGCATCAACACGTCCGGCTCGACATCCGGCAATGATTGGGTAGCCAAGGTCGAACGCACCCGCGACGTGAGCCAGCGGGTGCCCGAGCAAGGCGTCGGCTACGGTGTACTCAAGTATGTCGTTCGGTACGCGGATATGACGACGGTCGCGCCGGAGTTTGCATTCAATTATCTGGGACGCTTCAAGCACCATTCTGACGAGGCTTTCGCGATTCTCGACGCGACACCGGCAGGGGACAGGATGGGGGAGTTGAACCTGTTGCCGCCGGTGGAGTTCGTCTGCTTCGCCGATGATGCAGGCTTACATGTGTCGATATCCGCGGATGCGGCGCTGGTCGCGCAGGACACGCTCGATGCTATTGTGCAGACGTTCCTGCAACAGGCAATTGACCTCGCTGCCGCATGCCGCAACCTCTTAGCCCCCGTACCCGCAGCGCCAGTGGACTTTGTCGAAGGCAACTGGCGCCTTGACGAATACTGTGGCCTGCTTGCCCGGAACCGCATTGCCCGCGAGGACGTTGCCAATATCTTGCCTGTCACTGCGATGCAGAGCGGGTTGATCTTTCATGCGAGAAGCACGCCGGATGACCTCGCCTACCTCGAACAGGTGGACTTCACGCTGCATGGCGTGGAAGCAGACAGGCTGGCGAGTGTATTCCAGCGTTTACTGGAGGAGTTTCCGCTGTTGCGCGCCGCCTTCGTCGTCGGCAACAACGGGCGCACTGCGCAACTCATCAGGACGGCGGTGAAGCTGCCTATCACAAGCCACGATTTGAGCACTCTGTCAGCATCGGAACAGAAATGCGTGTTGGACGAGGCGCGCGCGGCAGATCAGGCAACGCAGTTCGATGTCTCCCAGCCACCGCTGATGCGGGTGCAGCTGTTTACGCTGCAGAAGCAAACGACGCAACAGAAGGCAGGCCTCGCAACAGACAGCAGCGTGCACGTGATCTGGTCGCACCATCATCTGATCATGGACGGCTGGTGCGTTGGCATTCTGTTCGACCGATTGCTGAAGCTTTACGCAGAATCAAACGCACAGTCAGGTGTAGATGCAACTGACGTCGGCATCGAAGCAGCGACGCATGACCCGCTGCATCAGGATTATTTCCGCTGGCTTGCCAGCAGGGACCGCAATAGTACCTTGGGCTACTGGGCGAGTCTGCTGGCCGGTATCGAATTTCCAACTCGATTATTGCCCTGGCCGCAACTGGATGCGGAGTGCGACAGCATCAACGTAAACAGCCGGAATAGCGGCTATCAGCTCAAACACCACACAGTGCAATTGTCCGCCACGCTGGCCGCGAGCATGCAGGTTTGGGGAGCATCCCGAAGCGCAACCCTCAGCAGCGTCATCAGGTTGGCCTGGGGCGTGCTGTTGGCCAGGTTCACGAACAGTCCCGATGTTGTCTATGGCACCGTCGTGTCAGGCAGACCACCGGAAGTTGCTGGTATTGATCGCGCAGTCGGGCTATTCATCAACACCGTGCCTGTCCGCTTTCAGTTGGACGCGGCGATCAGCGCGAACGACGCGCTGACGCTGATCCAGCAACAGGCCAACGCAAGCCGCAGCCACGAATACCTGAGCCTCGCCGAGATTCAGGCGGCGGCACCAGACCTGCGGCCGCGCGAACCGTTGTTCGACCATCTGGTTGTACTCGAAAATTACCCCATGGATGCCGCGCTACGCGGCAGCGGTACAGCGGGCGATCAAGCATCGGTCCGCATTTCGGACATCCGCGCATTCGAACGTACCGACTTACCGCTGAATCTCGTGATCGTCCCTACGGAGGAGGGACTTGAGGCTGCTTTCCTGTTCGATGCCTCGGTCTATCCCGCCCGGCAGATTGAACATCTCGCCGAGCATTTCGTTCACGTGGCGCAGTTGTTGGTGCAGGCGCCGGAGCAGAAGCTGGCTTCGCTGGATCTGTTGACGGCTGCAGAGAGCAGTTGGCTCTCGGAGCACTGGAACCGTCGCCTGTCGGCATATCCGACCGACCTGACACTATTTGACTTGTATCAGAATGCCGTCGACCAACACGGCGACAGAGTTGCGCTTCGCGATGAGTTGGGCAGCATCAGTCATGCAGAGTTGCATGCGCGTGTCCAGGCAATTGCAGCGGGTCTGCTGCGTTGTGCACCATTCGCGCCAGGGCAGCGTGTGGCGCTATGGTTGCCACGCAATCGCGAGATGGTCGTCTGCATGCTGGCCGTACTGGCGGCAGGTGGCAGTTACGTTCCACTGGACCCGATCTATCCCGAGGAACGCCTGCGCTTCATTGTGCAGGACAGCGGTGCGGCATTGGTGCTCACCAGCGCTGGAATGCCGGACTTCGCGTTCAGCGCAGACAGCGTAGACATCAACAGCATCGCGCTTGCCGCATCGGAATCAGCGACGCTGCCTTCGTTCAGTCAGGACGTGGCTGCCTATGTGATTTACACCTCTGGTTCGACCGGCCAACCCAAGGGCTGCGAAATTTCGCATCGCAATGTCGTGCGCCTGCTTCGCAACGCTGACTTCGATTTCGACTTCGATCACAACGACGTGTGGATACTGGCCCATTCGTTCTGTTTTGATTTTTCAGTGTGGGAGATGTACGGCGCGCTGCTGAACGGAGGCACGCTGGTGATTCCGACCGCAGCGGAAGTGCGCAACGTCGAAACATTCGTTGCTTTGGTGGCCCGCCACAAGGTGACCGTGCTGAACCAGACTCCGGCGGCGTTCTATCAATTCACCAAGACTGCGCTGAAGAAGCGAGCAGAGGATCTTGCTGCGCTGCGTCTCGTCGTGTTCGGCGGTGACTCGCTTGCCTGCAACCGTTTGTCGCAGTGGATTGAAGTATTCCCGACCACCAGCGTGAAACTGGTGAACATGTATGGCATTACTGAAACTACGGTGCACGTGACGTATCGGGAAGTCAGCGAAGCGGATGTGCGGAGTGGCACGCGTCTCAATCTGGTCGGGAGACCCCTGCCGGAAACTGGTGTGTGGATCGTCGACCGCAGTGGTCATCTGCAACCACCGGGCATTGCAGGCGAGATTGTCGTGAGTGGCAGTGGTGTCGGCATGGGATATCTGAACCGCCCGGAACTGACCGCCGCCAAGTTCGCAGCGTTGGAGAGTGCAGGAAAGGAACACTGTTACTGGTCTGGCGACGTCGGCTACATCAGCCCCGAGCTTGGTCTGGTATACCTGGGCCGCAACGATCATCAGGTGCAGGTGCGTGGCTTCCGCGTCGAATGCGAGGAAATCGCGCGCTGCCTTGAAACGCACCAGAGCGTCTCAGAGGCACTGGTGGCCCCCATTGATAATCCGCACGGCACCGAGCTGGTCGTCTATCTGGTCGGCGATGAAACGGCGGCGCCCGCGCAGTGGCGGCCGTGGCTGTCGACGCGGCTGCCGGACTACATGATCCCTTCGTACACTATGTGGCTCGAAGCGCTGCCGATGACTGCCAACGGCAAGATCGACCGTGCAGCGCTGCCTGATCCGTTCAGCGTTGTGCAGGCGACTGAGACTGCGGACTCGACTGACGTCGAGGCAATGATCATCAGCGCGTGGAAGCAGGTGCTGGAGCATGAACAGATTGGTCCGCTGACCAACTTCTTCGATATCGGCGGACACAGCCTTAAAGCATTGACGCTTGCAGATGTGTTGCAGACGCGTTGTGGTCTGAACATCGGAGTGGCTGATGTATTCGAGTTTCCCACGCCGCGGCAGCAAGCCACGCTATGCCAGCCAGTTGGCACACCACCTGTCCCACGTGACGACCTTGATGCGCTCCTTGATGAGCTTGGTCTCGATGATCTTGGCGTCGAAGGTGTCGGGCTGGACGTGCTTGAAGCACTGCTCGCCGATGTGTCAGACAAGCAGCAGAGCAGCTGACCGTGGACAGCAAATCGGCACTCAGGACACGCCTTGAAAATCTGTCGCCCGAGCAGCGTGCCGCGCTGCTGCAGCAGATTTCCCGTGCACGTCAGCAGCAGGGCCAACAACATGAGAGTCGCCCGTCTGCGGGGTCGCGCTATCCGCTGAGTCTGGCGCAGCGCCGTCTGTGGATTCTGTCTCAGTTGGGCAGTGAAGCCAACGCCGCGTACAACATTGCATCGGCATTCTGCTT
Source organism: Pseudomonadota bacterium (assembly GCA_038059145.1). GTDB lineage: Bacteria > Pseudomonadota > Gammaproteobacteria > Pseudomonadales > Pseudohongiellaceae > UBA5078. Next base: position 12,389 of record JBBTKA010000067.1, read on the forward strand.
CGACAAAGGTCTGGACCCGGAGCGTCTCTCGCGCGCTTGGCGCCAGTTGCTCGGCGGCCACGAAGTGCTGCGCTCGAACTTCGCGCAGGAAGGAGACGAGTTGTTCCAGACTCCTCGCAACGCCGCTGAGTGGGTGATGCACAAGCATAAACTGAGGTCGGATCAGGATGTAGAAGCGCAACTGCTGGACCTGGCCAGCACAGAGGCTGCAAAGCCTTTCGATCTGCTGCAGGACTGGCTGCTCAAAGTGATTTATTGCGCGACCGACAAGGGGCAGGCCGGTCTCATCGTCGTGATTCACCACAGCGTCTGCGACGGTCTGTCGATCACCAGCATGATCCAGGAGGTGGTGCAGTATTACGAGGCCATAGTCGATTCATCAACTACCGCGTCTGCCGAGGTCAATGCAGGCCTGCCTGCCTTGCAATATCGCGACTACGTGGAATACGAAGCACGTGCCGATACCAGCAAGGCAAGGGCGTACTGGAAAGACATTTTCGCAAGCGCGCCGGAAACACTTGATGCCTTGCTGGACCTGCCGAGGCCTGTGCTGAAGGATTTCCGGGGCAGCTCTGTGGCGATGACGTTGGCAACCCCGGATGCCAGCGCATTCGAAGCGTTCTGTCATGCGCACAATGCTACGCTGTATATGGGCCTCGTGGCGCTCGTGCAGCTGCTGCTGGCGCGCTTCGCCAATGTGGGCGAGGTGACGCTGGGCACGCCAGTGGCGGGCAGGCCTGGTGCACAGTTCGACAAGGTTGTGGGGCCTTTCGTCAACACGGTTGCGCTGCGCCAGACGGTCGATTGCCAGCAAACTTTTCCGAAATTGTTGCTGCAGGTGCGCCGCCGCGTGCTCGAAGGTTTCCAGCATCAGGGTCTCGCCTTTGATGAACTGGTGACAGAGCTGGGCTTCGCCAAGGACCCGAGTCGCTCGCCGTTGTACGACGCGATGCTTGGGCTCACTTTTGCCGACGAGATGGCGCTGAGCTTCCGCGACGGTGCAGGTGCGGCTGACATTGCAGGTCGTGCGCTGAGAGTCCATCAGGCGTTCAGCAAGGTTGACCTGACCTTTCATTTCGAGAAAGACAGTGACGGCAGCCTGCGCCTCGATCTGGAATATGCCACTGGCGTGCTGCTGGAAGCCACCGTGAGACGTCTGTGCGATGCCTGGCGCTTGCTCGCTATCGCGCTGCCACGACAGCCTGAGCTTGCGCTGGGCGAACTGGCGCTGCAGAGCGAAGATGACCGCCGTCGGCTGCTTGAACAGGTGAACGCGACTGCCAGACCGTATCCGCAACAGTCTTCCCTTGTCGAACTCTTCCGCACGACGGTGCAGCAGTGTCCCGACGCGATCGCTGTGCATGCCGGAGATGTGCAGCTCAGCTATCGGATTCTCGATGAGCTGTCCGATCAATTGGCCCGATCTCTGCTGAGCCACCCAGCGCACAAGTCCGGTTGTCGCATTGCGTTGATGCTCGACAAAGATGAGCGCGCGCTGATCGTGATACTCGCTATTCTGAAAAGCCGCGGCGTCTACGTGCCACTTGCCGCCAATACGCCCCGGGAACGCGTAAGCCAGGTGCTGGCGGCTGGCGAGGTACGGCTGCTGCTTGTGGAAGCAAGCCGAATTGTCGAGCTGCAGGAGCTGGATGTTGCGCTGATCGACACTGACGCGTTGATCACAGCGATATCCCAAGGTTCAGGCAACGTGCTGCCCTCCCGGAAATCTGCTGCTGAAGACACGACAGCTACAACGCTCTATCCGGCTTACCTGATGTTTACGTCCGGCTCCACCGGGAAACCGAAAGGAACATTGATCGACCAGCGCTCCGTGCTCAGGCTGGTGTGCAACACGGACTATCATCAGGTGCGCGCGAACGAACGCGTACTGCTGACGGGTTCGCTGGCCTTCGATGCAGCCACGTTTGAAATCTGGGGGCCCTTGCTCAACGGCGGCTGCGTCTGCATTCCGCCTGGCACAACCTTGCTGGAAGTGCATGAGTTTCAGGCGCTGGTGGAGCACTATCAGGTGGACACTGCGTTTCTGACCACGGGGCTTTTCAACCAGATCGTCAACCAGATCGTCGACAACAACGCACCGGCGTTTACCAGATTGCAGACTGTGCTGACGGGCGGGGAAAAAATTTCCGTGGAGCACATCAGGAGGCTGATGCAGGCGCGGCCCGACTTGAAATTGTTGCACGTCTACGGTCCAACCGAAAATACCACCTTCTCCACATGGCACCATATCAGTGCGGACGACCTGGCGCTGGCCACCATTCCGATCGGCAGGCCGGTTGCCAACAGCCGCATCTATCTGCTCGATCAGAATCTTCAGCCGGTACCTATCGGTGTGCCGGGGGAAATCTATTGCGGTGGCGACGGCATCGCGCTTGGCTATGTTGAACAGCGGGATGAAGGCCGCAGTGGGCAACCTGCGGCGTTTCTGGCAAATCCTTTTCTACCGTCGGGCACAGACAGGCTTTACCGGACCGGCGATCTCGCCAAATGGAACCACAAGTGCGAACTGGTGTTCCTTGGCCGCAACGATCGGCAGGTCAAGATACGCGGCTTTCGTGTCGAACTTGGTGAGGTGGAATATTACCTGCGTACATTGCCCGGTGTGATGGATGCCTTCGTGCAAGCGCGGGGACCTGCGGGTAGCAGTGAGCTGGTGGCCTGGCTTGTCGCGCCTGCCGGAAGCGGCACCACCGTGGGTGCCGTACGTGACGCACTGAAGGACAGCATGCCGAATTACATGTTGCCCGCGAAAATCGTCTGCATGGAGCGCTTTCCGTTGAACGCCAGCGGCAAGGTGGATGTCGGTGCGCTGCCATTGCCGGAAAACATGGACAGTGCGCCGGCCGGATTATCGCAAGGCCTACTGCATGGAAAAGCCGAACAAAATCTGGCTCGTCTTTATGCCGTCGTGCTTGGCCTGACTGGAAGTGCAGCACTTGGAATCCATCGTGACGACAATTTCTTTTCGCTCGGGGGTGACTCCATCCGCGCGATCCAATTGGTATCGCTGGCGAGGTCTGACGGTTATCACTTTACGTTAAAGGATATCTTTGCGTCGGAAACCCTCGCCGGTCTCGCCGCAGCCGCGACAGTGACGCCGATGGCTGTGAGCGAAGTAGCGCTGCGCTCCGGGCCGCTGAGTCCCACTCAACTGTGGTGGCTCGAGCAATGCGGAGCGCCTGCCAATCATTTCAATCTGTCCAGCGTGTTCAGGGTAGACGCGCCTATCGACATGGACGCGTTGCGCGTTGCGCTTGATGAATTGCTTGAGCTGCATCCGGCACTGCGCCTGACACTCGATGGTTTGTCGTGCGGGACAGGCGCGCACCAGCAAAGCATCCGTGACACTGGCCGCTATGTGCTGCGCGACTTCGAAGCTAGGCAATCGCGTCAGCAGTGCTGGCAGGAATTGCAGCAGGCCATCGATCTGCAGGCGGGCATTCTACTCGCCGTTGGTGTGGCGAGAGCGGTAGGCGCAAGTTATCTCGCTGTGGTGGTTCATCATCTTGCGGCAGATGAAGTGTCAGGGCGCCTGTTCGCAGAAAACCTCGAACGTCTTTATCAACGCCACTATCATCAGCGTCACTTGGCACCTCAGCATTGTGATATGGACAGCGCTGTACAACATGTCCTGCAAGAGCCAGTCCGCGAAGCGCTCGGACTCATCAACTGGGCCGCGCAGCTTAAGGCAACGGTGGAATGCGGGCAGATGGACCGCGATCTTGGCTATTGGCAGGATGTCGTTGTGCATGGCCGCCAAATTCTGCAGCGGCAGCAGGATCTTTTTACCTCTGCGAGCGCAGTGCGAGATGTGGCAGTGCGGACACTGTCGCACCGCGAGACACGGGAGCTGTTGTACAACGGCTCCGCGCTGCTGCGCATGACGCCACAGGAAATATTGCTGGCTGCCTTTATCCGCGCTTGGCAGTGCACGCTGAATCACGCAGATTGTCTGCTGTCGCTGGAAGGCCACGGACGCGAGCCCTTCGATGGTCTCGGCGATTGCAGCTCGACAATGGGCTGGTTCACGTCGCTGTATCCCTTCGCGATTACCGGCATCGACGCGCAGCAACTTGATCTGTACCGCAAAGTGAAGGACAGCTTCCGGCGCTTGCCAGCCAAGGGCTTCACCTATTTACCCTTGCGTTACTACCAAGGGGACGAGGCGCGGGAGTCGCTGACGCTCAGGCCGCAGCTCAGCTTCAACTATCTGGGTGAGACGGTCGACGACCACGGGGTGTGGTTGCAGGCAGCCAACGAGCCGGCGGGCACCGATCACGGCGCCACAGTGACCGAGCCTTTCAAACTCGATGTGCTGGCGCGCATTGCCGACGGGCAGTTCGAGCTGACGCTGCGGGGGCACAATCCACGCCACACTCTTGGGCTTGAGGAACTCGCTGGCGCTTGGCTGGCGGAACTCGGCACTCTGGCTGTACGCCTGCAGGATATCGCTGCAGGCCATGCAGAAGATCAATGTCTGCTATCGCTGTCCGATAGTCTTGTTCCTTTTGCTTCGCTGGCTGAACTTGACGCCACGCTCGCCGCGCTGCGGCTATCTGCCGCCGTAGTGGAAGAAATATTGCCGCTGACAGGTATGCAGGCGGGTATGTGGCTGCACTGTGCGACACATCCTACCGCCTATCAGGATCAGGTTGCGCTGCGCCTCTTCCAGCCACTCGAAGAAGAGCGGTTCGCGGCGGCGGTCAAAGCACTGGTTGCCGAAACTCAGGCACTGCGAACCGGATTTGCCCAGACTCCGCGCGGAGAACTTCTGCAGATTGTATTCCGTGAACGTACGGAAAATTATCAGTACCTCGACCAGAATCTCGGTGTCACCACGTGGAGCGCCAAAGGGGAGGGTGACCTGACGCTATTGCGTGCATCGCTGCGCGACAGACGGCGCGACCTGCTGCGCGATCCCTTGTTCAGTCTCACGCTGGTGCGCCTCGACGATGCCTGCTTTGAACTCATTATCGACTTTCATCACATGGCGCTTGATGGGTGGACCAGTGCGCTTCTGCTGCAACGTCTGGAAGCACTTTACTTCGGTGAAGCCACGGGCGGCGACAGAAACGCGGCCAGCGGCATGCGAGCTTATTTCGAATGGCTCGGCCGACACGCTCCCGAGCAAGCGCGCGACTACTGGCACCGATTGCTGGGCGACTATCAAAGCCGCAGCGATGTGCCAGCGCACCTTCCGCGAAATCTTGCCTCTGATTCAGCTCCATTGTTTGTCGAAACCCGCACCGGTGCTGCGCTGCATGGCACGCTACTGAGCTGGTGCGAGCAACAGGGCCTCACCCTTAACGCGGTAGTGCAGACTTTGTGGGGTGTATTCCTCAGCCGCCTGACCGGTAGCGATGATCTGGTGTTTGGCGCGACGGTGTCTGGACGTGGCAGCGATCTCGCCGGAGTCGGCGACATCGCAGGCATGCTGATCAATACGCTGCCCGTGCGAATCAGGGCGCGGGATGCTGCGTCGTTCGCAGAACTGGCGGGAGAGACGGCGCAGCAGTTCGCGGAAAGCATGAGCTTCGGCCATCTGACGCTGGCGGAAATTCAGACGCTGACGCCTGCGCGAGCAGGGCTAGTCACGCACGCTCTCGTGTTTGAAAACTACCCCGCAGCCGACGCCGCTGTTGCACGCTGGCAATGGCAGCCGCAGGAAATATTCGACCCAATGCACTTCGAGTTCGGCCTGATCGTCGCGCCTCTGGCGAACGATCTTAGCTTCCGTTTTGTCGCCGATGGCAGTCTTTATCTGCAGGACCGGCTGGAAAAAATGGGCGTGGATTTGTGTGAGCTGCTCGCTGCGCTGCTGGATGCTCACCAGCCACTCGACGTGCTGGCTCGCGGCATCGCAGCAGGCTGGACGTTGTCCGCCAATTTCACCGCCGACAGTCTGGTGGGTATGCTGCAATACCACGAATACATCGGCGGCAGCTCCGGCGCCGTCACACTGCTGCCCTACGACCAGATTGTGCAGGAGCTGATCAACCCCGGCTCACGTCTCAGACGGCTGCAGCCACAGCAACATGTTGTGATGTGGCGCCCTGTCATGGGTGAAAACGGCAAGGTAGTGGTGTCCGATGCCTACGAGCAGTTGGCCGAGCTTGCTGCTGGGTTGGCTGCGTATGCCGGTGCCTGTCCGGGCAGCCGCCTGTACTTCGTGCCGTGTCCCTGGCTCGACTGCAATCCTCAAGACAGAGGCTCGCCAGACAGGGGGCCGCAAGATGGCGATTGGACGCTGTACGGTGAGTTTGCAGCTTATATGAAGGAAGCACTTGCCGATCTGCACGGTTCGCCAATGAATGCAGAAGTGCTGACTCTGGAAAACCTCGTCGAGACTTATGGGCTGCAGCAGCCCTGTCATCCGCCGCAATTGATTTTTGGCGATATTCCTTACACCGAGGAATTCTTCGCAGCAGTGGCGAATCTGCTTGCCAGGCGACGCGACCTGCACAACAGGAAGCCTATCAAGGTATATGTGGTTGATGCCGACGACACGCTGTGGGGCGGCATCGTCGGCGAGGACGGTGTGCATGGCGTCCGCCTCGATGCGGCGCACGTCTGTCTGCAACAAACATTATTGAACGCGCGTGCAGCGGGTGCTCTCATTTGCCTGGCAACAAAGAATAACGAAGAAGATGTACGCGCGGTATTCGACCAGCGCGAGATGCCGTTGCGCTGGACCCAACTGACACGGGTGTGCGCGGGTTGGCGGCCAAAGTCGGAAAGCATTCTCGCGCTGGCGGAAGAGCTGTCTCTGGGCCTCGACAGTTTCGTATTCATTGATGACAGTCCGCTGGAGTGCGAACAGGTACTGGCGACGTGTCCGGGCGTGCTGGCCATCCAGCTACCAGCGACACAGGATCGCGAAGCCTTCCTGAAACACTTGTGGTTGCTCGATGTCCGCGTGGCCACTCGTGAGGATGCCGCACGTGCGCAAATGTATGCGGAAGAGCTGCAGCGCGCCAACGCAAAAAAGGCAACTGGCACTTACGCAGAATTTCTCGCGTCGCTGGATATCCGCATCGATATGCGCACGGTGGAGCGGGGTGATTTGCAACGTACGGCGCAATTGTCGCAACGCACGAACCAGTTCAATACGACCGGCATCCGCTACTCCGAAGTCGAGATCGCGAGTCTGTTGCAAAATTCTGATACCGATATTCGCTGCGTCAGCGTAGCCGACAAATATGGCGAATATGGATTGACCGGCAGCATTTTCATCCGGCGCAGCGCCGAGGCATGGACGATGTTCGGTTTCATGCTCAGCTGTCGTGTGCTGGGGCGTGGTGTCGAGCATACGATCATGCGGCGGCTTGCGCAGGAGGCCGCACTCAATGGCGTCGGAGAGCTCCGGGTGGACTTCGTCAAACTAACGCGCAATGCACCCGCGCTGCAATTCCTGCAGAGCATCGCATTCGTTCCTGAGACAGCGCGCCGAAGTGACGCCGCGTGGCAGTTCTGTCTGCCAGTGGCCACTGCAGAGCACTGGCAGCCAGGCAGCGTCGATAATCCCGCAGCGCACGAAGAAAGCGCGACCAAGCAAGATGACAGCCGCAGCGTAAATCCACGTGAAGAAACGACGCAGGTTTTCGCAGCGGATGCCACGCCATTATCTGCCAGGATGTCCCGCTACTATCACCGTCTTGCCAGCACGCTCAATTCCGGTACCAAGCTCCTCTATGAATTGCAGCGTCAGGACGTGATTCAGAAGACCGGCGCTGCAGCACGCCACTCGGCAAGCAAGACGCTGCCCTGCACGCCGACTGAGCTGACGCTTGCCAGCTTTTTCACCGAACTGCTGGGACAGCCGGAGATTTTTCGGGAAGACTCATTCCATGATTTGGGGGGGCACAGCCTCCAGGTAATGATGTTGTTCTCGCGCATCGCTGCACGCTACGGCCTTACGCTGGATTTTCGCGATTTGCAGGCCAATCCGATGCTTGCTGACCTGGCGGCGCGGATTGATGCGACCGCTCCCGATGTTGATGCGTGCCTCGCGGGAGCCCCGGTGCTGCGGGTTTTGCCGCAGGCGGACAGTTATCCTGTTTCGCCCGGACAATCCCGGCTATGGATGGTGGAACAGCTTCGCGCTGCCGGACCTTCACCGTTTCACATGCATGCCACGTTGACAGTGGATGGCAGTATTGACCGCCGCGCACTGGATCTCGCGTTGCATGCGTTGTTGTTGCGTCACGAGGCACTTCGCACTTGTTTCCGCGACGACGCGCAGGGCAGAATCAGACAGGTGGTGGTGCCGGTCGCGGCGCTGCCCCTTTCTTCACAAAGTGCGCGCGTGCACTGGCTTGCCGACGTGTTGGACGACGCGGAGTTGGCTGCAAGAGCGCAGGAACACAGCAGTCAGGCATTTGATCTGACAAGGGCACCGCTGGTCCGCATTGCCGCCGCCGAACTGCTGTCCGGCAGCAGTGCGCTCTTCATTACCATGCATCACATCATCAGTGATGGCTGGTCGGTTGGAATTATCTCCCGTGAACTCACCCAACTGTACAAGGAATTCAGTGAAGGGCGGCGGGATACCCAGGAAGACTGGGTGTCCCAAGACAGGCTGCAGTTTCGGGATTTCGCCAGTTGGCAGGTGGAGTGGCTCGCGTCTGAGGCAGGTGCGCGAGCGGCCCAGTTCTGGCGCGAACACTTCGCTCATCCAGTCGAAGCGCTGCAGCTTCCGGCTGCAGCGCCGCGACCCGCCCTGATGCAAAGTGCTGGTGCTGCGGTCCATATGGACATTGAAGCAGCAGTTTGGACCGGCTTCACACGCCATCTGTCCAGTCTGGGCATAACGGATTTCACCGGTCTCTTTGCTGCCTTGCAGCTCGTGCTTGGCAGGCTTTCCGGTCAGCAGAATTTCTGCATAGGCACTGCTGTGGCGGGCAGGCAGCATCAGCAACTGGAATCCGTGATCGGCTTTTTCGTCAATGTGTTGCCGCTCAGAGCCACGTTGAAACTTGATGACAGTGTCGGTGCTTTCCTGAGCGGGGTGGCCGCGGAAGTGAACGACTGTCTGTCGCATCAGGGTGTGCCCTTCGACTCGATAGTCTCTAGCCTGGATCTCCTCAGAGACCCCGGGAGGACACCCCTCTTCGACGTGCTGCTGGTCCTGCAAAACACAGCGGTGGAGGATATTCGCTTCGGCGCCCATGTCGCGCAGGTGCATCCGGTCGCTTCCACCACCAGCCAGTACGATCTTACCCTCAGTGCTTTCCCCCTGGTGGACGGAAGCCTGAAGCTGCTCGCCGAATATGACAGTGTCATTTACGCGCCGACCAACATCGAGCTGATCCTGCGCTGTCTTGGACGCACGCTGGAGAACCTCGCGGACAGCCCGACCGCCACGCTGGCGAATATACCGTGGGTGGACGAGAGCGACATCGCACGCGTCGAAGCCTTCGAGAGCGCGCCACTCGATTGCGGTCGTCGCGATGGCAAACAACAGTGGTTGCCCGACATCTTCAGGCGCTCTGTGGCAAAGGCTGGAGGCAGGATCAGCGATGCGGAGAATGACTGGTCCTATCTCGAGCTCGAACGGGAAATGCAGCGTATCGCTGGCCTGCTGCGCGGTGTCTGGCTAGAGGTCGAGCCACCCGTGAGCAAACAGCTTCATGTCGGCGTCATTGGTAGCCGCAGCGTGCGCAGCATCGCCGCCATGCTGGGTGCGATGCAGGGTGGGGGCGTGTACATACCGTTAGACCTCAGCAATCCCGTAGACCGGCTGCAGCTGATCATCGACGAAGGTGCTGTCGATGTATTGCTGAGCACTGATGAGAAAGGCGCTGTACTCGCCGCCGACCTGCAGCAGGGCAAACAGGGCTTGCATCACGTTCGGTATACGGAAGCAGTGAGCAACGTAGATCTGCCACGATTGCACAATCTGCCCGTGGACAGTAGCGCTATCGCCTACATGATCTTTACCTCTGGCTCAACGGGCAAACCCAAAGGAGTGCAGATTTCCCACGCGGCATTTTCGGCAATGATAAGTCAGCAAATCCCTGCGTTCGACGTGCAGGCCGATGGGTCGCTGAAGAACCAGCGCCAGTTCGTCGCG
>JBBTKA010000068.1:0-9369 GCA_038059145.1 Pseudomonadota bacterium
GCGCCCGGCGCACAGATCGTCTCCGGCGTGGCGCTGGTGATGCGCACCGTCGGGTTGGAACAACAGTTGCAAGACGCGGACATAGTCATTACGGGCGAGGGCAGTCTCGATGCCCAGAGCGCAGCGGGCAAGGTGCCTGCGGGCGTCTGTGCGCTGGCAAGGCAGCATGGCGTGCCGGTGATCGCGCTGGCGGGAGTGATGGGCGATACATTACAACCATTGTATGATCACGGACTCACCGCCGCATTCAGCATCGCGCCAGGGCCGCTTTCGCGTGCAGAGGCGCTGGCGGGTGCGGCGCAAAATCTCGCCAGAACTGCCGAGCAGATCGCCCGCCTGCTGCATGTCATGGGGTGAAAACAGTTCGCAGTAAAACGTTCCAGAAAAAACCACTCGTGTCGGAGTAATAAAATGAAAATACGTCTCCGCTTGCCCCGTTCGAAAGTCGCCGCGCTGCTGGCGGTGTTTATGTCACCCGCGCTGTTCCTGGCGTCATCAGCGCAGTCGGCTTCTGATGAGGTGCTGCGCCTAGATCATTACGTGCAGGTCGTCTCCAAGGCGCCGTCGATGGAGGGCGAGATGGCGCGCATCTACATGCGTGAACGCACCCTGCCAGGAACCCCGCTGCGCAGTGCCGATCTCGCGGGCAAGGTGGTTCTGTTCATCCACGGCGCAGGCACCCCGGCCGAGGTGGCCTTCGATGTGCCAGTCGAGGGTTACAGCTGGATGGCGTATCTGGCCGAGGCGGGTTACGACACCTTTGCCATGGACACCACCGGCTATGGTCGTTCGACCCGGCCCCATGTGATGAATGATCTGTGCAACCTCTCCGAAGCGGCGCAGCAGGATTTCATCCCCGGCATGCTGTCCGCTCCCTGTGCGCCGAGTTACCCGTTCACCGCCACGACGATCGAATCGGACTGGCACGACATCGACGCCGTGGTCGATTACCTGCGTGAGCTGCGTGGCGTCGATACCGTGCATCTCGTGGCCTGGTCGCTGGGTGGGCCGCGTGCAGCGGGTTACGCGGCGCTGCATCCCGACAAGGTCGCGCGTCTGGTGTTGCTGGCCCCCGCCTACAGCCGCAACCGCGCGGCGACGCCGGAGGCCGTGCCCGTGCCGGGCGCCGCCTTCACCAAGCAATCGCAGCGCGATTTCGATAACGGCTGGAACCGTCAGATCGGCTGCCCCAATCAGGTCGAAGCCCATGTCAGACCAGCCGTTTGGCAGGACATGCTCGCCTCCGATCCGGTCGGCGCCACCTGGGGCACTGGCGTGCGCCGCGCACCGAATACACCGGTGTGGGGCTGGACCCGCGATGTTGTCGCGGCCACCAAAGCGCCGATGTTGCTGGTGGCAGGCATTCACGATGTGCAGGTGCCGCCCACCCGCGTCAAGGAAATGTACGAGGATCTCGGTGCCAGCGAGAAGGTGCTGCTCGATCTGGGCTGCTCCTCCCATAACGCCATGTGGGAGATCAACGCGCCGCTGCTCTTCGATGCCTCACTGCAATGGCTGCGCGATGGCACAGTGGATGGGCAGAGCAATGGCGTTGTGCGCAAGGGCTATTCTGAGTAGCCTCTCGGCAACGGTCCTCAACAACGGTTCTCAGCAACGATTCTTCAAAAACGGTTCTTCAATTTATATCCGCAAAGTTGTTTACACAGGAGTTATCCGGCTCATGAAATTCTCAGGTCTGTCTGTATTGTTTTGCCTGGCACTGACCAGCGTGCATGCGGTTGCTCAGAGTGGCGCGCCGCAGTCCATCGAGGACGAGGCTGTCGCCTGGCTGCAGGAGTTCGTCCGCATCGATACGGTGAATCCGCCGGGCAACGAATACCGGGCCGTGGAATTTTATTCGCGCATCTTTGAGGCCGAAGGCATTGCCTTCGAGACCGCCGAGAGCGCCCCGGGCCGAGGCAACATCTGGGCGCGTCTGGAAGGCGGCGACGAACCAGCACTGATTCTGCTGCAGCACACCGATGTGGTACCGGCGGACATGGCCTACTGGACGACCGAACCGTTCTCCGGCGAGTTGCGCGATGGCTACATCCTGGGACGCGGTGCCCGCGATATGAAGGGCACCGGCATCTCCCATCTGGCTGCGTTCCTCAGCCTGCACCGCGCCGGGTTGCCGCTGAATCGCGATGTCGTCTTCGTGGCCAGTGCCGATGAGGAAGCTGGTGGTGATTTTGGTGTCGGCTGGTTGATCGAGAACCGTCCGCAGATCTTTGAAGGTGCGGGGCTGCTTCTCAACGAAGGCGGCAGCGGTAGTAGAACGCTCAATGGCACTGCGGAGGATGTGGTCTTCGGCGTCGAGGTGACTCAGAAGGTGCCGGTATGGCTGCGGCTGACGGCAGTGGATGTGCCCGGGCATGGCTCCTCCCCGCGCACCACCAGTTCGGTCACCCGTATCGTCGATGCCCTGGGTATCCTGCGCGAGAATCCGTTTCCTCCGCGCATCATCGCCCCGGTGGATGCCTACTTCAAAGGGCTGGCCGTGGGGCGTTCCGATGACTGGGGCGCCGCCTTCAGCAACATGACGCTGGCGGTACAGGACCCCGAGTTCCTGGCGCGTCTGCAGGAGGACAACCCCGGGCGCCACGGCCTGACGCGGGACACGTGCTCCATGACGCGCATGTCGGGTTCCAGCAAGATCAACGTGGTGCCTCCCGAGGCGTGGGCCGAGCTGGACTGCCGCATTCTGCCGGATCGTCCTTTTGAGGAATTCGTGGCCGGGGTGGAAGCGTTGGTCGCCGACACGGGCGTCGAGGTAGAGGTGCTCATGGCCTTCACACCAGCCATCTCCGACACCACCTCACGACTGTTTTCTGCCATCGAGCGCGTGACACGAGAATTGCATCCGGGGTCGCGCGTATTGCCGTCCGTCAGCACCGGTTTCACCGACAGCCACTTCACCCGCGACAAGGGCATCGTCAGTTATGGTTTCGATCCGATCATCACGCCCGTTGGCGAGGCGACCGGAGTGCATGGTAATGACGAGCGCATCAATGTCGAGGCCTTCCGCCGTGGGGTCAGCGACATGCGCGCCATCGTGCGCGATGTGGTTTACAACTGAGCGTGGCGGGCTGCACGATCTTGAAAGGAGTCTCTCTAGAATGAAACGATTTCTCCCTGTTCGTATCGCGCTCCTGTGCGCGACTGCCTCCGCTTGTGTGCCGATAGCGCAGCCGACCGCACAGACCGTCACTCAGTCCACCATGGCCGAGCGTCCCGCGCTGGTGCTCGCCATCGTCGTCGATCAGATGCGCTATGACTATCTCACCCGCTTCGAGCACGAGTTCACCGGTGGACTTCGGCGTCTGCTGGATGAGGGCGCCGTCTTCACCAATGCCAGCTACGAGGCCGCACCCACGGTGACAGCCGTGGGACATTCGACTTTTCTGACTGGTGCGACACCCTCGGTCAGTGGCATCGCCGGCAATGCCTACTATGGCCGCGCCGAAGGCCGCATGATCCAGAGCATCACCGATGACAATGTCACGCCACTGGGTGGGACTGAAAACACAGGCGACGGCGGAGGTGCTTCGCCGCATCGCCTTGCCGTCACCACTGTCGGCGATGAACTGAAAATCTCCGGCAAGGGTGGCAAGGTCTACGGAGTGTCGTTGAAGGATCGCAGCGCCATCCTGCCAGCGGGACGCGATGCCGACGGCGCGTTCTGGTTCGGAGATACAGGAACGATCGTGTCCAGCTCCTGGTATTTCCCGGCGCTGCCGGACTGGGTGCAGGCTTACAACGCCACTCGACCGGCCGAACGTTATCTTGGGGCCGAATGGCTGGGCCGCCAATTGCCGACGGAAGCGAGCGCGGGTTTCTTTGCGCGCCTCGACGCCGCGCCTTTCGCGGACGAGCTGGTGCTGGAATTTGCCCTGCAGGTGATGCACGAGGAAGACCTCGGCACCGATCAGCAGACCGACCTGCTGGCGGTGAGTTTCTCCGCGACCGACTATCTCGGCCATGCGACCGGCACTGAAACGCCGCAGATGCGCCAGATGATTCTGTCAGTGGACAAGCGCATCGGCGAACTGCTGGCAGCAGCGGAAGAACAAGCCGGGCGCGGCAACGTGCTGGTAGTGCTGACGGCGGATCATGGGGTTGCGCTGGCGCCGGAAGACAACATCGCCAGACAGCTGCCGGGCGGGCGCTATGACATCGAGGCCGAGCGGGCGGCGGTGGAGGCGGCACTGGTGGCGGAGTTTGGTGAAGGCGACTACATCGAGGGTACCGGCGAGCTGGGCCTCTACCTGAGTCGTGATCCCTTGCCGGGCAAGACGATCGCGCTTGCCGACATGGAGCGTGTGGCGGTGGCGACACTGCGCAGACAGCCGCATGTGGCGCGTGTCTACACCCGCTCCGAGTTGGAGAGTAGCCACAGTGGTGGCGATCGCATCGACCAGCGCGTCCGCAATGGCTTCAACCGGCAACACTCTGGTGATGTCGTGGTGGTGCACGAACCCAACTGGATCAGCCGTGCCACTGGCACCACCCACGGTTCACCCTATTCCTATGACAGCCATGTCCCAATGATCTTCTGGGGGCCGAAGACTCTGGTCAAGCCAGGGCGTTACCACGTTGAGGCCGCTGTGCACGACATCGCGCCGACACTGGCCACTATGTTGGAGATTGCCACCCCGAGTGGTGCGCAGGGCCGTGCACTGGCCGAAATCCTGCCCTGACTTCCTGCCGACTGCTGATTCCCTTCGAGTCCACATGCTGGCGCAATTTCTCCGCCAGGTGGAGCCCCGTGCCCGGGGTTTCCCCTTGGACGGTGCGCCCGTGAGCGAGGTGCTGGCGCAGGGCTCTGGCAATGTCTTCGACGTGCCGGGAGGGCGACGACAGGGTGCCTGAGCGCTTGAAAGGGAATTTCGTGAAGTGTGCAGTCATCGTGGATAGTGCTCCTGCTATCGATTTACTGATGGTGAGGGCGAGTATAGCGAGGCAAGTTTGATTGAAAAAATGAAATTCAATGCAGCTTTGTATCGATAATGTTGATATAAAACGACCGCAAGGCGCTTTGATCGACAATTTGAGAGGGCTGCGATGGATATCGAACTGGCACGCACATTTCTGGAAATCGTCCGTACGGGCAGCTTCGTCGCCGCCGCCGAGCGATTGCATGTCACCCAGACCACGGTGACGGCACGCATGCAGAATCTGGAGACGCAGCTGGGGTGTCGCCTGTTCGTGCGCAACCGCAATGGGGCCAGCCTGACCGACAACGGCGAGCGCTTTTCCATCCACGCCAGTCAGCTGGTGCAGACCTGGGAGAGTGCCCGGCGCGAACTGCCGCTGCCCGAGCGGGTCGACAGTCTGCTGCGCGTCGGCGGCGAGATCAGCCTCTGGAATCCGCTGCTGCTGGGATGGCTTCTGCAGCTGCGGATTCGCAAGCCCACGCTGGCCGTGCGGGCGGAGGTGGGCGAGCCCCGCACGCTCTACAAGAAGGTCGAGCAGGGTCTGCTGGATGCCGTGCTGGTGCATCAGCCGGAATACGGTCCGGGCATGCAGGTAGAGCAGCTGCTGGAGGAAAAGCTGGTGATGGTGCGTTCCACTACGAAGGAGGCGCCGTACATCTACATCGACTGGGGTGAAACCTTTCGGCAGCAGCATGACACCGCGCTGCCGGAGCTGGCGCGCGCGGAGGTCACCGTCGACCTGGGCCCGCTCGCGTTGCTGTATCTCTTGCAGCAGGGGGGCAGTGGCTATTTCCGTACCCGTGTGGTGCAGGCCCATCTGGAGAGTGGACTTCTGGAACGCGTGCAATCGGCACCCGAATTCAGTTACCCGGTCTACCTGATCTACTCGCGCACCCGTGACATCGCGCTGCTGCCGGAAGCCTTTGCGATATTGCAGGATTCTCTGGCAGATGGCGGAGACTGGCAGCTTGTTGCAGCTGCGCAGCCGCGAGCGTAGACAACCGCAGTCCGAAAATCTATGCTCTGGCAAGACTTCTCGTAAGGTCAACTCCATTGCCACGCACGACATACGGACGATCAGACCATAATGAAAATACTGATGATTTATCCGCAGCTCGACGCCCCCCTCGGGACCAACCACGGCATCGCCTCGCTGGCGGGTGTGCTGCACGCCAATGGTCATGTCATGGACCTCATGCATGTCTCCGAAAAGTACAAGCCCGTGCCCAGCAGCGACGAGATCATCGCTTATATCCGGGAGACCAAACCGGGTCTGGTGGGTTTTTCCGTGATGTCGCAGCAGTACGATTGGGTGGTCGAAAAGAGCAAGGCGATTCGCGCGGCGATGCCTGAGCTGGTGCAGGTGATTGGGGGTGTGCATGTCACCATGGTGCCCGAGGAAGTGCACAAGTCCCGCCTGTTCGATTACACCTGCGTAGGCGAGGCGGACTGGGCCTTGAAAGAGTTGATGGATGCGCTGGAGAAGGGCGAGCGTCCTCATCATCTGGCTAATTTCCGTTCCTGGATGGGCGACGTCCCAGTCATCAACAAGGTGGCGCCGTTCCCCGATCTGGCCAAGCTGCCACCACTGGACTACAACGTTTTCGACATGAAAGCCGTGATGAAAGAGACGCGCGGCTGGATGGGCATCCTGACCTCGCGCGGCTGTCCCTACAAGTGTACCTATTGCTTCAATATCGAGATCGTCGATCAGTACGTGGAAGACGGCGCCGCCAAGAACGTGAAGGATTTCCTGCGCCATTTCCCCATCGACGTGATGATGGAAGACCTCAAGAAACTGGTGCGCGAGAATCCCGAGATCAACACGTTCATCTTCGACGATGACCTCTTCACGTTGAACACTCAGTACGTCATTGAATTCTGCGAGGCCTACAAGAAGCACAAGGTCGGCATTCCCTTCGTGGTCAACGGCCATGTGAACTGTTTCGAAGAAGTGGCCGCCAAGGCGCTCAAGGATGCCGGTTGCATCATCGTCAAGTTCGGGCTGGAAAGCGGCTCACCGCGCGTGCGTCGCGACGTGCTCAAGCGCTACATGAAGAACGAGCAGATTGAACGTTCCTTTGCCGCCGCCCATGCCTACGATCTGCACAGCTCTGCGTTCATCATGATGGGACTGCCCTATGAAGGGCGTGAGGAAATCATGGAAACCATTCGCCTGTGCGCGAAGGTGAAGATGGGACGTTTCCGCTGGGCGTTGTTCTTCCCCTTCAAAGGCACGGCAGGTTACGAGATCGCCAAGCCGCTGATTGACGAGAGCAAGCTAGCCGGGCAAGGCAATTACTTCGACGGCTCCTGCCTGAATTTTGGCGAGGAGCATGACTTGTATCTCGACAAACTCGCCAAGCTCTGCAACTGGTATGTGAATGCCGAGACCGACTGGGAGTGCGCGCCGATCTACCGCAATCTGGTGGAGAAAGTAGAAGCGATGGACAAGGAGACCTGGATGCGCGAGCGCGATGATCTGGTCGCCTATGATCGTGATCTCTCCGAGGAACTGATGGCCCGCGATCTGATTCACTACACGATCCGTTACTCGAATGTGATGGGCGTGCGTTCCGACTACATCAAGCAGGAGCGTGAACAGTTGGCGGCCGGGACCAAGAAAGAGGCCGTGGCCTACACTCTGGATCAGAGCTGAGACGTCCTATCACATGCTCCCAGCCCTGCAGTCGGTAAAGAGTCTGGTGGTGCGCTGCCCCAACTGGGTCGGCGACATCGTCATGGCCACACCCGTGTTCGAATGCCTGCGCGCCAATTTTCCCGAGGCCGTTATCACCGGCTGCGTGCGGCCCTATGCGCGTGGCATCCTGCAGGACGCCCCCTGGTTCGATCACATCATTCCCTGTCAGGACAAGACGCTGAAAGGGTTGCGGCAGTTGCGTGCCGATTTGCGGCCGCTGCGTCCCGAGGTCGGCTTGCTGCTGACCAACACCACGCACTCCTTTCTCAGTTTCAAATTCGCTGGTGTGCAAGAGATCTATGGCTATCGCCGCAATCTGCGCCGTTTCTTCCTGGCTGGCGGGCCGCTGCCTCAGCGTGAAGGCGGCAAATATAAACCGTTGCCGATGCAGGACTACTACCTGGAATTGTGTCACTACATGGGGTTGACGCTGCCGGCGGCGCCGCGCAGTCGCCTGTATCTGTCGACCGAACACGAAGAGCAGGGACTCGCAAGGCTGCGCGCCTGGGGAATCAGTGCCGGGGACATGGTCATTGGTCTGAATCCCGGCGCCAGTTTCGGGTCCTCCAAGTGCTGGCCTGCAGAATATTTTGCGCGTCTTGCGGAGTTGCTGCAGCAATCGCTGGGTTGCAAGATCCTGCTGCTGGTCGGTCCCGGTGAGGAAGCCATAGCGCAGAGGATTGTCAGTAGCAGCCGCGCCACGATCATCAACCCCAGCACCATCAACACCGGCGGCGAGCGGGTTGATCTTGCCCAGCTCAAGCCGTTGATCAAGCGCTGCAATCTGCTGATTACCAATGATACCGGGCCGCGTCACTACGCCGTGGCCTTCGATGTGCCGCATATCGTCCTGATGGGGCCGACCAATGCGGTCTATACCGCCACCAATCTCGAACACACCAAGGTGCTGCAGCGCGATCTGCCCTGCGTACCCTGTCACAAGAAGACGTGTCCGCTAGGGCACCACGCCTGCATGCGCGAAATAACCCCGGAGGCGGTCATGCAGGCGGTGCTGACGATGCCTCGGGTGACGTTGAGGAGTCCGGCATGAGACCTGCGTTTTATCGTGATGCGTGGGAGGCGCTCAAGCTCCGCCCGGATGCCGACGCTCTTAAATCGCTGGCGCATCGCGTGGCCGCCACCTTTGTGGATCGTTATTTCTACAGCGACGAATACAACGAAGGATACATCGCGCTGTTGTGCGAGATGGCGACGGTTTTTGCTGACCCAAGGCTGAATCAGATTGCCGCCAAGACCCTGTTCGGGGTGGTGGTGGAGCGGCTGTGCGACGACTTTGAGGAGTTGCAGACGGAGACCTACAACCGCCTGATCTGCCAGGTGACCGGTTACCTGCGTGCCTTGCCCGCGGGCAGAGCACTGCACGAGCGGCTCAATGCGTTTCACCTGCATTCAGAGGAACAGCTCTATCAGCGCATCGAATCCATTCGTCTCAGTCCCGACCAGCCGTTGCCGGCCGATCTGCGGCCGCGCAAGGTGCTCGTGCTCTCGCGGGTGACGATTGGCGCCGACGTGGCGGTCAGCAGCGTGATCTGTCAGCGTGTGCTCCAGCAATTTCCCGAAGCCGAAGTGGTGATACTGGGCAGCGGCAAGCTGCGACAGATCATGGCGCCTGCGCTGGAGACTACCGCCGCAGGTGGTCGCATCCGTGTTCGCGAACTGAATTACGCGCGGCACGGCGGGCTCATCGAACCCTTCAATACCTGGCTCTAT
>JBBTKA010000069.1:0-858 GCA_038059145.1 Pseudomonadota bacterium
GGTAACGGCCGACGTCGACTTCTCGCAATCGGAACAGGTCGCCGAAACCTACAAGCCGAATCCCGCGCCGGAGACCTCGATCCGCAGCCAGCAGGTGAGCGAAAACGCCAGCGGCAGCCCTCAGGCCGCAGGCGTGCCTGGCGCCCTCTCCAACCAGCCGCCCGTCCTGGCCACCGCCCCCCTCACCGCCCCGCCCGCCCCCGGCACGCCGGGTGCCGCCGCCGGCGCCAGCGCCCCTGGCGCAGCCACGACAACGGCTGCAGCGGCGGCCGCGAACGTCTCGTACCCCATGATTTCAATTGGGTTCAGATATCCCATCAACACCACTGGCGTGTGTTGGTCGGTGCGTCGGAACTCGCTCACCATCGCAAGAACATCAGACAATGTCGTCCCCTGCCGCAAAGCGCGCTCTGCGCCAAGCTGTATCACGGTGCCATCGGAAGACGGATCGCTGAAGGGAATCCCGAGTTCAATGATATGAGCTCCGGCACGCACCAGCGCATGCATGAGCTCGACGGTGAGCCCTTTTTGCGGATCACCCGCGACCAGATAGGGAATCAACGCCTTCTTGTTCTGCGCCTGCAATCCGGCAATTGTCTTACTGATACGGCTCATGAATTTTCGACCCTTGTTACTGCAGCAATTTCTGCTTGTGTTGGTATGCCAGTATTTAGATTGTGATGCCGTCAATCGCCGCGACAGTATGTATATCCTTGTCACCACGACCAGACAAATTGACGACCACGAACTGATCCGGGGACATCTCTGCCGCCAGCTTGCACGCACATGCAACCGCATGGCTTGACTCGAGAGCAGGAATGATGCCCTCCAATCGGGTCAGCTCACGGAAGGCTTTCA
>JBBTKA010000069.1:868-10122 GCA_038059145.1 Pseudomonadota bacterium
CGCATCCAGGTCGGTCACAGGGACATAGTTCACACGACCAATGTCCTTCAGCCACGCATGTTCCGGCCCCACGCCCGGGTAGTCCAGACCTGCCGATACCGAATGGGTTTCAATGATTTGACCAGCGTCGTCCGTCATCAAATAGGTTCGATTGCCGTGCAGAACTCCCGGACGACCTGCGCTCAATGACGCTGCATGACGACCTGTTTCCACTCCGTCACCCCCGGCTTCTGCACCGTACATGGCCACGCCTTCGTCACGCAGGAAGGGATGAAACAGACCAATGGCGTTGGAGCCACCACCGACACACGCTACCAGCGCGTCGGGCAGCCGACCGTACTCTTCCAGGGATTGTGCCCGCGCCTCCCGACCAATAATTGCCTGGAAATCCCTCACCATCATCGGATAGGGATGGGGCCCGGCCGCTGTGCCAATGATGTAGTAAGTATTGTCGACATTGGTCGCCCAGTCTCGAAGTGCCTCATTCAGCGCATCCTTGAGGGTACGGGATCCGGATTCCACAGAAATCACGTTGGCCCCCAGCAGCTTCATCCGGTACACGTTGGCAGACTGGCGTTTGATGTCATCGGCACCCATGTACACGTGGCACTCAAGCCCGAGACGCGCCGCCACCGTCGCACTGGCTACGCCGTGCTGCCCTGCTCCAGTCTCGGCGATGATCCGCGGCTTGCCCATGAACTTGGCCAACAGAGCCTGCCCGATGGTATTGTTGATTTTGTGAGCGCCCGTATGGTTAAGGTCCTCGCGCTTCAGTACGATCTTGGCACCACCATAGCGCTTGGACAGGCGCTCCGCGAAATACAGCGGCGAAGGACGTCCTACGTAATGCTTGAGGTCTTTGTCGTACTCGGCCCAGAACGCGGGATCTCGGGAGAGCTTCTGATAAACACGATCCAGCTCCTCGACCGCCGCCACCAGTGTTTCACCGACAAAGGCACCGCCATAACGACCAAAGTGGCCATGCAGGTCAGGACCGCTGAACTGATCCGCTGAATGGGATTTATCGAGACCGCTGACTATATCCACGCTTGGAGACTTAGACACTGTATACCTCATTGAAAAAACTGCTCATGCGTTCTTTGCTCTTGCGCCCAGGTTCCGATTCAACGCCACTGCTGACATCAACCGCATAGGGAGCAACCAGACGAATTGCTTCGGCAACATTGCCTGCCGTCAGGCCTCCTGCCAGTACTATCTTGTTCTGCCCTTCCTCTACACAGCGTCGCGCGATACGCCAATCAAACGTAATGCCCGTCCCACCAGCCGAGTTCTTGTCATAACTATCGAGTAAAATCGCCGAACTGCTCGCGTACTTAGCCATTTCCTCGGTGAGATCAGACTCAGGGCGCACTCTGATCGCCTTCAAGTACGGAACACCGAAAGAGGCACAGAACGCAGCGGATTCTTCGCCATGAAACTGCAGACAGTCCAGATGTACGTGCTTCAACACCATTCGGACTTCCTCTTCCGAAGGATTGACGAAGAGGCCCACGGTAGTGACAAAAGCCGGCAATTGTCGACAGATCTCCAGCGCCTGCGCCGCTGTGACGGCACGAGAACTCTTGCTGTAAAAAACCAGACCAATTGCATCGGCACCACACTCGGCGGCCAATAGCGCATCCTCTGGACTCGTAAGTCCACAGATCTTGATTCGGGTTCTCTGCATCATGAAATTCGGGCCCCGGGTTGGGTATCCGCAAAAGCGACGGATTCTACCAAAGTTCCATGGCAGAGCCTACGCAAAAGGCTGCAAAAATGCAGGACCAATGGGCTCGGCAGGCAATCCGAAGTGCTCCGGGTATTGCACCGCGACCAGATAAAGCCCATAGGGATGAGCCGTGATTGCTGCCATCTTGCGATCTCTGAGCTCAAGGACCTCGCGTGCCCAACCCGGCTCCCTGCCGCCAGCGCCTATTTCCATCAGGACACCCGTGATGTTCCTGACCATATGCTGCAGAAAGGCATTCGCCTCAATATCCAAAATGATGAAACGATGGTGGCGTCGCACTTGTAGCCGCATGACTTCGCGGAACGGCGTCTTTGACTGGCAACCCGCTGCACGAAAGGACGTGAAATCATGTTCGCCCAGCAAGTGTTGCCCAGCCTCGTGCATGCGATCGATATCGAGGGTCAAACGCGTGTGAGTCAGCTGGCGGGCCAGAATGGCGGGCTCGACTGAACTGTCGAGAATGACGTAGTGATAGCGCCTGGACAGGGCCGAGAAGCGGG
Organism: Pseudomonadota bacterium; assembly: GCA_038059145.1. Lineage (GTDB taxonomy): Bacteria > Pseudomonadota > Gammaproteobacteria > Pseudomonadales > Pseudohongiellaceae > UBA5078. The sequence goes on from JBBTKA010000069.1 coordinate 3,119, forward strand.
CATGGAAGTCATGACTGACAGCACGCGCCCAGCGCACTCTCACCGTCGGTGGCAGCATACTGTTGGTGCCGCGCAGCCAAGCCTTCTCACCTCGATCGACCTGACAATCAAAGTGCACTACCTGCCCTGTCGCATGCACGCCTGTATCGGTTCTTCCGGCGCAAACCAGATTCACAGGATGCGCGGCAATCCTGGCCAACGCGGTTTCAAGGGTGGATTGTACGGTGGGCATAACCGGATCGCCCTGCCGTTGCCAGCCATGGAAAGCGGCGCCGTCATATTCGACGCCGAGTGCGATCCGGGACAAGGGAGGGCTGACGTTATTCAAGAAGGGAACTCAGATTTTCGCAAGCAGACGCTGAGCATCCTTGACCTGCTCTTCGTTACCCTCGTTCACTACCTCTTCGAGGATTTCCCGGGCTCCGTCATAGTCGCCCATCTCGTAGTAGGCGCGAGCCAGATCCAGCTTGGTCGCCGCCTCATCCGAATCCGCCAGGAACTCCAGAACCTCATCGTCCCCGGACTCCTCTTCCTGCGCGGACTTTTCAGTCAGCAGGCTATCATCGACAAACTGCAGATCGTCGAAATGGTCTTCAACGGCAGAACCTTTGGCGGTGTCGCCTTCTTCATCAGCAGCAATATCAAACTGACTGGCATCAAATTCAAAATCCAGATCTTCGACAACGTCTTCATCTGACAGATCGAAATCAACCGCATTCTGACTATCGTCACCCGTCGGCTCGGTTGCCTGTTCGGCTGAACTCCCCTCAATTTCCTGAAGCGCTACTTCAGGCTCACTCTCATCCGCAAGAACTGCAAAATCAAAATCGACGCTGTGATCAGGGTCGTCCTCGGACGGAGCGGGCTCCTGGGCCGAAGCAGCGGGCGCAGCCGGGGCAGCGGCATCGACAGAGTCGTTATCAATCGCGAAATCAAAATCGAAATCGAGCAGGTTCTCGTCGTCAGCGGATGGCTCAACTGGTGGCTCAGCCGCTGTTGCTGCTGGGTCTTCAACGACGGCTGGCACTGCAACTTCCTGATCGTCGGACAATTCAAATGCGGAGGAAAAGTCGAGTGTTCGACTGTCATCATCGTCTTCCGCAACTCGCTGCTCATCAGCCAGCGCAGAGGCCGCAACGGCAGTCGCGACACCACTGGCAACGGCAACCACTTCACCCTCGGAATCATCAGCACACTTGGCAAAATCAACACTCTTGCCAGATTGCACCAGATCGTCATCGACCGTAGCGGCCGCCTCCAGATCCAAAGCCAATTCCATTTCATCAACGGCATCCAGATCATCGAGGAAGAGCCCCTCTCCTTCATCCAGAATTTCGTCGTCCACTTCGCCACGCAACTGTGCTTTCAGTTCAGCGATGCGAGGAGCCACAGTGACGTCGCCCAAATCCAGCAATTCGGTTTCCTGCAGCTTGAAGCCAACCGCATCCTGCCGGGCAACACAGACTTCCAAGAGCTTCAGGCGCAGATCGGCGCGGTGAGGTTCCGCAACAATAGCGTCCTGCAGCAGGCTTCCAGCCTCGTCATAGCGTTCATACGCAAGCAGCGCATCGGCCTCCTCGAGCAACTCCTGCACCGCAGTTACGCGGGAAGAACTGCCTGATTCAAGTCTCTGATCCCCCATGTCGAGATCATCGGAATCCTCGAAGTTGAAAATTTCATGCAGCTCCGGATCGACTGCAGCGGCGGCAGAGGCGCCGACTGCAGTGGCCTTCGCGCCCTCCGTTGTCAATGCCGGGGCGACCGCTGCCTTTGAATCCTGAATTTCCTGCAGGTCCGCAAAATTTTCCTCTTCCGCAGAGCGATTGCGGCGCAGCAGGACATAAACAATGATCAAAATCAGGAGCGCTGCGACAGCAAGCAATGCATAGGTATTTTCGATCAGCGTATCGAGAACCGTCTGCAGGAAACTCTTGTTAGGCGCCATGGTAATAACGGGCGGCGGATCCACTGGTTCTGTCTCAGCGGTAGCGGGTGCCTGAGCCAGTGCCTGCTGCAATTGCGCGAGCTCGAGGTCTCGCAGCCGGATGATCTCCTGCGCAGAGTTAATCTGCTCTTCCAGTTGACTCAGACGAGCCAGCAACTCGGCATTCTGCCTGGCAACGCGGTCAGCTTCCTCCAACTGTACTGCCAGCTCATTCCCCAGAGCAGCAATGCGCGCATCCAGTTCGGCGTTCTGACCGCCAGAAATAGCCTGAGACGCGGGCTCATCGGCGTCAACACTCACAACACTGAGTTCGCCACGACCGTTGGGCGTATCCGCCGGGGCTTGCGCAGGAGCGGCTGTCACCGGCTGGGAGCTGAGGGGAACGTTACGTCTGTTTTCAAACAACTGATTCTGGCGCGAGACTTCGCTCATGGCCTCGCGAGCGCTCAAGGCGCGAATCTGCTCGATATCCGGTATACGCAGCACCTGGCCACGCCGCACCATGTTGATATTGTCCGCAATAAACGCTTCGCTGTTCAGACGCTGCAAAGCCAGCATGGTTTGCTGAACGGAAACAGAGCTGTCTGGACGGACCTGCATCGCAACATCCCACAGGGTGTCGTCTGCGCCGATGGTGACGGTGTCCGCTGCATCGCTGCCGCTGACCGGGTTGTTGGCAAGTCGCGTGGTTCCGGCAGATTGAGAGGGTTGTGTCGGAGCAGGCGTGGCCGCCGCATCAATAGGCGCGGGGGCAGCACGGACATCACCCGCAGACTGCGCTGCACTATCCGAATCAGCGTCGGCGGTGGCTGTCAGCACATCGTCATTGGCGGCAGTCACCGCGTCTGCCGGCGCGGCGAGACGCATGGAAGAAGCTGCAGAGTCACTTGAGACCAATCCTGCAACAGACTGATTTGTATCTGTATTTATGCCGCTTTGTGAAGTCTGCACAGGCTGCTGAACAACCACCGGGGACGCGTTAGAAGCAAACGCGGGCAGGTCGAGCAGAACGGTATGTTCACTGAGGAGGCGGCCACTGGGCCAACTTGTTTCAAGAACGAAGCTCAAGTACGGTTCGCGCACCGGGTCTGCGGTGGTCAGGCGTACGTAAGCGTCGGCACCAGTAGATTCGACGTTAAATCGTATGGCGCTGAGAAAATTTTCCATCTCGATGGAAAACCGGTCGAAATCATTCTCGGAAGCCAACTGGACGGTGATCTGGTCAAGGCGAACATTGCCAAGCTGCAGTAACTCGATTCGCGCAGCCAGAGGCTGATTGAGGGCGGAATCGATGGTGATTTCACCCAGACCAAGAGCCTTGACATGCGCAGCAGCAAACAGAACCACCGAGGTGAGAATCACCACCAGTTTTCTTACCATAATCCATTCCTTTTAAATGGCTTTCTCCGCTGAGTCGCCCTGAATCCGGAATTCGGAGCGGAGGGAGGATGCGCACCGGCTGAAACAGTTCTGCCGCCAGCAGGCGGCAGAACTCTCAGAAATACGCTTCAATATTGCATGCAAGTATTCATTATAAATAGTCTTTTATCAACACTTCGGCTATCTGCACCGAGTTCAGCGCGGCGCCCTTGCGTACGTTATCCGATACCACCCACATATTCATGCCATTCGGGTGGGAGATGTCAGCGCGGATACGTCCAACGAAGACCGGATCCTTCCCAGCGGAGTCCCCAACGGGCGTCGGGTAACCGCCTGGCTTGCGTTCGTCCATCAGCACCACTCCCGGTGCATTGCCAAGAAGTTCATGCACTTCATCCACTGTAATCGGCGTACGTGTCTCGAAATGTACTGCCTCCGAATGCGAGAAGAACACCGGCACACGAACGCAAGTCGCATTCACCTGCACGCTGTCGTCACCAAGAATCTTCTTGGTTTCCCAGACCATCTTCATCTCTTCTTTGGTATAGCCATTGTCGAGGAATACGTCAATCTGCGGCAGCACATTGAAGGCGATCTGCTTGGGATATACGTTGCAGGTCACCTGGCGCCCGTTCAGAAGATCAGCAGTCTGCTTTGCCAGCTCCTCGATTGCTTCCTTGCCAGTGCCAGACACTGCCTGATAGGTCGCGACGTTGATACGGGTAATCCCGACCTTGTCATGAATCGGCTTGAGCGCCACCAGCATCTGAATCGTCGAGCAGTTCGGGTTGGCTATGATGTTCCTATTCTTGTACTCGGCAATCTTGTGCGGATTCACTTCTGGCACGACCAGCGGAATATCGTCCTCGTAGCGGAAATGCGAAGTATTGTCTATGACGATGCAGCCTGCCCTGCCCGCCTTTTCTGCATACTCGGCAGACACGCTGCCGCCCGCAGAAAAAAGGCCGATCTGTGCCTGGCTGAAATCAAAATCTGCCAGATTCAGCACGGTGATGGGCTTTCCTTTGAACATCACCTTGCTGCCAGCCGATCTCTCGCTCGCCAGTGGGAACAACTGGCCGACTGGAAAGTTTCTCTCTTCCAGAATACTGATCAGTGCTTCACCTACCGCACCGGTTGCCCCTACAACTGCCACATTAAACGTCTTCATTTCCGCCTTCCCATTCATTTAAATTGATCTGTTTTCTTGATCAGCAGTTCGGTTAAACCCCGAAATACCAAGGTGATGCTTCTTTCCAGCGCTTCTCGAATGCCGTTATATCGTCCGCGTCTTGCAAGGTCAACCCGATATCTTCCAGACCATTCAACAGGCAATACTTGCGAAAGCTGTCAAGTTAAAGGCAATTGAAGCACCTGAGGGGCGAATGATGACCTGCTTCTCCAGATCCACAGTCAGGGTGTAACCTTCCTGAGCCTCTACCTCCAAAAACAACTCATCAACTATTTTTCTATCCAGAACAATAGGTAATATTCCATTTTTGAAGCAGTTATTGAAGAAAATATCGGCATAGCTCGGTGCGATAATGATCCTGAACCCATAGTCATCGAGCGCCCAGGGGGCATGTTCACGGCTTGATCCGCAACCAAAATTCTCGCGAGCCAGCAGCACGGATGCGCCTTTGTAGCGCGGTTGGTTCATCACGAAATCCGGGTTCAGCGGACGCCCGCTGTTGTCACGACCAGGCTCCCCTTTGTCCAGGTATCGATGCTCATCAAACAAATTGACACCGAACCCACTGCGCTTGATGGACTTCAGAAACTGCTTCGGAATGATGAAGTCTGTATCAACGTTTGCCCTGTCCAGCGGCATTACCAATCCGGACTGCACTGTAAATTTTCTCATCTTAAATACTCAGTATTCGTTAATTTTCAATTAATTGAGATCAACTCATCAATTTATCTATCAAGAGTAAGCAGGATATCCCGAACGTCGACAAAGTGGCCGTGGACCGCCGCTGCTGCCGCCATGGCCGGGCTGACGAGGTGGGTACGACCACCAAAACCCTGCCTGCCCTCAAAATTACGATTGGAAGTCGACGCGCAGTGCTTGCCCGCACCCAGCTGGTCAGCATTCATGGCCAGACACATTGAGCATCCCGGTTCGCGCCATTCCAGCCCCGCTTCGATAAAAATCTTGTCCAATCCTTCTGCTTCAGCCTGCTTCTTCACCAGACCGGAGCCGGGCACCACCAGCGCCATCTCTACATTGGCGGCGACCTTGCGCCCCTTCACTACGGCGGCGGCAGCGCGCAGGTCCTCGATACGCGAGTTGGTGCAGGAACCGATGAAGATGCAGTCCAGCTTGATGTCTGTCATGCGGGTGCCGGGGGTCAACCCCATGTATTTCAATGCCTGACGCATGTTGTCACGGCGACTGGGATCCGTTTCCTTCTCCGGATCAGGCACTTCACCTGTAATCGGTGCCACCATCTCCGGCGATGTTCCCCAGGTCACCTGCGGAATGATGTCCGCGGCGTCCATTACAACGACGCGGTCGAAATGCGCATCTGCGTCGCTGACCAGTCCACGCCACGCAGCGGCAGCGCGCTCCCACATGTCACCTTTCGGCGCGAAGGGGCGGCCCTTGATGTAATCCAGTGTTGTCTGATCGACGGCGATCAGTCCGGCGCGTGCGCCAGCTTCGATTGCCATGTTGCAAACAGTCATACGACCTTCGACACTCAAGGAACGAATAGCCTCACCACCAAACTCTATGGTGTAACCAGTGCCACCGGCAGTCCCGATCTCGCCGATGATGGCCAACACGATGTCCTTGGCGGTCACGCCCGGATTCAGGCGCCCATCCACACGGATCAGCATATTCTTCATCTTGGTCTGCAACAGGCATTGGGTGGCCATGACGTGCTCCACCTCGGACGTGCCGATCCCATGCGCCAGCGCTCCCAGCGCGCCGTGGGTAGACGTGTGGGAGTCTCCACACACGATAGTCATACCAGGAAGAGTTGCCCCCTGCTCCGGCCCGACCACATGCACGATGCCCTGACGAATATCATTCATATCGAGTTCGAAAATGCCGAATTCGCGACAGTTGTCGTCCAGCGTCGTCACCTGAATGCGGGAGATGGGGTCGCGAATACCTTCCAGCCCCTGCCGACGTTCTTCCTTGGTCGTGGGAATGTTGTGATCAGGAGTGGCAAAGTTGGACTCTGCACGCCAGGGGCGACGACCCGCCATACGCAAACCATCAAAGGCTTGCGGCGATGTCACCTCATGAATCAGCTGTCGGTCGATATAGATCAGCGCAGTGCCATCATCACGCTGTTTGACCAGATGAGAATCCCAGAGTTTGTCGTACAAGGTTTTACCAGTCATAAGAAATTACCAATTGAACAGTCACGATATTAGGTAGAAAAACTATACTCGCCCGCATTGCATAACCAAAATGAAACTATTTTATCTTCCGTATAGAAATCAGTAATCGAAAGTGTCAGCCGGGTGCAGCACCGATCATCGGCACTCCCGATACCACTCCATGATTCTGTGCCCGGTGTCGCAGCAGGTGGTCCATCAGAACGATGGCCAGCATCGCCTCTGCAATAGGAGTTGCACGGATACAGACACAGGGATCGTGACGGCCCGTGGTAATCACTTCCCCAGGATTGCAGTGAATATCGATGGAGCGTCCAGGGATCCGCAT
>JBBTKA010000069.1:10132-15194 GCA_038059145.1 Pseudomonadota bacterium
TGGCTTCAAGGCAATGCTCGCTACAATGTCCTGCCCCGATGAAATTCCACCCAGTACACCGCCGGCGTTGTTGGAGAGAAACCCTGCAGGGGTCATCTCATCGCGATGTTCGGTGCCCTTCTGCTCGACACAGGCAAACCCTGCCCCGATCTCCACGCCTTTGACTGCGTTGATGCTCATCAGCGCGTGTGCAATGTCGGCATCCAGGCGGTCGAAAACCGGCTCACCGAGACCCACCGGCACTCCGGATGCCACCACGTTGATGCGAGCGCCGATCGAGTTGCCTTCCTTATTGAGCGCGGCCATGTAGGCTTCCATTTCCGGCACCTTGGTGGCGTCCGGGCAGAAGAAAGGATTTCTGTCCACTTCATCCCAGTCGAATCCGTCTATGCGGATGGGACCAAGCTGACTCATGTAGCCGCGCACCTGCACACCAAACTGCTCAAAGAGATACTTCTTGGCGATGGCGCCGGCAGCAACCCGCATGGCGGTCTCGCGGGCAGACGAACGCCCGCCGCCGCGATAGTCGCGAATGCCGTATTTCTGCTGATAGGTATAGTCCGCATGAGCGGGACGGAACTGGTCTTTGATCTTGCCGTAGTCTTTGGAGCGCTGATCGGTATTCTCGATCAGCAACCCTATGGGAGTGCCAGTGGTGCGACCCTCGAAGACTCCCGAGAGGATGCGCACTTGATCGGCTTCCTGACGCTGGGTAGTAAAACGGGAGGTGCCGGGCTTGCGGCGATCCAGATCTCGTTGCAGATCCTCTTCAGTGAGCAGCATCCCGGGCGGACAACCATCGACGATACAACCCAGGGCAGCGCCATGGCTTTCACCAAAGGAGGTGACGGTGAATAGTTTACCTATCGAGTTTCCGGACATCGCTCAATCCTGTGGGTGTCTGCACGCCTTGAACCAAGGGCGGCGAATTGTACACCAAAGCATTTCGGGTTACGAATCTGCACACTTTCACACTTTAGCGCTCAATTCCCAACCCGAAAGCATTCAAATCAGATGGGGACTGGCTTCTCGAAGTTGGCGTGCAGTCAGCCTGCAAACACCTTCACCACCCTGTGCAAATTCAAGCCATAGAAAAGGCACAAGAGGAAGCCTTTCTGCCAGAGCTTGCCATGAATAACCGACTTCCATGATCAGCACCCCATCTTCGCTCAGGTATTGCGGCGCCTCGCGCAGGATGCGAAGTGGAATCTCCAGCCCGTCGTCAGCCGAGACAAGCCCCAGCTCCGGCTCATGGCGATACTCCTCCGGCAATTCGTCGACTTCCTCCCGGGAGACATACGGAGGATTGGTCACAATCAAGTCATATCGCTCACTCAAGCCCTCAAACAAATCGGCCTGAACAATACGCACCCGCTCTTCCACCCCGTGCCGCACCACATTCTCCAGAGCCAGAGCCAGCGCATCTTCGGAAATATCGACCAGATCCACCTCGACGTCGGGGAATGCAAGCGCGCAGGCAATGCCGATGCAACCACTACCGGTACACAGATCGAGAATTCGCTGCGGCTCGGCGGGCAACAGTCCGGCAAACTCCTCGAGAATCAGTTCCGCAATAGGCGAACGAGGAATCAACACGCGGCTGTCAACTTTAAACGGCAGCCCGGCAAACCAGGCCTCACCCACAAGATAGGCCACCGGGAGCCGCTCATCGATGCGCCGTTTCGCAAGATTCAGCATGCGCTCCCACTCTTCGGGCGTCACCACTCTGGACATGATCTTGTCGTCTTCTTCAAAGGACAGCCCCAGCGTGCTGAACACCAGATAGACAGCCTCGTCCCAGGCATTATCAGTGCCATGGCCATAGAAAAGATCAGCCTCCTCAAACTGTCGACTCAGCTCTTCCAGACTCTCTGCCAGCGTCATGCTGCGCTCCTCCTTCGATCCCATGTGGGTGTCGCCTCTTTGCATTTCTCATCGCGGGGAGCCTGCCCCAGTCCTGGAAAAATAACTTTACCGCACCCCGCCCTGTATCGTACGGTAAGCGCCCGATCAACATTCAGGAATAGCACGCTCCCCCATGACCCCGACAATGGAAAACGCCTACCGGGAAATCATTACCGCCATCGGTGAGGATCTCACGCGCCCAGGCCTTGCAGACACCCCTAAGCGCGCCGCCAAAGCGATGGAATTCCTTATGCGCGGCTATCACCAGAACATCGATGAGGTCATCAACGATGCATTGTTCCCGTCTACCTCAGACGAAATGGTGATCGTGAAAAACATCGAATTGTACTCGATGTGTGAACACCACATGCTGCCCTTCATCGGGAAATGTCATGTGGCCTACATTCCCCGAGGCAAGGTCATCGGCCTGTCCAAGATCGCCAGAATTGTCGATATGTTTGCCAGGCGCATGCAGATTCAGGAAAACTTGACCAAGGAGATCGCCGAAACCATCGTCAGCAAGACTGGCGCGACGGGGGCAGGCGTAATTATCGAGGCGCAGCACATGTGCATGATGATGCGAGGCGTGGAGAAACAGAACTCTGTGATGACGACGTCTTGCATGCTGGGAGCGTTCCGCAACAGCCAGAGCACTCGCAATGAATTTCTCTCACTTATCAGCAAGTAACAAACACTTGTAAATGTTGTGCTTGAGAATTTACTGCAGCACCAGCTCTACCCGTTCGGTGCAGGGGCCGGTGTTGCAGGCAGGCGCAAGCGGCCCCACGCCCTGTGCACTGATACGCTCCGCTGCAATGCCTGCTTCGCTGAGCCGCGCGGAGATCAAGGCAGCCCGGCGACGAGACCTTTCCACCTGTGTCTCCAAGGTACCTTCTGCACGCAAGTGCGCCACTACATAAACACGCAGTTGCGGATTCGCGAGAAGCGCCTCTATCACCACTGATATACCGCTCTCTTCGATCAACTGATCCTGACTGTCAAACTGCACTCCTTGCACCTCAACAGCGCCGTCCCGCTCCAAGGTGCCCAGCAATGTCACTGACGTTGATTCCTGCACGGGAGCCTGCTGAGAATTTTCGAGTCCGGGCAATGTCAGAACATCCAGATGAGCCAGGACTGTTCGATTGCCTCGAGTGATGACATAGAGTGCCGTGTAGATACCGGGACTATCCACATCGGCAGGACGAGTGCTTGCCAGATAGAACTGATCTGTTTCAGGTCCATACAGAACGCGGTTGGCAAAGATGTCGTTAGCCCAGAAGTTGCTGCTGCCACAGGCTCGTCCCTGACAGCGATACAACTCTTCACCGCCACTCAGCAGTTGTGCCGAGAGTCGCGCAAACACATCGGCACCTGAATAACTCGAGGGAATTTCATAGGTAATACGCGTCAACTCGCCTTGTACACGCTCCTCGCGCCCGGCAACGACACGACCGTTGACACGTTGCAAACGCCCCAGCGCCAGCCGGTAATTCGTATCACCAGGCTCGCGATATTCAACAATACGGGCGCCGGGAAATCGGCTGATACCTGGATAGTCTGCGGCGCCGGGAACATCGGCTCCTCCCTGGGACCAGGCAAGAGTCTGCAGGCCCATCGAGATCAAGATCGCAAGCACTGCCCGCAACAACGTCGCCATGGCCTGAGCTCAGGTCTCGTCTGTGTCTGCAGCAGACTCTGCGGCAACAGACTTTTTCCTGACTGAACGTTTGCGCGGAGCAGACGCAGACTCTAAATCGGCCTCCACAGAGGCGCTCTCGCTGACCCAGACTTCGACGTCGGCGTCATCATCTGATGCCTCGATTTCAGCGTCCGGGTCGCTCGTGCCGACATTGCTGTCAGGATAGGGAGAAAACGGGAATGGTTTGACCTCACTGTTATAAGTCAGAAAATCCAGAATCTGTTTGACGTACAGGCTCAGACTCTTGCCCAACGCACGCAAATTATCATTGTCGCTGCCGGTGACAAGACTGAACAACACCTGCCCCACCGTCACCAGCGTCAGCATCAGCCCAACCACATAGAGCCCGACTACCAGCACGGCCATGAAGAGAACACGCAACCACTGCTCGGGTCGGGATAAATTTTCTACGATGTCGTCGGACATGTTCACTCCTTGGGGTTCAGGGTTTTGGTCTGATTGGCTTCATATTCAACATCGAGTGCCTGCTCACCCAGCATCAGCGAGGCGACGATATTCTTGACTGAGGCGCCTCCGTAAATAATCTGGTAAAGGCCCTTCACGAGCGGCATGTAGACGCCCAATTCGTCTGACTTTTCTTTGACTTGCCGTAGCGTATTAACGCCCTCGGCGACCTGACCTACCGCAGCGACCGCCTGCTCAATGGTCAGCCCCTGCCCCAGCGCTACACCGATCCGGAAATTGCGACTGAGAGGCGACGAGCATGTCACCACCAGATCGCCTACTCCGGACAAGCCCAGAAATGTCATGGGGTCCGCCCCCAGTCTGCGACCAAATCGCGCCATTTCCGTCAAACTGCGCGTCACCAGCATGCTGTTGGTGTTGTGTCCCATGCCCATCGCGGAAGCTAGACCGGCGATGATGGCGTAAATATTCTTGAGGGCGCCGCCCAGCTCCACGCCGAACATATCATCATTCGTGTAGACACGAAAATACTCGGACTTGAGAACCTTCTGCACCAGCTCTCGCACGGAGGCGTGCTCGCTCGCAATCACAGTTCCCGTCAGATTCTTGGCCGCAATCTCTTTGGCGAGATTCGGTCCGCTCAACACCCCGATACGAGCCCCCGGAGATTCCTGCCGCAAAATCTCGCTCATCAGATTGAAGGTACCGGCCTCTATGCCTTTGGTTGTGCTGATCAGGATCGCGTCGCTACGGCAGACCTTTACCACGTCCCTGACGACCTCACGAAAATACGCGCTCGGCACCGCCACGAAAATGACTTCTGCATTGGCAACGGCCTCCTGCATGTTGTGCCTGGCGACGACATTCTCGTGCAGGCGATAGCCAGGCAGATACTGGGAATTCTCATGAGTGTGGTTGACCTCGGCCACCAGCGCCTCACTGCGCATCCAGAAGTTCACGCGATAGCCATTTTCAGCGATGATGTTCGCGATGACAGTCACAAAACTGCCACCCCCAAGAACGGAAACG
>JBBTKA010000070.1:0-5009 GCA_038059145.1 Pseudomonadota bacterium
CAGAAATTCCGGTCGACGCTTGGTGGAATACTTTGTCAACTCCGGGTGCGCCTCGACAAAACCGGTGTTGAAATTTCCGGATCGAAATTCGGGGTGCTTCAGAATCTGTTTATAGTAATCGCGAGTCGTGTGAATGCCGTAAATCTGCATGTCATCCAACGCCCGCAGCGAGCGCTCCAGCAACTCTTCCCAATTGCGCGCCCAGACCACCAGCTTGGCACACATCGAATCGTAATGCGGAGGGATCGTGTAACCCGTGTAGATGGCGGCATCGGTGCGCACGCCAGGGCCGCCCGGCGAATAGTAGCGACTGATGCGACCGAAGCTGGGCAGGAAACCATTCTTCGGATCTTCGGCATTGATGCGGAACTGCGCGGAGAAGCCCGTGTAAGTGATGCTCTCCTGCTGAACAGAAAGAGGCAGACCGGACGCGATGCGGATCTGCTCACGCACGATGTCGATGCCGGTAATCTCTTCGGTGATGGTGTGCTCCACCTGCACCCGCGTGTTCATTTCCATGAAGTAGAAACTGCCATCGCTGTCGAGCAGGAACTCGACTGTCCCGGCGTTTTCGTAGCCCACTTCTCGGGCCACTTTCACGGCGAGTTCACCGATGTAGTGGCGCTGTTCGTCATTGAGTTGCGGCGAAGGGGCCAGCTCGATCAGTTTCTGGTTGCGACGCTGGATGGAGCAATCGCGTTCGAACAGATGCACGGTATTGCCGAAGGAATCCGCCAGTATCTGCACTTCGATGTGACGCGGATTGACGATGCACTTTTCCAGGAACACGTCTGCGCGACCGAAGGCCTTGGTCGCCTCGGAGATCACACGCTGATAATTCTGCTGCAGATCTTTCGGGTCGTTGCAGCGGCGGATACCCCGCCCACCCCCACCGGAGGTAGCCTTGAGCATCACCGGGTAGCCGAATTTCTCCGCCATCGCCAACGCCTCGTTGACGTCCGTCAGATTGCCATCGGTGCCCGGTGTCACTGGAACACCCGCGCGTTCGGCGGAGCGGCGCGCTTCGGTCTTGTCGCCCATCGACTGAATGACACTGGCGGCAGGCCCGATGAATTTCACACCACGGCTTGCACAAATTGCGGCCAGCTCGGGATTTTCCGATAGAAAACCATAACCCGGATGCAACCCGTCACAACCGGTTTCCACTGCCAGGTTCACCAGCTGATGCGGATTCAGATAACCCTGCAGCGGATCCGGGCCGACAGAATAAGCCTCATCGGCTTTCTTCACGTGCAGCGCGTAGCGATCCGCTTCCGTATAAATAGCAACGGAACGCACGCCGAGTTCTCGGCAGGCGCGGGCAATCCGGACGGCGATCTCGCCACGGTTGGCAATGAGGACTTTTTTTAACACTGGACTTCAAACACCTTGGGCTTTAAAAAACCAAATAAAGACCGAACAAGAATCGCGTAGAGACCACCGAGGTCTCTGATGACAGGTCTGACTGGCTGGTCTAAACGGCTGGTCTGACTGACTGGCTGTCCTGAAACAAACGTGGCAGCTTACTCACGCAGTTTTGGCACGTCAACTGCAGCAGGTCTCTTTTTACTGCTGCTGACGATCATAGACCCGCACCAACCTGATGGTGGCACCGAAATTCTCGGGTCTGATTTCCAGCGCTACCCGCAGACGAGAGTTGTTTTCCTCAAGAGTGTAAGTCTCCAGAGTGAATCCCCCGTCGCGCGGCCGGGCCTCGACAATCAGCGTCTCCCCCTCCCACGCCGCGAAGGAAAAATCCTCACCTCCTGAGTTGTAATGATCATTGGCACCGACGCTGCGGGTCCGCCCGTCGCTGTGAAATACACGCTGGTAGCCGTCCGCATAACCAAACCAGAATTCCGGCTCGGTGTAATCAATGCGCAGAATCGGATCGTAGGTAATGCGGTCATAGAGCTCCTGCTCGGCAGGCCCGCCCCGATAACGCCCCTTCTCCTCACGACCGAACCACTTGCGCTGCACGCGTCCGCCCGCCTCGATGATGGCAGCCTCGACCGCCTCGTCCGGATCATCGCTCAGCTCTTCGTTGATGACCCAGCTGCCAACGAGAGGGTGCTCCTGGGCATGCGACGGAACAGCGCCAATCACTCCCGCCAGCACCACCGCCAGCAACATCAGCAGCGCACGCAAGGGCGTGCAGGATCGTGCAGTAAGTGATTCCGGGTTGCACATAGGGCTCTCTCGCTGACACAGGGACAGAATGCAGTTCTTGAAGGACAGTCCGATGATCCCCGGTTTGCACGCCGCGCGCAAGGCGCGCAGCGCGACCAATACCGGCAAGCGTGCGGTGAAGCTGCCCTGGATACCTTTCCCAATCGTGTGGGGAGTCGTGCATTGTTCCGGGGCAGTCCACATCTGCTCACAACAACAAGAAACTCAAGTGGAGAATAGTATGAAGCGTCACTCAAGAAGGGGCGGCAACGTCCTCGCCAGCAATTATCTGCTCGGCGCCTTTGCCCTTTTTCTGATTCCGGTCACTGCATTTGGTCAGGCCGTCACGGATGAAGAAGAAATCGAAGAAGTAGTCGTAACCGGCTCCTTCATTCGCAACAGCCAGTTCACCAATGCCTCGCCCGTAGAAACCATCACCCAGGAAGACCTGATGTTCTCGGGTGCCGCCAACCTCGGTGAGTACCTGCGCGACCTGCCCTACATGGAAAACATCGACACCGTAGCCTCCGTACTCGCGACACAGGATGGTCAGCAGGACTCCAACTCTGCGCGCTTCAACCTGCGCGGGCTCGGGACCGAAAGTACCCTCACCCTGGTGGACGGACGCCGTGCCGTCAATGAAAGCGCCGTGTCCGCACTGCTGCCAGGAATCGCCCAGCGCTCGGTGGAAATCGTGACCGACGGAGGTGCTGCCCTGTATGGCTCCGATGCCGTGGCCGGGGTAGCAAACCTGATTCCCTACAAGGAATACGATGGGATGAAAGGCCGCGTGTACTACAAGACCGACCAGGAGAACAGCTCCGAGCAATACACTGCCGAGTTCCTCATGGGACGCTCCTTCGCCAATGGCCTGGACTGGGTAGGCGCCGTCGAGATCAGCAAACGTACGCCGATGCTGGTTTCCGAGCGTTCCAAGTACCAACAGGTCTATGACCAGGACAGCGCGTACAACAACCCGGGACGCTGGGCGACCGCGACTGGCGCCGGCCGTACGGACCCAAGCTGTGGCACCTTCAATGGCAGCAACACCGACGTCGGCCAGTTCGGCTCCTTCCCGAGCGGCCAACCGTTTGCAACCGGCTGCCGCCTCTACTTCGGCGAATGGCAGGATTTCGCGCGTCCTTCCGAAGGCGTGACGCTCTTCAACAATTTCAACTACGAGGTGAACGAATCGCTGACGCTCGAGTTCCAGATGAGCGTCAATGACCGCAAGTCAGTGCTCGCCAGTTCGCCCAGCACCGCGTTGACAACGAATCTGACCAGCCTGTTCATCCCGGTGACCCACCCCGCCAATCCCTTTGGCACTCGGGTCAGACCCTCTACCTGGCGCCCGATCACCAAGGCCGGTACCTTGCCCAGTTCACTCGCAGGCAACGGCATGGCGTCGACGGAATATCACTATTATGCCGACGCCTACAAGTTCGGCGGCAACTTCAAGATTGCAGATACCACCTGGGAGGGCGAGGCCTGGATCGGCTATCAGGACTCCTGGCGCGAATACGACGGCAGGGTGTGGCGTCTGTCGAAGATGATCAGTGCGCTGAACGGCCGCGGCGGCCCCGGCGGCAACGAATGGTTCAACCCCTTCGGATCCGCTGACCCGCGCTCACCGTTCTACAATGCGGCCAAGACAGCCAACAGTCAGGCCATGATGGACTGGCTGGTGGACCCGCTCAAATACCGCGACACGCACGACCGCCTGAAGTACTTCGACTTCGTCCTCAACGGCGAAGTCATGGAAATGCCCAACGGGACCATTCGTGCGGCCGTTGGCGGACAACTGCGCGATGAGAAGAACTTCGACTTCGAAAACCCCTACACCACCATGCGGGACAACCTGTATTCAAACGCCATCGCGGCGCTCGAACCAACGACCGACCGGCATTCCGCCGTGCGCGCCGTGTTCGGTGAGGTGGAGATCCCCATTCTGGAAAACCTGGGCGTGAAGGCGGCCGTGCGCAGTGAGGACTTCTACACCATTGGCTTCAGCGCCACCAAACCCAAGATCTCGATTCTGTGGGAACCGCTGGAAACCCTGGCCCTGCGCGCAAGTTATGGCGAGAGCTTCCTGGCGCCTTCGCCAGGGCAGTTGCGCCCGCTGGCCAAAGACACCTGCACCATCGTCACCACCGGGGTGGATCCTCTGACCAATATCTCACTCGACGGGACGGACAGCTGTACGTCCGGTAACCCGGGCCTGGGCGCGGAAGAGTCCGAGATCTTGAACTTCGGCGTGAGCTGGCGGCCGATCGAAGGTCTCAGCATCGATCTGGATTACCAGGAAATCGAGTACATCGGTCGCATCTCGACGTTGATCACGTCCGAAGTGACACGTCGCGAACTGAACTCCTTCCTCGCGGCCAATAACCTGACGACGGCGACCTTCAAACCGGCAACCGTTCCGGCCGATGCGGTCAAGGGCATTGCCTGGGCGCTGGCCAACCCGAATCGACTGATCGAGCGGGATGCTACCGGCAAGGTGACCGACGTGTACCGCGCGCCGATCAACCTGTCGTCCCAGTATGTCGAAGGGCTCGATTTCCGCCTTCGCTATTCCTTTGATGTAGGCGAGCTGGGCAGCTTCACCGCCAGACTGGGTGGCAACTACTACACCCGCTGGCTCTACGCGCCCACCGAAGCCGACATAGCGCGTGTCTGCACGGCATGGGCAGGGGGCCAGCACGCGAAGGACGGCTTCCCCGCCGATGGCCCCGCAGAGGGCCATGGCAACACCCCTCAGAACAGCGGTCTCACATAAAATGACCCCCACTATCCCCAAGGGGGGCTTGGGCTCCCTGCTGGAAAGGCTCAGAGCGGCG
>JBBTKA010000071.1:0-10171 GCA_038059145.1 Pseudomonadota bacterium
CTATCTGCAGGTTGGAACGAAATTGAAGGAAGTAGTGTTCCGTAAAACCAAAACCAAGTGGGGGCACTGCACCTCGTCCGGCCGGATACAATTCAACTGGCTGATCATGATGGCCCCAGATGCCGTCATCGATTACATGATTGCGCATGAGGTCAGCCATCTCCTGCATATGAATCATTCGAAAAGGTTTTGGAGTCTCGTGGAGTCTGTTTGCCCGGACTACCGTGCCTACGTCAAGTGGCTCAAGAAGCACGAGCACAGACTCTGGATTTAAAACGGTTGGCTCAGGTCTACCAGGCTGTCACCGACGAGGTGATTAAGGAGAGCGACAGTGAAGACAATATTAAAGGAAGTTGCCGCCTACTGTGGTGTAGAGCTCAGCACTACGAGTCATGCTGAAAAGTTCATCTCGACCATAGGGGCTCTGCTCGGGATCTTCACTGTCAGCATTGTCTCTCTCTGGTCATTGGACGGCGCTGGCGCGGCAATCGTACTGGCGTCAATGGGCGCATCGGCAGTGCTGCTCTTCGTCGTTCCTCATGCCACGCTCTCGCAACCGTGGCCCCTGCTGGGAGGGCATCTGATTTCGGCGGTCATTGGTGTCAGTTGCCAGCGCTTTTTTCCGGATCAGCTCTGGACGGCAGCCTTGGCCGTCGCGCTGGCTATCACGGCCATGCAGTACCTGCGCTGCGTACATCCGCCTGGTGGTGCAACCGCGTTAGCGGCTGTTGTCGGAGGCGCTGAGATCCACTCTCTAGGATATGGGTATGTCTACTACCCCGTGCTCCTCAATATCCTGAGCATCCTCGCCATTGCGCTGATGTTCAATAGTTTGTTCTTCTGGCGTCGTTATCCTGCCTATCTCACAAGAAGAAGGCACACTGCGGTGGTGGCTCCGACAGACCGTCAGCTGGAGCTGACGCAGGAAGACTTCGAGGCGGCCATGCAGAAGCTGGACACCTTTATTGACGTTACTACAGAGGAGTTGATAGAGCTGCTGGAGCTGGCAACGCGCCACGCCGAGCTGCATCAGCAACATCCCGCCAGCGTGCGCTCAGGCGCCTGCTACAGCAATGGCAAACTGGGTCGGCTCTGGAGCGTACGTCAGGTGATAGATGAGGACTCTACCCAAGCTAACAGACGTAAAGATGAGGTAATCTACAAGACCCTTGCCGGAGACGGTGCGTATGACACCGGCATTTGTGAACGCGAAGTGTTTCGGCAGTGGGCGCGGTTTGAAGTGGTTTTGCGCGATGGACGCTGGGTTAAGTGTGAAGATGATCAAAGCGGGCAGAGTGAGCAAAGATAGCGATTCCTCCTTGAGAGAATGAATACCGACGTCGGACAGGAGTTTTCCATGCAATTAGCCCCGGATAAGGATTTGCTCCAAGCCTTCTCTTTACGGCGCCCTGCCGATGTGATTTTCATAGTATTCCTGCTGCTGTTTGTGACCTCGATATTGGGAAATTTTCTCTACACGTGGGATGTCGCAGGGTATGTAGGTGCCGCCATCTCCTGGCAAACCAGCGATTCCGTGGCAATACACGCGCAGACCTATGAGCTTCTGCGACTTGAATTGCCGGAGCAGGCATTCGCGGGTTTGGTGAATGGTCCTTATGCGACGGCGATGGCAACGAATGCCGAGCAGTTTGTCAGTCAGCTGGATATGTACCGGCTCAAACCGCTCTACATAGGCCTGCTCAATCTGCTAAGCGACACGGGTCTCTCTCTGATCGATGCCGGTAAAGTGCTCTCCGTCGCGCCAGCTGCGCTGCTCTGCACATTGATGTATGTCTGGCTGAAGCATCATGTGTCAGCCAAATTCGCGCTCTCAATTACTGTGCTTCTGAGTGCGTGCTCGCGTTTGTTCGATGTGGCGCGTGTAGTCCTCCCCGATTCACTTTCGGCATTGATTCTGGTGCTGGCCGTGTATCTTTTTCTGGAGCGACCAGGCGCTGCCAAGTGGACGCTGGTTCTGCTGGTCTTGTCGATTCTGGTACGGACAAACAACATATTGTTTGTGGCGCCGCTGCTGATTTACATGTCCTATGCTGAGAGCAGACTCGAAGGGTGGCGCGGGGCCGGTGTGCGGGGGCCAGCATTAGCATTATTGGCGGCAGTAATCTGTTACTTCGTTGTCAGTGCCGCTTTCGATCATCAGTGGTGGCGACTTTTTTATCACACGTTTATCGAGAGTATCGTTGACATGAACGCCTTCGCGGCGGGTTTCTCTTTCGATCAGTACTTGCAGGTGCTGAGCATACGTCTCCGACAAATTGTGATTGGCAATTTTGTCATGGTCACCATGTTGCTGCCTTTCCTGTTGTTCGCTGTGCTGGGGTTGCTTGCCAGTCGCGGCAGGTTTGCGGGACTGCGAATGACAGTTATGATCAGTTTTCTGAATTTCATTTGCTACTTTTTGATGTTCCCGCTCGTTGAAAGCTGGGACAGGTTTTTCATCCCCTTCTATATTTTCATCGTTGTGCTGTCAGTGAGAAGTGTGGCACCGCCATACAAGTCCGACACCAATCGAGTTTCCGCTACTGGAGTATGAATATGCGACGTCTGCTGATAGCCCTGCTGTTCTCAACCACCACAATCACCTCACTCGCAGTCAACGCGCAGGATATTCCGCGCGCCGCCCCGGAAGAGGTTGGTCTATCCAGTGCCGGATTGGCAGAGGTCACGGCCAATCTGCAGGCTCACATCAATGCAGGGCATATTGCCGGTGCGGTGGCTGCGGTGGTGCGTGACGGCAAGCTCGTCTATTTCGAAGCACTTGGTCAGCGTGATATCGAAACGGCGAGCGCCATGCCGGAAGATGCCCTGTTTCGCATTTATTCGATGACCAGGCCTGTCACCAGCCTTGCCGCAATGATTCTGTGGGAGGAGGGTAGGTTTCAACTGGACGATCCTATATCACGCTATTTGCCGAAGTTCGCGGAGCAGCGCGTTTTTCTCAATTCTGCAGCGCCGGACATGTCGCAGACCCGTGAGCGCGTCGGAGACATTACTGTGGCCGATCTGATGCGGCATACCTCGGGGCTTGGCAGTCGCAGTTCAGACATTTATGTCGCAGAGCAGGTGCGGCTGCGTTCCATCACTCTGGAACAGTTGGCCGATAATGCGGCGCGCGTGCCGCTGTTCGAAGATCCCGGCACAGCCTTTCGTTATGGGCTGTCGGCGACAATTCTGGGGCGCCTTGTCGAGGTGTGGTCTGGCATGCCCTTCGATGAATTTTTGCAGCAACGGGTGTTCTCACCGCTGGGCATGACAGATTCAGTTTTCTGGGTGGATCCTGCGCGTGCCGATCGCCTTGCCACGGTTTACCGACCTGCGAGCGATGGCACGCTGCGCCCCCATGAAATGGAGGAAATACCTTTCACCGAAAAAGTGCCTCTGGTTGAAGGTGGCGTGGGGCTCGTATCGTCCACACTGGATTTCGTGAAGTTCTCGCAACTCTTTCTCAGTGGCGGTGAGCTGCACGGCAATCGCATTTTGCAGCCAGAGACAATCAACCTGATGATGGAAGACAGTATCGCTCCGGCACTGCAGCCGATCGGCAACTCGGGGTATATGGCGGCATCCGGATGGACCCTGGGAGGCTTCGCATATGCACTCGATCCTGCACGCTACGATCACACCGTCAGTCCCGGCGAGGTCTGGTGGGATGGCTCTGCGGGCACCCGCTTCTGGATCGATCCTGTGCAGGGAATCGTGACGGTGATCATGGCGCAGATTTCTCCGGCCGATGGTGAGGGCTTTCGCGAAGAATTCAAGAATGGTGTTTATGACGCCATTCTTGAACGACGCTGATTCTTGCTACTACTCAGTTCTGATGAAAATAAGATCGTGCACGGCATGACCGAGACGCTGCCCCCGCTTTTCAAATTTTGTGAGCGGTCGGTCGGCGTCTGTGCTGTACAGTCCGGCACCCGCAGCGTTGGTGTATCCCGGTGCAGCACTCATGACTTCCATCATGTGTTCTGCATAAGGCACCCAATCGGTCGCCATGTGCACGCGCCCACCGATCGCCAGTTTCTGCCGAACGAGTTGCATGAACTCAGGCTGTACCAGACGACGCTTGTTGTGCTTTTTCTTGTGCCAGGGATCCGGGAAAAAAATCTGTACGGTGTCGAGTGCGTTGTCGGCCACGCAATGCCGCAGAATCTCCTTGGCGTCGTGACAATAGATGCGCAGGTTGCTCAGTGAAAGAGCGTCGATCTCGTGCAGCAATCTACCGACGCCCGGCTTGTGCACCTCCACGCCGATGAAGTTATTGTCGGGATTACTCCGCGCCATGGCGAGTAGTGAATCGCCCATTCCGAAACCGATCTCCATGACCACAGGTGCCTGCCTGCCGAACAAGGCCCCGCAATCGAGTGGTGCGCTGACGTCCTCTACGCCGTACTTCTGCCAGTAATTGTCGAGCGCATGCTGCTGCGAGGTGGTCAGACGACCGCCACGGATCACGTAGCTGCGGATGGTTCTGGGGTGTTCAACGTCGGGTGTGGTCGTCATTAAAAGAAAGTCCCGTCTATGGGAGATGATGCGCTGGCATAGAGGCGACGCGGCATGCGTCCCGCGAGAAATGCCTCGCGCCCGCTCTCGACGGCCTTCTTCATCGCGGAGGCCATCAGCACGGGATTGCGTGCTTCGGCAATGGCGGTATTCATGAGCACGCCGTGGCAGCCGAGCTCCATGGCGATGGCAGCATCTGACGCGGTGCCTACACCGGCATCGACGATGATCGGCACTGTCGCATTTTCGAGAATCATGCGGATGTTGTAGGGGTTGCGAATTCCAAGACCGGATCCGATGGGCGCACCCAGCGGCATCACCGCGACGCAGCCCAGCTCTTCAAGTCGTTTTGCGATCAGTGGATCGTCACTGGTGTAGACCATCACGTCGAAGCCATCTTTCACGAGATCTTCGGCGGCAATCAGCGTTTCGGTGACATTGGGGTAAAGCGTCTTCTGGTCGCCGAGCACTTCGAGTTTCACCAGTTTATGGCCGTCCAGCAGCTCGCGCGCCATGCGGCAGGTACGCACCGCATCGGCAGCGTTATAGCAGCCTGCTGTGTTGGGCAATATGGTGTACCTGGCGGGAGAGATAACCTCCAGCAGGCTCGGCTCGCCAGCATGCTGACCGAGATTGACGCGGCGAATCGCCACCGTAATCATCTCCGCCCCGCTTGCGACGAGTGCATCCAGATTCTGCTGAAAGCTTTGGTACTTGCCGCTGCCAATGATGAGGCGGGATTGGTAATCCTTGCCGGCGATACGCAGGGGGGCGTCAAAAGGGCTGTCACTGCTTGTCATGATTTGGCCTGTTCGATTCTTGATTCTTGATTCTTGATTCTGGTGAGGTGGGTACGCTGTCGCGTCTAGCCGCCGCCTATGGCATAGACGATTTCAACGCGGTCGCCCTGTTGCAGGCGCGTTTGAGAGTGCTGACTGCGCGGCACTATAGTCTGGTTCAATTCGACCGCGACTTTGGTGGAGCCCAGTGCAAGCTTCTCCAGCAGATCGACGAGAGTAGCACCGGTTGTCAGCTCAACCTCGTCACCATTGACTATCACGCGCATAAAAATTTCTCTCGGGTTGGGGCGGACTGCTCAGTGCTTCAAGCGGGCAGTCGCAACATTGTCCACACCAGCAGGGCCCAGCCTGCCAGGAAAGCCAAACCGCCGAGCGGCGTGATGGCGCCGAGCCAGCGGATGCCGGTCAGGCTCAGTACATAGAGACTGCCGGAGAACACGATGATGCCAGCCAGAAACAAGTAGCCACTGATGCGGACAGCAGACTGATTGGGGTAGTAAAGGGCCAGCAGGCCAATCCCGAACAGCGCCAGGGCGTGATACATGTGGTACTGCACGCCGGTCTGGAAAGTATTGAGCAATTCCGGGGTGACGATGTTCTTCAGCCCGTGTGCCGCGAATGCGCCGAGCGCTACGGCCAGGAAGCCGTTGACGCCGGCCAGTACCAGAAACAGATTGTTCATTGCGGATTCTCTCTGTTGAAAACAAAAAAGCCGCTCAAGTCTGCACTCAGCGGCTTTCTGGCTTGGAGCCTGAGCCTCGCGGCATCAGGCCAGGATCATGGCCTTGACCTTGTCCATGGCATTCTTTTCGAGCTGTCGGATACGCTCGGCAGAGACGTTGTATTTCGCCGCCAGTTCGTGGAGGGTCGCCTTGTCATCCGCCAGCCAGCGGCTGGTAATGATGTCGCGGCTGCGCTCATCCAGTTCGTTCATCGCCACATAAAGGCTGTTGTTCTTGGTCTCTTCCCATTCCGCAGCTTCCAGAGACTCCGCCATGTCGGATGACGCATCCTCCAGGAAGTACGCGGGTGACTTGTACGCGACGTCATCATCGGCATCCGGATCGGCATCGAAGGCCATGTCGCAGGAGCTCATGCGACCTTCCATCTGCCGGACGACCTTGGCGTCCACGCCCAACTCGTCGGCCATTGTCTGGGCTTCGTCATTGGTCAGCCAACCCAGGCCCTTTTTGGAGCTGCGCAGGTTGAAGAACAGTTTGCGCTGCGCCTTGGTGGTCGCAATCTTCACGATGCGCCAGTTGCGCAGAATGAACTCATGCATTTCGGCCTTGATCCAGTGCACGGCAAAGGACACCAGGCGCACACCTACGTCCGGGTTGAAGCGTTTCACGGCCTTCATGAGACCGACGTTGCCTTCCTGAATCAGGTCGGCCTGTGACAAGCCGTAGCCAGAGTAGCTCTTGGCCAGATGCACCACAAAGCGCAGGTGCGCGAGCACCAGTTGCCGGGCGGCATCCACGTTGTTCTCGTAGTAGTACTGATTAGCCAGTTCCTTTTCCTGCTCCGGTGTCAGCACAGCAATGCTGTTTACGGATGCAATGTAAGCCGTCAAATCACGTCCCGGAACGATCGGGCCCATCACTTGTAAACTCTTTCCTATACTCATATTCAGCCTCTGACACTAGTTGATCGGTACGCGCAGCCCGCATCGGCACTGCCACCCTTTCAATTCAATCTGTACAATTTCGCAATCTGTACAATTTCATTCTAGCACTGCTTCTTTCTCTTAGGCTATCGGGGCCCTCAAGCAGCACGCTGCCTGACACCCGTTGGTCTGTGCTGAATTGGGGCACTAATTCAACACTTCAAGTCCCAAGATGCGCTGAAATGCAAAATAGCGCAAATTGCTTAAGTAAATCTTAACCATACAAATTGTCAATATGTTGTCAGTGCGCTGCTGTTATCGAGGTTCGATCGCTGACAGATGCTGGCGCACGGATATCCACGCCCCCAGCCAGCCCAACAGGGCGCTGCCACTGAGCAACACCAGACCGGGGAGCAGCGACAGGCCTTGCACGCTGTGTTGATTGTCATACAGGGCCAACAGCGCATCGAGCGGGCCGCCCAACGCCAGCATGATCAGGCTCAGCAGCAGCCAGGCCAGCAGGCCGCCGCCCAGTCCATACCAGAAACCGGTGTAGAGGAAGGGGCGCGCCACGTAGCTGTCGGTGCCGCCCACCAGCTTCACTACCACGATCTCGGCGCGGCGACCCTCGATGGCCAGCCGTATCGTATTCCCGATCACGAACAAGACCGCGAGGGCGAGGATCAGCATAAGGGCCACGGACATCCGCTGTGCCAGGTCGAGGAAGCGCTGCAGGCGCGCGATCCACTCCAGATCCAGTTGCGCGGACTCCACCCCAGGCAGCCCATTGAGCTCGCTCAGCAAGGCGGCACCGGACACCTCATCGATCTCTTGCGGACTCAAGACGATGACGGCGGGCAGCGGGTTTTCCTCCAGCGCGCTCAGCACGTCGCCGAGGCCGGAGTATTCGCGGAATTCCTCGGCCGCCTGGGCAGCTGAGATATAGATGCCAGTGCTGATGTCGGGCCGTGCCAGCAACTGCTCGTTCAGGCTGCGACCTTCGGCCTCTGTGACGGTGTCGGCCAGATAAAGGGTGATTCTGGATGACTCGCTGACGCCTTCGCTGAGGATCTGCAAATTGTTCATCGCGACAAACAAGGTCGTTGGCAGCAACAGGGCGATGCCGATGACGGCAATCGTCATGGCGGACGCGGCTGGCTCGCCGATCAGCTTGCGGACACTCTGCAGTGCAACTGCCCGATGACTATGCCACAGGGCCTTGAGCTTGCTCGTCGAGGTCTGCTGCCGCTGTTTGGCGCCTGATTCAGGCTTGCGCTTGCTCATGCCACACTTCCCGGACTGCGTTCGGCTTCCGCCCGGCGACCGGCACCGTGCGGCACAGGATAGGTGGCGTCATTGACCAGCTGGCCATTGTGCAGCGTGAGAATACGATGGCTGAGGCGGGTGATCAGCGACAGGTCGTGGCTGGCGATCAGCATGCTGACGCCGACCTGATTGAACTGTTCGAGCAGATTCATGATCTCGGCGGCCAGTTCGGGGTCGAGGTTGCCGGTGGGTTCGTCCGCGAGCAGGATCTGCGGCCGGTTCACGACGGCCCGGGCAATACCGATGCGCTGTTGCTCGCCACCGGACAGCGCCATGGGGTTCATCCTTTCCTTTTTCAGTAGGCCGACCTTGTCCAGTGCCGCACGCACACGTCGGTCTGCTTCGTGTTTCGGGTAGCCTTCGATCTGCAGGGGTAGGGCGACATTGTCGAACACTGTGCGATCAAAGAGCAGCTGGTGATCCTGAAAGACTACGCCGATGCGGCGCCGATAGAAGGGAATCTGGTCACGCGGCATGCGCGCGAGGTTCTTGCCGTTGACCACGATCTCGCCTTGGCTGGTTTTTTCCATCAGCATGATCAGCTTCAGCAGTGTGCTCTTGCCCGCGCCGGAGCGGCCGGTCAGGAAGGCCATTTCGCCATCACCAAGCTCGAAATTCACCTGGCTGAGGGCCTGGTGTCCCCCGGGATAGCGCTTGCTGACGTTGTCGAACTTGATCATGGCATCAATCCGCTATTCATCGGTGAACAGAGCCTTGACGAACTGTTCGGCCTCAAAGGGCCGCAAGTCGTCCACTTTTTCGCCGACGCCGAGGTAGCGAATCGGCAACTTCAGCTCCTTGGCAATCGCGAACACCATGCCGCCCTTGGCCGTGCCGTCCAGTTTGGTCAGGGCAATACCAGTGACGTTGACGGACTTGTGGAAGGTGCGCGCCTGATTGAGCGAGTTCTGGCCAGTGGTGGAGTCCAGCACCAGCAGCGTCTCGTGAGGCAGGTCGGGGTCGAGCTTGCGCAGGACGCGCACGATCTTCTCCAGCTCCTGCATCAGATTGTCCTTCGTGTGCAGGCGACCGGCGGTGTCGGCGATCAGCACATCGGCGCCCCTTGCGCAGGCCGACTGGTAGGCGTCGAAAATCACCGAGGCGCTGTCCGAGCCAGTGGGCTGGGCGACGACCGGCACATGATTGCGCTCGCCCCAGACTTTGAGCTGTTCGACCGCAGCGGCCCGGAAGGTGTCACCGGCAGCCAGCACCAGCTTGTGCCCCTCGCCCTGCAGGCGCTTGGCCAGCTTGCCGATGGTCGTGGTCTTGCCTGCACCGTTCACGCCTACCACCAGAATCACGTAGGGTTTGTCGGACTTCCTGATCACAAGCGGGACTTCGCAGGGCCGCAGCATGGCAGCGAGTTCGGCCTTCAGGCTGTCGAGCAGTGCCTGCGGGTTGGCGAGTTGCTTACGGTCCAATTTCTGGGTCAGCGCCTTGACGATATGATCAGTCGCCTCCAGCCCCATATCGGCAGAGAGAAGTTGTGTCTCGATGTCATCCAGCAGGGACTGGTCGATGCTCTTGCGGCCCAGGATCAGGCTGCTCAGGGAATCGGTCAGCGCGCTGCGCGTCTTGCTGAGGCTCTGGCGCAGGCGGGCGAACAATCCGGGTTTGGTGTCTTCAGCGGGGGCGACATCGACTGCAATTGCCGCTTCTGTGACTGCCGCGCTGTCGGTCAGTGTTGCATCGGGCGCAGATGTGGGCGCAGAAGAGGACGCCGAGGGTGACTCAGAGTGCGACTCAGATTGAGGCTCAGAGGGCGGCGCCGCAGGCAGCGTCCCGCTGGGTTGCTCTGGTGAAGCAGAAGTTTCAGGAGATTTTTTCTTGAGGAAACTGAACATGGGTAAAGGTCTTCCGGCGCGCTGTCGTAGCTGGGCATGCTACCATTTCCGCCGTTCCATAAACAGAAACTCAG
>JBBTKA010000071.1:10181-10503 GCA_038059145.1 Pseudomonadota bacterium
AGCAGAAATCGCGCATGAAAAAATCCACCGGGAGACCGGACAACAGCCTGCGGATCATCGCGGGCCAATGGCGCAGTCGCAAACTGACCTTTCCCGATGTCACCGGCCTGCGTCCCACTGCAGACCGTGTGCGTGAGACGCTTTTCAACTGGCTGCAGGACACCATTGCGCGTGAAGATTGCCTCGACTTGTTTGCAGGCAGCGGTGCCTGCGGCATCGAGGCTTTGTCGAGGGGGGCGCGGCATGTGACGTTCGTCGACAGTGCCAGTGCCGCCGTGCAGGCCATCCGCGCCAATCTTCAGCTCCGGAAGGCCGAGGGCTA
>JBBTKA010000071.1:10513-13831 GCA_038059145.1 Pseudomonadota bacterium
CGGGCAGTCAACCCGTACCCGCGCAATACGGGCTGGTGTTCATTGATCCTCCGTTTGCTTCCGACCTGTTGTCTCGAAGTGCGCACGCGCTGGAGCAGAGCGGACTGTTGAGAGACGGAGCGCTGATCTACCTCGAGTGGGCACAGGACATTCCTTCCGCAGGTCTGCCCGCGACCTGGCAACTGCTGAAATCCAAACGCGCCGGAGCCGTGAATTTTTGTCTGTATCGCCATCACCGCACGGAGTTGGTGCCATCTTGACCGGACATCAGCGTCTTCAAGAGTTTGCCTCGCCCTGGTGGTTGCCGGATGGGCATACGCAGACGCTGTGGCGCCGGTTCGTCTCCCACACGCCCTTGCCGAGGCGTCGGCAGCGCGTTGAACTGAGCGACGGCGATTTCATCGATATCGACTGGGTGGACTCCCTTGCCTCAGATACAGGATCCGCCCGGGATCTACCCACCGTCGTCCTGCTGCACGGCCTGTGCGGCAGCTCCGACTCTCCCTATGTGCTGTCGCTGCAGCGTCTGCTGCAGGAGCTCGGCTACACCAGCGTCGCGATGAATTTCCGAGGCTGCAGCGGTGAGATCAATCGGCTCGCCCGCGCTTACCATTCCGGCTGCACCGAGGATCTGGAAGAGGTCTACCAGTGTCTGCGGCAGCACAACGGGGCGCGGCCCATGGTGTTCGCAGGGTTCTCGCTGGGCGGCAATGTGTTGCTGAAATGGTTGTCCGAGATCGGTCAGCGCGCCGACGTGCTGTTCGGCGTTGCAGTGTCCGCGCCGTTCTCGCTGGCGTACTGCTCGGAAGCCATGAACGCCGGACTCAGCAGGGCCTACGGGCACTATTTCCGTCGCCGCCTGGTGCGCGATGTTGAGAGCAAGCGTGAGCACTTTCGCGCCCGCGGGCAAGTTGACGAACTGCAGAAGCTGGAGGCGCTCGGCGACCTGCGGCGACTGCAGACACTGTGGGAGTTTGACGATCAGGTGACCGCACCTCTGCACGGGTTCGACGGCGCACAGCATTACTACGACACGTGCAGCAGCGGCCCTTTGCTGCCCGCTATCCAGACGCCGGTACAGCTGATCCAGAGTGCCAATGACCCCATCATTCCGGCAGGCTGTCTGCCGCACCCCGGACAACTGCCGGCGCATGTGCGCCTGCACCTGACCGAGACGGGAGGGCATGTCGGCTTCACCTGTGCCGGGCAACCGCTGTGGCTGGAGCAGCGCATAATCGTCGCCATCGAGGCTGGTCTGCGCTAGCGTCAGTGGTGCTTGATTGAGGTGCCGGTACCATTTGATTAGAATGGCCGCGAAACGCACAGGGCCATCAAGGACCATAACGCCGGATGGACTCTGTCTGCCGGTCGGAGATGAGAAAATAATGAGAACAGCCGTCTATCCGGGCACCTTCAATCCGATCACGAATGGCCATACCGACCTGGTGGAGCGAGCCTCCAGGCTGTTCGACCATATCATCGTCGCCGTTGGCATCAATCGTCAGAAAAACACCACGCTGTCGGCGCAGCGCCGCGTCGAGCTGGCGTCCCAGGTGCTGGCTCATCTGCCCAACGTTGAGGTCTGCTCCTTCGATACGCTGCTGACAGAGTTCGTGAAGCAACGTGGCGCCAACATCATCCTGCGCGGTCTGCGTACGGTGGCCGACTTCGAATACGAGTTCCAGCTGGTCGGGATGAACCGGGTGCTGGAGCCTAACATCGAGACGGTATTTCTCGCGCCCGCTGAACACCTGTCCTACATCTCTTCCACCCTGGTCAGGGAAATTGCCTCCTATGGCGGCGATATCTCCAAGTTTGTTCACCCCATCGTCGCGCACGCCATGCGCGAGGATCGGCAGATCCAGGACATCTAGTCTTTGGGCTGTCCGGCGCCGCGTCAGTGCTGACAATGTGGACAGAAAACCGTGCTGCGCTGCCCCAGCCGTATTTCCTTGAGCAACCCTCCGCAGCTCGTGCAGGCCTCGCCGCCGCGACCGTAGACGTGAAGTGATTGCTTGAAGTAGCCGGGCTTGCCGTCTCCGCCTACGAAGTCCCGCAGTGTTGTTCCGCCCTGAGCGATAGCGCGTCCGAGAATCTCCCGTATGCACAGCGCCAGTCGCTCGTAACGCTCCAGCGCGACTCGCCCCGCCGCGCGATCCGGTTTGATCCCGGCCATGAACAGCGCCTCGTTGGCATAAATATTCCCCACGCCTACGACAACATGGCTGTCCATGATGAACGACTTCACCGGCACCTTGCGTCCGCGGGACGCGCTGAAGAGCAGCTTGCCATCGAAGCCGTCCGAGAGTGGTTCCGGTCCCAGCGATTTCAGCAGCGGGTGTTGCAGGGGCGATTCCTTGAGCCACAACATGCAACCGAAGCGGCGCGGGTCTGAGTAGCGCAGGATGGCGCCGCCTTCCATGACGATGTCGACATGGTCATGTTTGAGCAATGGCGCCTGCGCGGATGTCACCCGCAGGCTGCCGGACATCCCCAGATGCACCAGCAGACAGGCATCTCCCGCGTACAGCAGCAGGTACTTGCCGCGCCGTTCCACACGCTCCACTTGGCGACCCGGCAGCTCCAGCGTCAGCTGTTCGGGCACGGGCCAACGTAATCTCGGCTCGCGCACAACTACGGCCTTGATTTGTTGTCCAACGACGTGTGGGGCAATGCCCCGGCGGGTAGTTTCAACTTCGGGTAATTCGGGCATGAGGGCTCGGATTCAGATTGGGGTCTCGGGTTTTGAAATCGCCTGGTGTATAAGTGAAAGCGGATGGCAAATAACAGGGTCTGTTGCATGCAATCTTTGGCGCCTTTTTCGCGCCTCTTTAGCGTACACAGGAAACTCCAGAGCCAGCAAACATATCCTCAGAAACTTCAGGATCAGGCCGTGAAATTTTCAGGTGATAGCAAGGCAATATTCCTCCTCGCTGCCTTACTGGTGGCACCGTCTCCTATTGGCGCGCAGCCCTTGGCGGCCGATTCGCAAGCTGCCGCCCCGGACGTCGAACCTGCCGTAGAGCAGGCACCGTCCACCAGTCAGTTGCTCTATTTCGAACGACCGGTGGCGCTGGATGCCCAAGGTAATGCCACTGCGGCGGAGGCGCTTCCCTCCGATCAGCAAATCCGCGCCCCCGACACGTCGGTCTTCGTGGATCTCACCCCCCAGCAACAGGAGTATCTGCAGCGGCTGCAGGATATCGACAACTACGAACAGATGCTGGAGCAGCTTGAGTATGACGGCGGGGCGTGGAGCGCGCAGCTTGCAGAGGAACTCTCCACGCTGGGGAATTTGCTGTACGCCCAGGGAGATTA
>JBBTKA010000072.1:0-6048 GCA_038059145.1 Pseudomonadota bacterium
CTCGCGGCAGGTGCCAGACCAGCCGCAGCCCAGGCAGGAAATCAGGCTGCACCTCATCCGAAGGATGCGTGGCTCGCCGAGCTGCCGGGCACACAGCGTGTGTTCGTGGATTCTTCCACCATGGTTGGCGGCCCGACAGCATTGTGGAATGCAGGCAACGTTATTGAATCCCACGTGAGTGAATATGATGGCCAGCCGTCGGATTACGCGCTGGTGGTCTGCTTCCGCCATCTCTCCACTCCGTATGGTTACGACGACGCGATCTGGGCCAAGTACGGTTCGATCCTCATGCGCAATGCCGACCCGGTGCCCGTGACCAATCCCATGAAGGTGCGTGCTGGCAACAATGGTCAGCACTCGATTCCCGACGTGGTGGAAATGGGCGTGCAGTTCGCGGTCTGTGGTCGTGCCACTCGCCGCATGGCGGGCGCCATCGCCAATGCGACAGGCTCTACACCTGATGCAGTGTTTGCAGAGCTCGAGGCAGGCCTGATTCCGAATGCACGCCTGGTGCCGGCCGGAGTCATTGCCGCGACGCGCGCGCAGGCGCTGGGGTATAGCTTGTTGTATGCAGAGTAGTTGAGCGCGAACCACCTGAAAATCCTCATGTGTTGGGATTTCCTGCCGATAGTGTTGCTAGCCTAAACTCCGATCAGGACGGCATCTCCGGATTGATCGGGGGGTTTTTGTAAGCAACCTACCAAGCATCAGGAACGCATCAATATGAGCCAAACACATCTGGAGATAACCCGGCACCTGCTGGAGTTGGTCGACAGGGATGAGTTGATGCTACCCACGCTGCCGGAGGTCGCCCTGCGGATTCGCGAGGCGGCGAATGACCCCTCTGTCAGTGCCCGCGATCTCACGGAACTGCTCGGCACTGATCCCGCCATTTCCGCGTGGTTGGTGCGCATTGCCAACAGTCCGCTGATGCGCTCGTTCCAGAGGATCGATACCTTGTCTGGCGCCATCAGCCGCCTGGGGATTGCCTACAGTTGTAATCTCGCCACCGGTCTCGCCATGCAGCAACTGTTTCAAGCCACCAGCGAAGTCATCGATGAACGCATGCGCCAGATCTGGCAGCACAGCACCGAGGTGGCGGCCATTGCGACCGTGCTGGCGAAACATTACACACGTTTGAAGCCGGATCAGGCGTCGCTGGCTGCGCTGGTACACGCCATCGGCGTGCTGCCGGTGCTGGCGTATGCCGAGGAGTACAGCCTTTTTCTTGGCGAATGTGACGGCGCACAGCTGGATCAATTGATCGCCGCAGCTCACCCGTTGCTGGGACAACGCATCCTGACGGCGTGGAATTTTCCCGAGGAATTGCTGACCATCCCTGTGGAGCACATCGATGTGCGGCGGGTCGTCGCAAGGGTGGATTATGCGGATGTTGTCATCGTGGCGAAGTTGCAATGCCAGGGGGGCAGACAGGCATTCCTGCCGGTAGAGGAGTGGAGCAGCGTGTCAGCGTTCAGCCGCCTGGGATTGAGCGCTGATCCGGACGTTCTGGAGGCAGAGGGGCTGTCTGAGGAGATGCAGGAAAACATTCGGGCATTCATGTAGTAATTGCCCGTGTGCGAGCGAGCTCTTATGCATGCGTGCTCCAGTGCAAACGAGCTCCTGTGCAAGAGAGCTCCAGTTCAAGCGTGCTCCAGTGCAAGAGCGCCAGTTCAAGCGAGCTCCTGTGGGAGCGTGCCTGCACGCGATTTCTGATTTGGGCGTAGTGCCGGGTCTAATCGCGAGCAGGCTCGCTCCCACAGGCGCAGGTGCACACAGCGTCAGATTCACACAGAAGCAAGTTCAGGCAGAGACAGGTGCACACAGCCTCAGTTGTTGCGCGCATCCCATTCCTGGCGGCGGGCGCCGGCCAGAATGCCTTCGAGGCCGTAGTTGCCTTCGTGGCAGGAGTATTCGTAAATGAGGTCCTCGGGCGCCTTGCGCATGAGGGTGATCTCTTCGGTGAAAGGCTGCGTGTAAACCGCCGGATCGGTGACGGTCACGGTGTAGAGAATTTCATTCTCCGAGACGATTTCGAACCGCTCGGTCAGTTCCAGCTGGTCGGTGGAGATCAGGCGGAAGTGCGACAGCTCGGGCCGCAGATTCTTCGTGTGTACCACCAGGGTGTCGCCTTCCCAGCGGCCCACGGAGTCGCCCAGCCAGTTTTTGCCGTCGCCGGGGAGATGCTCCTTGTCCAGACGAATGATGCGCGCGTCGTGCACCATCTCGCCCATCGGCATGAAGTAGTCCTTGTTCTGCACGATCTGGTAGTTGTTGTTGTAGGGTGTCACGGTCATCGGCGGAATGCCGCGCGAGAGGCAACGGTCGCCGGGTGTGCGTGCCTCGGGTCCGTCGGAGGGGCCGAGCCCTTGGGCAGTCCATTTGGCATAGATGTCCTGCTGGCGGCCATCCTCGCGAAACGGGAAGCGACCATTGGCCGGATCGACAATCATGGACGTGCGGTATTCGCCGCGCACCTTGAGGACATTGGTGAAGACGTCGCTGAAGTTGATGTCGGCTTCCTGACCGATTGAGCCGCCGACGGGAGGCGGGGCGCGGTCTGCATCCAGGGGCTCAGCCTTCTGCTGCTCGAAAGCGCGAGCGGCGTTCTCCAGCTCCAGGGCCTCGGCTTCGGTGTAGGCCTTCTTGTCGCCGAGCTCCACCGGACGCTCAATGGGCGTCAGCGTGGTGTTGGTCCAGAAGCCCTGCAGATTGGGGTGTCCGTACTCTGTGCGGGGAATCTCCCAGGCAGTGCTGTTTTCGGCAGCCTGTGCCGGGCCGTAGACATTCAGCAGGGCGGCCGCTATGGCCAGGCTCAGAACCGCTTTCACTGTTCCGCTTCTCCCGCGAGCCGAGCATCGTGCTCTTGCTGGAGCGCGCCGCGCAGGATGATCTCCATAGAGTAATTACCCTCGTGGCACGCGAATTCGTACATCGTCTCGCCCGGCGGCAGGCGGTACAGCTTCATCTCCACGGTGTAGGGCTGCGTGTAGATCTCGTGGTCGGTGACGGTATAGGTGTAGTAGATTTCGGTGTCGTTGACGATGGTGAAGCGTTCATCCACTTCGATTGCCGTCGAGAAGATGCCGCGGCTGTTGGAGTTCTGCGGGTGGAAATTAGTGGAATGGACGACCAGTGTGTCCCCCTCCCAGTGCCCGATCGAATCGCCGAACCAGACCTTCATGTGAGAAGGTTGGTGCTCGCTGTCCAGACGGATGATGCGGGCATCGTGCACCATCTCGCCGAGGATCATCACGTAATCCTTGTTCTGCACGATCTGCACGTTGGAGTTGTAGGGCAGCAGTGCCATCGGCGGCATGGTGCCAATGGCCTGCAGGCAGCGCTCGCCGCCAGGGCGAATCTCCGGGCCGTCGAACTCGCCGAAGCCCTGGGCACGCCACTGTCCATAGATGTCCTTCTGACGACCGCCTTCGACGAAGGGGTAGCGGCCGTTGGGCGGGTCGACGATGAGCGAGGTGCGGTACTCGCCGTTTATTTTTGTCACGATCGTGCCAACATCGGAATAATCCGCCTCGGCTTCCTGGCCGATACGCTGGCCTTCTTCTGGGGCTTCACGGTTGGGGTCGAGGACGGTGGGCTTGCCTGCCTCGGAGGCATGCAGGGACTGCTCCATGGCCAGAGCCTCGGCCTCGGTGTAGATGCGTTGCTCGCCAAGTGCTTCGGGGCGCTCCATCGGCGTCTGGGTGCGGTTGCCCCACATACCTTGCAGATTGGGGTGTCCGTACTCGGTGCGGGGCATGGTCCAGCCGGCCGGGGTGTCAGGTGACTGCGCCTGCAGCGTGGTCAACGGCAGCAGCAGGCTGATGGCGATGGTCGAGACAGGGAGTACAGATTTTTTCAT
The DNA here is from genome assembly GCA_038059145.1 of Pseudomonadota bacterium. Lineage (GTDB taxonomy): Bacteria > Pseudomonadota > Gammaproteobacteria > Pseudomonadales > Pseudohongiellaceae > UBA5078. Next base: position 3,863 of record JBBTKA010000072.1, read on the forward strand.
TACTTCGGTCTGCTCTGGCAAAAAGGACAAGAAGGCGCCGGGTGGCACGATTGCCAAGGAAAATAGACAGAATCGGGATGAATGTCCATACCCGTGCGCGGTGTGCGTGAATAATCCAGGGTTGAGCGGCCTTGACAAGGTCGCTTTTCGCGCCGATCATCGCCGCCCTATGAACACTCTCTCGCAAATATTCATGAATGGCACACACAGTCATTCGTTTTATTGGTGGCCCCAAATGGGCTGCCAGCAAGGGATTTTCTGACGAAAACCTGTGGCCGCCCCTGGAATCCGGCGGCCCGACCTGCAGTACTTTTTCAGAACAACGAATGCCCACCGTTCTGAATCCGTAATGACCAGCCAAGAGTCCGCCCGATCCCGGAGGCCATGCCCCAGGGAACAATAACGGGAGCAACGAGGACTCGATCATGATCTCCAGCACGCCAACACATCACGCCACCATTCCGTCCGGCAGCAGCATGGACGGTAGCCGCCCGCTCGAGCAGATGCATTACATCACTGCGGGAGGCGTGCGCGTCCAGCGTTCCATTCAACATTTCGGGCAGCATTTCGGGCAGCAGTCCGGCCAGAGCAGCGACCATCCGGATGACTACCTGCAGGCCATCGCCCGGCTGCGCACGCAGCTCGACAGCCAGCGCGGCGTGCTGCTCAGTTCGTCGTTCGAATACCCGGGGCGCTACACCCGCTGGGATATCGGTTTCATCAATCCGCCTGTGGTCGTCACGGCGCGCGATCGCTCGGTCGTCATCGAGGCGTTGAATCCGCGCGGCGAGATTCTGCTGCCCGAGGTGTTGCGAGCACTGTCTGGAGAGGATGCGTCGTCGGTGACAAAGGCCGCCGTGGCCGAACTGCACAGCACCCGCACACAGGTGACGGTGCAGATCGCCGCCGCGCCGACGGAGTTCGCGGAGGAGACCCGCAGCCGCCAGCCCAGCGTCTTCAGTGTGCTGCGTGCGCTGGTGCAGCATTTCGGCAGCAGCAGAGACGCTTACCTGGGCCTCTACGGCGCCTTCGCATACGACCTCGCTTTCCAGTTCGAGCCGGTCTTGCAGCGCCAGCAGCGTGACCCCGCCACCCGCGATCTGGTGTTGTATCTGCCGGATGAGATCGTCGTCGCCGATCACCACACCGGCACGGCGAGCATCTACCGCTACGACTTTGTCTGTCGGCGTGATGGTGCGGGCAACGCGGCGCTCGACACTCTCAATACACTCAATACTCTCAACACCACCGGCGGCCTGCGCCGCATCGGCATCACCGTGCCCTTCACGCCGAGTGTCCCCCCAAACCCTGTGGGAGCGTACCCGGAGGGCATAAAGACCCGCCGCGCGATAAACGCCGCCTCCACCCCTGAGGCTGCAGCTGGCAGTGGTGGTGAAGCTGCCTCCAGCCACAGCACCAGCGACCACGCCACTGGCGAATACGCCGACGTGGTCCGACGTGCCCAGGACTATTTCCGGCGTGGTGACCTGTTCGAGGTCGTCCCCGGTCAGGTGTTCCACGAACCCTGCAAGGACAAACCCTCCGAGGTGTTCGAGCGTCTGCAGAAGCGCAACCCGGCGCCCTACGGAGCGTTGATGAACCTGGGCGAACAGGAATACCTGTTGGCCGCCTCGCCCGAGATGTACGTCCGGGTGCGCGGGCGGCGCATCGAGACCTGTCCGATCTCGGGCACCATCGCCCGGGGTGTCGACGCCATTGCCGACGCGCGGCAGATCAAGACGCTGCTCAACTCGGCAAAGGACGAGGCCGAGCTGTCGATGTGCACGGACGTGGACCGCAACGACAAGAGCCGGGTCTGTGTGCCCGGCAGTGTGAAGGTGATCGGACGCCGGCAGGTGGAGCTCTATTCGCGGCTGATTCACACCGTCGATCATGTCGAGGGCACGCTGTTGCCCGAGTGCGACGCGCTGGACGGTTTCCTCAGCCATACCTGGGCGGTGACTGTCACCGGCGCGCCCAAACAGGCGGCGATGCAGTTCATCGAGGCTCACGAGAAGTCGCCACGTCTGTGGTACGGCGGCGCCATCGGCTGTATCGGCTTCGACGGCAACCTCAACACCGGACTGACGCTGCGCGCGGCGCGCATCAAGCATGGGCACGCGCAGGTGCGGGTGGGGGCGACGCTGTTGATTGATTCCGAACCCGAGGCAAAGGAGGCGGAGACG
>JBBTKA010000073.1:0-6470 GCA_038059145.1 Pseudomonadota bacterium
GCTCTTGATTTCTGTTTCGGTAAGGGCGCGGTATTGACCTTCGGCCAGCGCATCATCGAGCACGATGGCGCCGATTTTTTCGCGGTGCAGGCTCAGGACATGGTTGCCGCAGGCGGCGAACATGCGTTTGACCTGATGGTAGCGTCCCTCGTTGAGGGTGACGCGTGCGTGATTTTCCGGCAGGGCTTCGCAGTGTGCCGGCGCAGTGGGCTTGTCCTCGCCGCGCAGCAGCATGCCCGCAGCAAAGGCGTCGATGGTCTGTTGATCGACCGGTTCCTGCAGTGCGGCGCGGTAGACTTTGCTGAACAAATGACGCGGGGAGGTGACGCGGTGCAGCCACTGCCCGTCGTCGCTGAGGAGCACCAGCCCCGTCGTGTCGATGTCCAGCCGCCCGCCGATGCTCAGGCCTTCGGTGTCCATGTCGTCAATCAGGTCGAGCACAGTGGGATGATCCCCGTCCTCGGTGGCACAGACAACGCCCACTGGCTTGTGCAGCATCAGGTAGCGCGGGCCGGGGATGTGCAGAGTCTCTCCTTCGAGTGTGACGCTGTCGGTGTCTTCCACCTGAAAGGCCGCATTGCTGACCATGGTGCCATTGACCTGCACCTGACGTTTGCGGATCAGGCGCTTGCTGATTTCCCGTGGCAGGCCGGTGGCGTGACTTACAAATTTATCCAGACGCATGCGGCATGGTTTCCTGTTTATTCTGAAAGTGTTTGAGTGGTAATTGAACGTTTAACTGTCAATGCAGATGTCCGGGAGGAGGCTGCCACTCGCGTGGATCAACCCGGTAATAGGCCTGCAGCTCTGCGTACAGCTCCGGATGTTCGCTCGCCATTTCATGCGGGCGTTCGTAAAAGGTCTCCGTGACGACCGCGAAGAACTCGGCCGGGTCGCTGGCGCCATAGGGGTCCAGCAGCGTATCGCGGTCCTCGTCGGCTGCTCGTTGCAGGGCGGCAAACTCTTTTGCAAATATCCGTGCCCATTCCTGGTATTCGCCTTTGCGGTAGAGCAGCGGCGCGCCGTTGGTGACACCGGATTCGTGATCGAGCTGATGCGCGAACTCGTGCAGCACGACATTCTCGCCATCAGCAAAATTGCTGAGGCTGTGCTCCACACTGTCCCACGCCAGGATAACCTTGCCATTGCTCCAGGATTCGCCCGCCAGATAATTCTCGCCCTCGGTGACGACGCCAAATTCGTCGTGGTGATCATGCTCCACCACGAAACCGGACGGGTACACCAGAATGCTGCGCAGATCCTGATATTCGTGGCTCGGGCGGTTGAGCAGCAGCAGACACGCGTGTGCCGCGATCGTTACGCGGATCTCGTCGGTGATCACCTGCCCGCCGCAGCCAACGAATTCCTTGCTGTCCAGAAAGCGCACGATCAGTCTGCGCAGTTGCTCCTGCTGATTGGGCCACATGGCCCGGTACACTTTGAGATTGGCGCGCAGTATCGCCAGCCACTCGGGAGGAAACGGTTTGGCGTCCAGTCGGCGACGCCGGTAGCGCGGGTAGACAAACAGCAGCAGAGCGACGGCGACGACAATCAGCCACAGCGCGATGAGGGTAACAACAGCGCTCAAATCCATGCGCAAAACCCTGTGGGAGCGAGCCTGCTCGCGATGTCTTTCCCTGTGGGAGCCGGCCTGTCGGCGATGGTTTGAGGAAAGTGATGGCGTTGAAGACATCGCGGGCAGGCCCGCTCCCACAGACGATCGGGGGCGCGTGACGTGCGCATCAATGCCCGCGCCTGCCTTCGTCTTTGGGCTCCAGCGACAGTCCGCCTTCTTCCTCATCCGCAGAGGGTTTCTTGCCTTCGGAGAGCTGAATGCGCAGCCGCTGGTTGTTCTTGGAATCGGCGTTCTTGAGCGCTTCTTCCAGGCTGATGCGGCCGGCTTTATAGAGATCGAACAGTGCCGAGTCGAAGGTTTTCATACCCTGATTTTCGGACTTCTCCATGACTTCCTTGATCTCATCCACCTTGCCTTGTTTGATGAGGTCACACACGCGCGGCGTGCCCAGCAGAATCTCGATGGCGGCGGCGCGCTTGCCATCGACCGTCGGGATCAGGCGCTGGGACACGAATCCCTGCAGGTTCAGCGACAGATCCATGAAGAGTTGCTTGTGGCGCTCCTCCGGGAAGAAGTTGATGATGCGGTCCAGGGCCTGGTTGGCGTTGTTGGCGTGCAGCGTGGACAGACACAGGTGGCCGGTTTCGGCGAAGGCGAGGGCGTGTTCCATGGTTTCCTGGCTGCGGATCTCGCCGATCAGGATGACATCGGGCGCCTGTCGCAACGTGTTCTTCAATGCGTCTTCGTAGCTGTGCGTGTCGACGCCCACTTCGCGCTGATTGATGAGCGATTTCTTGTGCTCATGCACGAACTCCACCGGATCCTCGATGGTAATGATGTGGCCGTCGCTGTTGGTATTGCGATAGTCGATCAGCGCCGCGAGCGAGGTCGACTTGCCCGACCCGGTGCCACCGACGAACAGGATCAGTCCGCGCTTCTGCATGATCAGTTTGGTGAGGATTTCGGGCAACCCGAGCGATTGCCAGCTTGGGATGACTGTCTTGATGTTGCGGGCGACCAGTGCGATCTGGCCGCGCTGCTGAAAAATATTGACGCGGAAGCGGCCGATTTCGGGATCGGCAATCGCCAGGTTCATCTCCTGGTTGGCCTCGAACTCCTTGATCTGCTCGGGAGTCATGATCTGGTAGGCGATCTGCTTCACCGCACCGGGCGGCAGCGGCTGGCTCGACATCGGAGTGAGCTTGCCATAGACCTTCATGCTTGGCGGTGCGCCGGTCGTGAGAAACAGATCGGAGCCTTCCTTCTGGATCATGATGCGGAGCAGGTCTTTGAATCCCATAGTGTACGTCCTTTGCTGCGGCGTGCAGTCTTGATCTGCGGTTAGAAACGTCGTTCCGTGTACCAGTTCACTTCGCGCGAGGTCTTTTCGATCTGATCGCAGATATCCAGCGTCAGCGCGAAGAGTGCCATGCGCACCAGCACGCCATTGTCTGTCTGGCGGAAGATCGCCAGGTTGGGGTGCTGGTTCAGGTCGTTGTCCAATTCGTTGGCCTCGGCCCGCGAATCGCGCGGGAGAGGGTGCATGATCACCGTTTTGGGTTGGCAGTAACGGGTATAGATGGCCTCGTTCAGACGGAAACGGCCACGATAGAGGTCGGCCTCCATCTTGGTGTCGAAGCGCTCTTCCTGAATGCGCGTGAGGTAGACCGTGTCATTGCCGACCAGCCCCTGTTCCATGTCCACGGTCTCGATCACCGTATGACCATTGTTGCGCAACTCTTCGACGATTTCGCCGGGCATGCGCAGCTCGGGCGGGGAGATCAGCGTGAAGGTGATATGGGGATACAGTTGTATCAGCTGGGAAAGCGAGTGCACGGTGCGGCCGTGTTTGAGGTCGCCGATCATGGCAATCTTCATGCCTTCGACGGCGATGCCATTACTGCCCAGTTCCTTGCGGATGGTGTAAAGATCCAGCAGAGCCTGACTCGGATGTTCGTTGGGGCCGTCTCCAGCATTGATGACCGGCACCCGGCTCGCGCGGGCGAATTCGGCAACGGAGCCGGCTTCGGGATGGCGCATCACCATGATGTCGCTGTAGCCGCTGATCACTCGCGCCGTGTCGTAGAGCGATTCGCCCTTGGAGATGGAGGACGTCTTCACGTCGGTGGTTTCGCGGACCTCGCCACCCAGCAGGTTGAAGGCGCAGCCGAAGCTGAGTCGCGTGCGTGTGCTTGGCTCGAAGAACAGGTTGCCGAGGATCGCACCGTCCAGCACCTTGGTCATCCGCTCGCGATGGGCGTAGGGCACCATGCTGTCGGCCACCTCGAAAATTCTCTCGACGTCTGCGCGTTCGAACTGGTTGACACTGAGGATATGGGCGCCGGGGAAATGCATGTACTGAACTCTTTCTGTGTGGGAGATGTCGGGACGAAATACTACTACTAATGCCCCGGCTGAAGGAATCGGCAGGGCGAAATATGCTATAACGTGCGAGCGGGCCTTGCCCGCGATAAGTCTTATGCAAAGCTATCGCGAGCAAGGCTCGCTCCCACAGTTCGAGATCAATTTGACCAACACCATCTACTGGCACGACTACGAAACCTTCGGCGTTGATCCCCGCCGTGATCGTGCTGCGCAGTTCGCCGGGGTGCGCACGGACGAACAGCTCAACATCATCGGCGAGCCGCTGGTCATTTACTGCAAACCTGCGCCGGACATGCTGCCGCACCCCGAGTCGTGCCTGATCACCGGCATCACGCCCCAGAAGGCGCTGGCGGAAGGTCTCCACGAAGCCGAATTCATCCGCCGCATCCACGACGAATTTTCCCGGCCGCTGACCTGCGTCGCGGGCTACAACAGCCTGCGGTTCGACGACGAAGTGACCCGGCAGCTGCTCTATCGCAACTTCAATGATCCCTATGAGCGTGAGTACAAGAACGGCAACTCGCGCTGGGACATCATCGACATGGTGCGCCTGTGCTGCGCCTTGCGCCCCGAAGGCATCGTCTGGCCGCTGAAAGAAGACGGTACGCCGGGGTTCCGGCTCGAGCACCTGACCGCTGCCAACGGCATCGTCCATGCTGACGCCCACGATGCGCTCTCCGACGTGCTGGCCACCATCGCGCTGGCCCGTCTGATAAAAGAGAAGCAACCCAAGCTCTACGAGTATGTCTACCAGCTGCGCGACAAGGCGCGAGTGCAGGAGCAGCTCGACATCATCAGCAAGAAGTCGGTGCTGCATGTCTCCTCCATGTACCCGTCCAGCCTAGGCTGCCTGGCGCTGGTGGCGCCGCTCACAAAGCATCCGACCGACAAGAACGGCGTCATCGTCTATGACCTGCGCACCGATCCTGCCGAGTGGATGACGCTCTCCGTTGCGGAAATTCAGCGGCGGCTGTTCACGCGGCAGGACCACCTGGCCGAGGGCGAGCTGAGGATTCCTCTGAAGGTGCTGCACATCAATCGCTGCCCGGTGTTGGCGCCCGGCAAGATGCTCGATGCGCGCCTTGCTCAGCGTTACGAGATCGATCTGGTCAAGGCCGAGGAGTACCGGCAGCGGCTTCTGGATCATCCCGAAGTCATTGCGAGAGTCGCCTCGGCCTTTGACAGCAGGCCGGAGGCGGGCCCTGAAGGGGTGCCCGCCGATCCCGATTTCATGATCTACGGCGGTGGTTTCTTCGGGCAGGGCGACAAGCGGGCGATGGCGCAGATTCGAGCCTCTTCGGCGCAGCAGCTCACGCAGTGGCAGCAGCCCTTTGTAGACCCGCGTCTCGCCGAGATGCTGTTCCGTTACCGCGCGCGTAATTTCCCGCAGAGTCTGAGTGCCGAGGAGACAGTGCGCTGGCAGGATTTTTGTCGACAGCGTCTGCAGCGCTCTGCTGATGTGCCTGGCGCCGGTGTGCCGCTGAGCGTGTTCGCCAGCGAATTGGCGCGGCTGCGCGAGCTGCATGCCGATGAGCCGACCCGGCGCTTGTTTTCCGAGCTGGAACAATACGCCGCAGAGATCACCGATTTTGTGGGAGCGAGCCTTGCTCGCGATTGATTTCAGCCACAGACCTATCGCGGGCAAGGCCCGCTCCCACATGACATGACATCACCTGAGAAGCGAGAACACAGCATGACAGACCCGAAACCCGGCCTCTCCAGTCTGCGCAAGGCACTTGCGTTCATGCGTCCCTACAAACTGCAAATGGCGCTGGCGACCCTCGCGCTGGTGTTCACTGCTGGCGTCACGCTGGCGCTGGTGCAGTTCGTCCAGGTGATCGTCGACGAGGGCTTCGTCAAGGCCTCCAGTGAGTCGCTCGGGCTTGCCATCGCGGGCTTCCTGGTCGTGGCAGTCATCCAGGCCATGGGCACCTTCGCGCGTTTCTACTGGGTGTCCTGGCTGGGGGAGCGCGTGACCGCCGACATCCGTACCGCCGTGTTCTCGCATCTCATGACGCTGCATCCGGGCTACTTCGAGGAAAACCTCAGCGGCGAGATTCAGTCCCGCATCACCACTGACACGACTTTGCTGCAGACCGTCATCGGCTCCTCCGTCTCGGTGGCGCTGCGCAACTTCTTGATGCTGCTCGGCGGGACTGTGTTCCTGTTCATCACCAATCCGCGGCTGACCAGCATCGTGATGATCTGCATCCCGCTGGTGATCGGCCCCATCCTGATCTTCGGGCGCAAGGTGCGGCAGCTCTCGCGCAGCAGTCAGGACGAGATCGCCAACGTCGGTGCCTACGTCTCCGAGAGCATTCAGCACATCAAGACAGTGCAGGCCTACAACCATCAGACGGTGGACGTGCAATCCTTCTCCGGGCACGTCGAGAAAGCCTTTACCGTGGCGCTTGATCGCATCCGTTCGCGCTCCTTCCTTATTACGGTCGTCATCACGCTCGTATTCAGCGCCGTAGCGGCCATGATCTGGGTGGGCGGGCAGGATGTC
>JBBTKA010000074.1:0-18387 GCA_038059145.1 Pseudomonadota bacterium
GGCATCTTGCCAAATGATACTGCCTGCCTCCTGAAGGGTGCCATCCAGCAGCACGATCTTGGCACCTACCGCGCCGGCGTCAGGTTCAGATTCCAGAGTCTGCACCGCGCGACTCAGAGAGTGATCCTGCAGCATGGCATCGTTGTTCAGGAGCAGAATGTGCTTGCCGTTGCACAGGGCTGCACCTTGGTTCACGGCTTCCACAAATCCTTTGTTATCTTTATTTCTAACGATCCTGGCGTTTCGGCAGCGTGAAAGAAGCTGATCCGTCTTGTCGGACGATGCATTGTCAATAATGACCAATTCTATGGGAACATCGGACTTCTCAATGATCGATCGCAGACAAAGAAGACTGAGCGGCGCCTGATTATAGAAGATCAAAATGATTGAAACCTGCGGAGTTTCGCCATTCGGGAACTCAAGCAATTCGTTGCTGGCCAAGAATTTTTCAAACCCTGCCGCTGCTTGCTTGAAGAAGTTCTCTTTGAAATCGTTCGTGCTATGGGGCGTCGATTGCTCCTGCTGAGTGGGCGCTCTCTTGCCGCGCAAGAGTTCATAAAGTCCTCGGCCTGCAGGGTGAGATACTACCAATCTTCCAAGTCTGTGCTTTGTATCCGTGGCCCAGCGAACGAAAGTTCGCAGTCCGGAGGTAAGACGCCAGGACCTGCTCGCCAGGATAAGATCGAGTTCGCTTTTTATTGATCGTGTGTAGGACTCGAGCGCGCGATACTCAAGCTCAAGCAGACGATACTTGTCTTCCCAGGAGTCGATGTCAGTTTCGTCAACTTTCAGTGACGATTTTGATGCTACGCTCGATTGCAGGGGGGTGCTCAAGAGCTTGGCTCTTTCCCGCGCGATCTGCACTCGCAAGCTTTCGATATCAAAAAGCGCAGGGCGGTCCTCGGCCATAATTTGCGAGAAGGGAATGTCCCCGGTGTAGTGCTTCTCCTGCAGAATATTTCCCCAGCGTGTGCGCATGAATTCCTTCTCGCGCATGGCACGTGGGCGGTTCTCTGGCAAGTCATCACTCTTGCGAGTGGCTGACTCGTGGTGCAGGAGTTGTACGCCAGGATACAAAAGCACTGGCAAGCCAAGCTCCTGAAGACGAAGACAGTAGTCGACATCATTGAAGGAGACTTGCAGATCCTTCTCATTGAATCCACCGAGTTTCTGGAAGGTAGACGCTTTGGTTACCATACAGGCTGCGGTCACCGCGTTCATGGGATACAACCTGTTCAGCTGGTATTGCTCAGCCAGCGTTGTAAAGGTCTGATGCTGCGCGATATGCAGACCTATCCAATCCTCATCCAGAGCCACACCCGCATGCTGAACTGAACGGTCCGGATACAGTAGTGTGGCACCAACGGCTCCGACTCCTTCCTCATGCGCTATAGAGACGAGTTGCTCGAGCCATTGTGGCGACAGAATCTCAATATCATTGTTAAGGAAGCACAGCACCTCCCCTTTAGCCTGACTCGCGGCCATGTTGTTGATGCGAGAAAAATTGAAGGGTTCATTCCAAGGGATAACTCTGACCCGGGCATTGGCGAGAATGCTGTCGAGATAGCTCAGCGTTCTTCGGTCATCACTCTGGTTATCGACGATAATTATTTCCAGCTCGCCATCATACTGACTGGACAGCACACCCTCGATGCAGCGCTTGAGAAGCGCTAATTGGTTCCGTGTGGGAATGATCACGGTGCAGGACGGGAGTCCTTGTGTGGTGCTGGAAAATGAGCGGTTGGTGGTCATATCTCTTGAAAATCCATTGGAGTACTGTTGTTTGCTGCGTGTAACCGAGTACTTGTGGAACATTTTTCGAATTGGAGAAAGTACGCGCTCGCTAAGGAATTTCTTTCCCTCGCGGAGGGGTTTCGTAATGCGCCACGAGAGTGAGCCGAGCAGTATCTGCTGCTCAGTCTCCAGTGAGCGGATGCGATACTCCAAAGTCAATCTTTGCTGGTGCAACTCTTCGGCAAGGAGATCACGCGCATGGTTCAGGTCGTGGACTTCCTGTACTAGCTCTCCGAGTCTGTTTTCCAGCGTGGCGATACTCTCCTTTGCGATATGTATTTGCTGAGTCAGCTCGTCGATGTGAGTGTTCTTGGCGGAGATCTCTCGCGATAGCTTGTTCAGATCCCGGCTCTTGTCCATCGTGCCGAGGACTGTGTTTAAATCCTGGCCACTCCATTTGTGCAACCACTTCTGGAAGAGTTTGGCGCGAGCATTGAAAATAGCACTGTCGGCAACATACTTGAGATTCTCGCTGGCGAGAGCAGTTGCCGACTGTCCACCCATTCTGTAGTGAGCGGAAACTACAGGGACATGGATGAACACGGTATGTTGCGCACATTGCAGCCAGAAATCCCAATCCTCGTAGACTGGCAGGCTTTCATCAAATCGGCACCCTGCATCAAGCAATTTTCGCGTGAACAGTGCAGAGTGGATCGGAATATAGTTGTCGCGCTTCAGCAGCAGTGGGTCAAAGTCGAAATCAAACACCTCATTAACTGGAGTCCCATCGAGATGAGCTTTGCGAGTGTTGCTGTAAGCGACTCCGACGTCTTTGTTCTTTATGAGTGCCATCAACAAGCGCTCGATATGATCGTTGTCGAACCAATCGTCTTCATCGAGGAATATCAGATATTCGCCCGTAGCGTTGTCGAGCGCAGCATTCGCTGCTCGGGGCCTGGCCAATTTACTTCCGGTGCTGACCAGTTTCACTGGTGCTTGCAAGCCGCCTGAATTGGAGAGAGAGAGCCCATTTCCAAGCGCGTCGACCAAAACGACCTCAATGTTTTCGTAACTCTGCATTGCGATAGAGCGCAGTGCTTCGGGAAGTTCTGCGCGGTTAGTGCTTCGACAGAGAACCGATACCAACGGCTTAGGTCCCTGCCACAGCGGCAAAACTCTGTCACTGCTACCCCCGCTGTCGTAGTCGATGGAGGTGACTGAATCAGCCGGTATTCCAACAGCTGAGCCACTTCGCGAGGAACCCAACCCCTCCGGCATCCCCACCGTCACGAGCCCCAGCCGTTCCTGCCGCAGCAACTCCGCCTCGACAATACGTTCAGGCTCCTTGAGCGTCTCGGCATCTAGAATGCAAAAAGCCTCGGCGTATTTGACGCTGGCGGGCAGGGTATAGGTGCGGTAGTGATTCAGAGAAAAGATCACCGCATCGTAGGGCTGGATGCTGAGCTGCGACACGTATTTGGCGACGGCGGCGCGTTTGGCGGATTCGTGCGCGGTGATGTCCACCAGCACGTCGACGCGGTGCAGAGGGGCGCCGACTTCGTACATCGCCACGCGCAGATGGCGGCCTTCTTCGGCAAGGCGCCGGGTGGCCTCGATCACGATCCAGGCGGTGGCGCGGTGGTCGGGGTGAATCTCGTGGTACGAGGGCGCAAGAATCAGATCGGCGTTGGTGTCGAGAATTGCTTTGCGCGCGGCGGCGATGGTGCGCTCGTTGCAGGCGACGCCACGGTCGGGTTCGCGCCAGTATTCTACCGAGTCGATGCCGAGCACTTCGGCGGCGGCACTAGTCTCGGCCTCGCGCGCGGTGCTGCCGACTTTGCCGTGTTCGCCGAAGTCGCCAGAGGTCACGATGACCGCGTGCGTCGGAATCCCTGCGGCGTGACAGGCTGCGAGCAGGCCTCCACACCCGAGCGTCTCATCGTCGGGATGCGGCGCGAAGACCAGCGCCGCTGTGCATTCGATCAGCGGCACGGCCTGGTAGGGAGTCAGTCGGGATTCCATGGGCGCACTCAGCTGATCTTGCGGATGATGATCGATTCGAGCACTTCGCCGATGAAGTCGAGGAACATGGTGTCGAGGTCTTCGCTGAAATAATCCTTCGCCTTGTTGCCGATGGCGAGAACGCCCAGCATTCTCTCGTGCCCGATCGGGCACAGGGCGGCCGAGCGTATGCTGCTGCCGCCATGATGCGGGAACAGGAAGGCGGCGGTTTCCTTGTCGACGGCTCTGCACAGCGTGCGGCGATCGCGCAGCAGCGTGGGGAAATTCTGTTGCAGGAATTCGGCAGACTCCAGGCGCACGTGGTCGACATTGCGCAGATGATCGCCCTTGAAGAGGATGACGCTGCAGGCATCGATGCCGGGCTGTGTGCACAGGTTGGCTTCAGTGGCGCTGGCGATCTGGGCGACTTCGTCCTCCATCAGCAGCGCGATGATCAGAGCGCGGGTGACATTGAAGAGCTGATCGTTGTAGCGGGCATTCTCCAGCAGTGTGTTCAGCGTGAGGCGTGATTCGATGCTGCGCTCACGCAGGACACGAACCTGTCGTTCCAGCAACGAGATGGCCTTGCCGCTCTCGTGCGGCAGTGTGATCTCGGCGAGCAGGCTGTCTCTGTTGATGAAGAAGTCGGGGTTTTCCTTGAGATAGGCGGCTACCTGATCCGCCGTGAGCGGCTTCTTGTCAGAATGATCGGAATTGCGGCCAGTGTGTGGCTGGGAAAATGTATCGCTGGTCATACCGGGTCGATGCTCTCAGGGGTTGTTGATGTTGTTATTGGCTACACATTTACAGTTCACGAGTATCCACGCTGCCCTCGAAGACAGTCGTCGCCGGGCCGCGCATGATGATGGGTTTGCCTTCGCCCTCCCAGCTCAGGCGCAGATCACCGCCGCTCAGGTGGCCGAGCGCTTCAGCGTTGAGAAGTCCCGCCGCTCGCGCCGTCACCATCGCCGCACAGGCGCCGGTGCCACAGGCGATCGTCTCGCCGGCGCCACGTTCGTAGACGCGCAGCTTGAAGGTATTTTTATCGAGAATCTGCATGAAGCCGACATTCACGCCTTTCGGAAAATCCGGGTGGCTGCCGAGCGCCGTGCCGATGGCCTGCACGGGCGTCGCGTCGAGGTCATCAACCACAAGCACCGCATGAGGATTGCCGACGGAGACGACGCGGAAGCTGACCGTCTGCGACTTGCCGTCCACCATCAAAGTACGCTCGTACAGCGGAGCCTGGGTGGCGTTGAATGGCAAAGAGGCCGGGCTGAAATCCGGCGTCCCCATGTCCACGGTCACCAGTCCATCGTCCTCGACTTTCAGCGTGAGGATGCGATTCACCGTCTTCACGCGAATGGGGTTGCGGGCAGTCAGGCCTTTGTCCAGCACGAAGCGGGCGAAGCAGCGCGCGCCGTTGCCACAGTGTTCCACTTCGCTGCCGTCGTTGTTGTAGATGCGATAGTTGAAGTCGACGTCCGGGCGGCTCGGCGGCTCGATGAGCAGCATCTGGTCGAAGCCGATACCGAAGTGGCGGTCGGCCATTTTCCTGATCTGCGCGGCGCTGAGTTTGACCGGGTGCGATATCAGATCGAGCACCACGAAGTCGTTGCCGAGGCCGTGCATTTTGGTGAAGGGTAATTGCATATGTGTTCGTTGTCCCTGTGGGAGCTTGCCTGCAAGCGATTGAATGAAATCGCTTGCAGGCCCGTTCCCACATCAGCCCAGCACCGACTCCAGTGAAAGCTGATATTCCAGTGTCTCGCGTTTTCTCACCACGGTGGCGGTATCGCCGTCCACCATGATCTCCGCAACGCGGTTGCGGGTGTTGTAATTCGAACTCATCACGAAACCGTAAGCTCCGGCACTGCGCACCGCCAGCAAGTCGCCTTGCTCAATTGCCAGGGCGCGGTCCTTGCCGAGGAAATCGGCGGACTCGCACACGGGGCCCACTACGTCGTAGCTGCGGCTGGTCAGCGCGCCTTCCGGGCTTCTGTGCACGGGCACGATATTCTGCCAGGCGCCGTACAGTGCGGGCCTCAGCAGGTCATTCATGGCGCCGTCCACAATAGCAAAATTCTTGTGCGGGGTAAGCTTCAGATACTCCACCTTGGTCACGAACAATCCGGCATTGGCGCAGATCGAACGGCCTGGTTCCAGGCACAGCGTCAGATTGCGGCCAGCCAGTTTGCCGAGCACGGCCTGAATCAGCTCGGACGGCGCCGGGGGCTGCTCATCCCGGTAGCACACGCCCAGTCCCCCGCCCATGTCGAAGTGGCGGATGGCGATGCCCAGTGCGGCGAGGCGGTCCACCAGCAGCAGCACACGATCGATGGCGTCGAGGTAGGGCGCGATGGTGGTGAGCTGGGAGCCGATGTGGCAATCCACGCCCACCACCTCGATATGGCTCATCTGCGCGGCACGCTGATAGACGGCCACGGCGCTGTCAATGGCGATGCCGAACTTGTTCTCTTTCATGCCGGTGGAGATGTAGGGGTGAGTGCCCGCATCCACGTCCGGGTTCACACGCAGCGAAATCGGCGCTCGGCGTCCGACGCGGGCGGCCACGGCATTGATACGGTCCAGTTCCGGCTCGGATTCGATGTTGAAGCAGAGGATGCCCAGCTCCAGTGCGCGGGCGATCTCGTCTTCGGTCTTGCCGAGGCCCGAGAAGATCACTTTGGCCGGGTCGCCGCCAGCGCGCAGGACGCGCTCCAGCTCGCCGCCGGAGACGATGTCGAAGCCCGCGCCCAGGCGCGCCAGTACATTGAGCACCGCCAGGTTGGAGTTGGCCTTCACCGCGAAACAGGTCAGATGCTTGCTGCCGGTCAGCGCCTTCTCATAGGCCAGCAGGTTGTGTTCCAGCGCGCCGCGCGAATAGACGTAGCAGGGGGTGCCGTGACGGCGGGCGATCTCGGCCACGGCGATGTCTTCGGCAAACAGTTGATTGTCTCGGTATTGAAAAGCGTCCATGGAAAAAGCTACCTGATGATCCGGGAATGGGTGAGTGCGGGTCAGCCGACGGTGATGAGGTCGGTGACCACAGTGCCGTGCTGCAATGCAGTCTGATTCGGCCGCTGCAGAGGCCCCTTCTGGCCACAACTGCACAGGCCAACGGCCAGGAGAACGATCAGGAACAGGCGCATGAAGGGCTCACTTTCTGGTAATTGAAGGCGAGCGATTATACCTGCAGCACGTCCGCAAAAGCCATGCCGGGAGGTGCCGGGCCTGCACGCAACTAGCGGAAAAGCACAGGGTTTTTACGAACTGCAACGATACGTGACTGTCCTTGAAAAGTGCAGATCATGAGCCTATATTTGCGCCTCGTCTGGCAGCAACCTATTCGGAATAATAAAATATGATTGAAATTAGTCACTTAACGAAGAAGTTCGATAGTTTTACCGCAGTCGACGATTTGAGTTTCAAGGTGGAAGAGGGCGAAGTCCTCGGGTTTCTCGGCCCCAATGGTGCGGGCAAATCCACTACCATGAAGATCATCACCGGTTTTCTTGGCGCCACCTCCGGCTCGGTCACCGTCCACGGACACGATATCAGCACGGACCCGCTGGCAGTGAAATCCTTGATTGGTTATCTGCCCGAAGGCGCGCCCAGCTACCCGGACATGACGGTGCTGGAGTTTCTCGACTTCATCGCCGAGGTGCGAGGCTTCTCCGGCGAGCAGAAGAAGCAGCGCATCGCCAAGGTGATCCGCGAAGTGGAGCTTGCCGAGGTCTGCCACAAGACCATCGACACGCTCTCCAAGGGATTCAAGCGGCGCGTCGGCCTGGCCCAGGCAATCATTCATGACCCCAAGGTACTGATTCTCGACGAGCCGACCGACGGTCTCGACCCCAACCAGAAACACCACGTCCGTCAGCTCATCCGCAACCTCGCGCGTGACCGCATCGTCATCATCTCCACCCACATCCTCGAAGAAGTCAGCGCCGTGTGTACCCGCGCCATCATCATTGCGGCCGGACGGATCGTGGCCGATGGCACGCCGAAGGAGCTGGAAGCCCGCTCGCATCTGTTCGGCGCTGTCAGCATCCAGTTGACGCAGGACTTCGATCTCGCCACTGCGCTGGAAGGGGTGGAAGAGGTCGCCGACATTGAGCCGAGCGACGAAGAGCGCCGCCGCTTCATCATCATTCCCGCACCGGGCAAGCAAATCTTCGGCAAGGTGCTGGATCGCGTACAGAGCGAACACTGGCCAGTGGCCGAATTTCATCTGGTGGAAGGGCTGCTGGAGCACTTCTTCCGCAGCGTGACATCGCAGGGGGCGGCGTCGCAGCCCGGAACCTCGCGTGGCGCCCGCGCCTCTCGCCAATCAGGCCATCAGTTAGACAATCAGCAGCAGGGTTAACGACATGAGAAATATGGGAATCATCTTCAAGCGGGAGCTGGCTGGCTATTTCGCCACGCCGCTCGCCTATGTGTTCATCGTGATCTTTCTGGTCATGAGCGGCATCTTCACCTTCGACATGGGCGGTTTCTACGTTCGTGGCCAGGCCGACCTGATGCCGTTCTTCAGTTTCCATCCCTGGCTGTATCTGTTCATGATTCCGGCCATCGCCATGGGTCTGTGGGCCGACGAGCGCAAGTCCGGCACCATCGAACTGCTGATGACCTTGCCGGTGACGCTCTCCGATGCGGTGCTGGGCAAGTTCCTGGCGGCGTGGGTGCTGAGCGGCGTGGCGCTGCTGCTGACCTTCCCGATCTGGATCACGGTCAATTACCTCGGTGACCCTGACAACGGCGTCATCGTCGCCGCCTATCTGGGCAGCTGGCTGATGGCAGGTGGTTTCCTCGCCATCGGGTCGTGCATGTCGGCGATGACCCGCAACTCGGTGATCGCCTTTATCCTCACCGTGGCGATCTGCTTCGTGTTCGTGGCTTCCGGCTCCGAGATCATCCTGAATGCCCTGCGCTGGGCGCCGCAGATACTGGTTGACGCGGTGGCGGCACTGAGTTTCCTCACGCACTTCGACTCCATCAGCAAAGGCGTGCTCGACCTGCGTGACATTCTGTTCTTTGTAATATTCATTGGTTCGTGGCTGTTTGCGTCCGCAATCGTCATCGAAATCAAGAAAGCGAATTGAGGGAGCCGATGATGTCCGTTAAAAGTCCTTCCATGAATAAGTATCGATCTTTGTTTTCAGGCGCTGGTCTTGCCATCACCGGCGTATTCCTGCTGGTCAGTGTGGCCGTGATCAGTTTGTTTCCGCGTCTGCGCATCGACCTCACGCAGGACGACCTCTACACGCTGGCCGACGGCACGCGCAATATCGTCAGCGGGCTGGAGAAGCCTGTGGAAATCCTGTTCTTCTACTCCGAAGAAGCGACAGCCGACGTGCCGCAACTGCGCACCTATGGCACGCGCGTGCAGGAGCTGCTGCGGGAGATGGAAATCGCCAGTGATGGCATGCTGACCCTGCGTGTGATCGACCCGGTGCCCTTCTCCGAGGACGAAGACCTTGCCGGTGAATACGGTGTGCAGCCGGTGCCGCTGACCCAAGGCGGCGAGTCGGTGTTCTTTGGTGTGGTGGTGCTGGACCCGGCCACGATTCCGGCCGAGGACGAGTCAGGCGAGCCAGCCCAACAATCGGCAGCGGAAGCAGCGATCGCCCCGAAGGTCTTCGAGACCATCCCGCTGATCCGCCCGGATCAGGAAGAGTTCCTGGAGTATGAATTTTCCAAGCTGATCACCCAGGTCGACAACCCCGAGCTGCCGATTGTCGGCTTCCTCTCCGGCTTGCCGATCGACGGTGGCGTCAATCCGCAGACCATGGAGCCGACCCAGCCCTGGATGTTCATGGATTCCGTGCGCCAGCTCTATCAGGTGCGGCGCGTCGATCCTGACGCCGACTCCATCGATGAGGCCATCGACATTCTGCTGCTTGTGCATCCGCAGGAGCTGAGCGAGCAGATGCTGTACGCCATCGACCAGCACGTGCTGCGCGGCGGCAAGGCCATGGTGTTCCTCGACCCGAATGCCTACTCCACTGCCATCCGCGGCCCGGACGGTATCCCCACCATCGAGAATGGTGCCTCTGACCTGCAGCCACTGCTGGCGGCCTGGGGTGTCCAATATGACAGCACCAAGGTGCTGACCGATGCCGAGCAGGCGCTGCTGGTGAATGTGGGCGACGCGACACGCCCGATTGCCCACTACGGCATGCTTGGCATTCAGCGCACCAGCATGGCCAATGACATCGTCAACACTGGCCTGCAGGTGATGAACTTCTCCACCGCTGGCGCCCTGGCGCCGATTGAAGGCGCGGGCAGTGTGTTCGAGCCACTGGTGCAATCCAGCAGCCGTTCCATGCTGATGGATGGCGCGCTGTTCAACGCGCTGGGCGATCCGAGCATTCTGGTGGATGACTTCGTGTCTGCTGATAAACCGCACACCCTAGCCGCCCGTATCACGGGCCGCGTGCAGACGGCGTTCCCGAATGGCCGTCCGGTGGTGGCTGAGCCTGCTGCTCCCGATGCCGCTGCTGCTTCGGCAGATGGTGCTGACGCTGCTGCAGCGCCAGCCGCCGAGCCAGCGGTTGCAGAGCAAAGCGCACCGCACCTGACCGAGTCCACCGGCCCGGTGAATCTGCTGATCGTCGCCGACACGGACTTCCTCAGCGACAGAATGTGGGTGCAGATCCAGAACTTCCTCGGGCAGCGCATTCCGCAGCCCTTCGCCAATAACGGCGACTTCATGATGAACGCGCTGGACAACCTGGCGGGCAACCCGGAGCTGGTGACCATCCGCAGCCGTGGCCGTTATGCGCGGCCGTTCCTGACCGTGCTGGAGCTGCAGCGCGAGGCGGATGATCGCCTGCGTGAAGAGGAGCGTGCGCTGATGGACAGCCTGCAGGAGACCGAGATGCAGATTGCGGCACTCAACGCCAACCGCGAGGGCAACGAGATTCTGCCGGAGCAGCAGGCCGAGATCGACCGTTTCTATGAGCAGCAACTGGAGACGCGTCGCCGTCTGCGGGAAGTGCAGCTGGAGTTGAATCAGGACATCGAGCGTCTGGGCGCTGTGCTGAAGTTCATCAACACCGCGCTGGTGCCGATCCTGCTGATCGCTATCGCGCTGCTGCTGGGCTTCGCCCGCGGCCGCAAGCGCGATGCCGCTGCCAGGGCCGCACTGATCTAACTGTGGGAGCGGGCCTAGCCCGCGATCAAATTCAGCAACAATCCATCGCGAGCAAGGCTCGCTCCCACGGAGCGTGATGTGGGAGCGGGCCTGCCCGCGATCGAATTCAGCAATAAACCATCGCGAGCAAGGCTCGCTCCCACAGGGTCAGTGGTGCTCCTCGCCGTACTCACTCTCCTGCTCATACGGCAAGTGCACCTTCACCTGGGTGCCTTCGCCGAGCACGCTGCTGATGGTCAGGTTGCCGCCATGCGCCTCCGCGATCAGCCTGCACAGATACAGCCCCAACCCGAAGCCCCCGGTGTGGCGCTGGCGCGCACTGTCGGCGCGGTAGAAGGGTTCGCTAAGATGTTCCAGATGTTCAGGCGCGATGCCCTCGCCATGGTCCACCACCTCCACCATCGCCTCGTTGTCAGAGAATGACACCGTCACGGTAATCGGGCCGCCCTCGCCGTGGCGAATTGCGTTGTTGACGATGTTGGTCAGCAGCAGGCGTGTGCGCAGCTTGTCGATGCTGACCGAGGCGTCCTGTTCCGGACGCACATAGGTCAGCCCGCCCAGATAACTCTTGTAAGGTTCCAGCACCAGTCCGATGTAGGTGGCGAAGTCGACGTGCTCGGCCAGCAGCGCCGCATGCTGGTTGCTCAGACGCTCGGCCTCGATCAGATCGGAGATCAGCAGGTCGATCTCGTCGATGTCGTCGCGCAGGTTGGTGCGGATCACGCCCTCGTCCATGAATTCGAGCTGCAGCTTCGCGCGCGTGATCGGTGTGCGCAGCTCGTGGCTGATCGCCAGCAGCAACTGGCGCTTGGCTTCCAGCATCGATTGCAGGGAGTCGGCCATGTGATTCACGCTCTCCGTCAACTCGCCCAGCTCGTCGGAACGATTGGAATCCACGCGATAGCTGAGATCACCGGCGCAGATGCGCTCCGCCCCCTCGCGCAATTGCCGCACCGGCTCCAGCAGGCGCCGCACCATCCAGTAATTGAGCAGCAATACAATCGCCGAAAGAGTGAGACCGATATACACCACCACCATGTCGTACTCACTCAGCGTCGGCGTACGGCGATTGAGGAAATACTCATAGCCGCCGCGTTCCACGCGAATGACCTCCTCGCTGCCAGCCTGCAACACCGCCGCCTCGTCGGAGAGATCGCGCAGAAAACTCAGGTTGGTGATGTCGATGTCACTCTGTTCGTCAGACTGCCAGTTGATGTGCGGGCTGCGGATCAGGATGGTGAGCGCGAGCTCCTCCGACAACTGTGTGGCACGCAGCAGGTCCGGCGGCATGCCGATGTTGTCGACGATGAGGGTGATGTTGTCGAGGAAAAAATCCGGCAGCGGGTTGATGCGCTGTGCGCGCCAGTTCCTGTCGATCTGACGCAGCGACAGCACAATGATCACGAAGAACACGAGCACCGTGGCGCTGAAGATGACAAACAGGCGGAAGAACAGCGAGGTGCGAAAGCGTCCGTTCACTTTCATGGTGATTTCGTCATCGTAGGGTCATCGCAAGGTCATCGTGAGGTCTTCATGAGGGGAATCAGCATTTAGCGAGGCTCGCCCACGAAGGTATAGCCGCGTCCCCACACCGTCTTGATGAAACGCGGTGTCTTGGAGGTGTCGTTGAGTTTATGGCGCAGACGGCTCACGAGCGTATCCACGGCGCGTGAGAACAGCTCGGCGTCGATGCCGCGCAGCCGGTTCATCAGCTCGTCGCGGGTGAAGGTCTTGTTAGGTGACTGCATGAACAGAATCAGCAGCTCATATTCCATTGTGGTCAGCTCGATCAGCTCATTGTCCAGATGCACGATGCGCCGCACTGTGTCCACATCCAGCCCCTGAATCTTCGGCACTTCCTGCTGATTGCGCGCCTCGTCACTGGTGCGCCGCAGAATGTTGGTGATGCGTGCCACCAGTTCGCGTGGCTCGAAGGGTTTCGGCAGATAATCGTCCGCCCCGAGTTCCAGCCCGACGATGCGGTCGGTGACTTCCCCGTGGGCGGTCAGCATCAGAATTGGCAATTGGCCGTAAATAGAAGACTTGGCGCGAATTTCCCGGCAGATCTCGAAGCCGTCTTTCTCGGGCAGCATCACATCGAGAATCAGCAGATCCGGTTTGTGGCGCTTCAAATGTTCGAAGCCTTTGGAGGGCGTGTGGGCGGCAGTCACCGCCATGTCGTAACGCTCCAGGTACTGCGTCAGCAGCTGCCCGAGCTTCTCATCATCGTCTATCAGCAGTATTTGTTTCATAGTGTTCTGCTCGCGTCGCCCAGCAGACGAGTGTCCCTGAACCTGAAAATCGAGTGTACGAATTCAGCCATGGGAAATCAATCAACGGGGCGGGGCCGCGAGGCGGGTGTCACAAGTCGTCACAGAAGGGGTGCAGTGCCATGGCATGGCAGGTATTATGGCGCGCAATTTCTATGACCGAGCCAACCCGATGATCTCCCTGACCAATGCCACGCTGATGCGCGGCGAACAAGTGCTCCTCCAGAATGCCAGCCTCGCGATTCATGATGGCCAGAAGATCGGCGTCATCGGCCGCAACGGCAGTGGCAAGTCCAGCCTCTTTGCCTGCCTTATGGGACAACTGGGACTGGACGCGGGAGAACTCTCGCTGCCCGAAGGCACGCGCATCGCGCACATGCGACAGGAGACCGAGGCATCAGCGCAGTCGGCCGTCGACTATGTGATCGACGGAGACGAGCGCTATCGCGAAGTCGAACGCCACATGAATGCCGCCGACAAGGCAGGCGATGGCGCACAGATCGCCCACTGGCACAGCGAGATGGACAAGATCGGCGGCTATGACATTCGCTACCGCGCCATGCAGTTGCTATCCGGTCTCGGCTTCAGTGCCGACAAATTCGACAACGCCGTCTCCACGTTTTCCGGCGGCTGGCGCATCCGCCTCAACCTGGCCGCTGCGCTGATGGCGCCCTCAGACCTGCTGCTGCTCGACGAACCCACCAACCACCTCGACATGGAAGCCACACTGTGGCTGGAGCAATGGCTCAAACGCTATCAGGGCACGCTGCTGATCATCTCTCACGACCGCAGCTTTCTCGACGAAGTGATCTCCTATGTGGTGAGCGTGGAGCAGCAGCGCCTGAATCTGTATCGCGGCAACTACAGCAGCTTCGAACTGCAGCGTGCCGAACGCCTCGCGCAGGAACAGGCGATGTTCGAGAAACAGCAGCGCCGCGTGGCGGAGATCGAAGACTTCGTGCGCCGCTTTCGCGCCAAAGCCACCAAGGCCCGACAGGCGCAGAGCCGCTTGAAAGAACTCGACCGCATGCAGAAGATCGCCCCCGCGCACATTGACTCGCCATTCCAGTTTGAATTCCCCGAGCCAGAGCGTATTCCCGAAGAAGTCCTGGCACTGGACAAGGTCAGCGTCGGCTATGGCGACAAGGCGCTCGTCACCAACATTCGCCTGATTGTGCGGGGTGGCACTCGCATCGGCTTGCTCGGGTTCAACGGCTGCGGCAAATCCACCCTGCTGCGCACCATGGCGGGCGAACTGACGCCTCTGGCTGGTGAGATGCGCACGTCGAAATATCTGCAGGTGGGATACTTCGCGCAGCATCAGGTGGATGTGCTCGATCAACGCGCCAGCCCGGTGCTGCTGATTCAGCGTCTGGACCCGTCCGCGCGTGAACAAACCATCCGCGATTTTCTCGGCGGTTTCGACTTCCGTGGTGAGCGCATCAATGAAACCATCGAAAATTTTTCCGGTGGCGAGAAGGCGCGTCTCGCACTCGCACTCGTCGTGTGGAAGAAACCCAATCTGTTGCTGCTGGACGAGCCGACCAACCACCTCGACCTCGAAATGCGCCACGCGCTGACCGAAGCGCTGATGGGGTATCAAGGTGCGCTGGTCATCGTCTCTCACGACCGCTATCTGCTCGGCAACACCGTCGACGAGTTCTATTCGATTCACAACGGCCGCTGTCAGGAATTCGAGGGTGACCTGCACGACTACGAAAAGTGGATGCAGGAAAACAGTAAAGGAAGCACCGGCACCTCCACTGGTACCTCTGTTAGCGCGTCGGACGACAAGAAGGGCGACCGCAAGGAACAACGCCAGCAGGCGGCTGTCCAGCGCCAGCAACTCGCTCCGCTGCGCAACGAGATCAAGAAGCTGGAGCAGAAGCTCGACAAGCTCCACGTCGAACTCAAACAGATCGAAGACAAACTGGCCGACGAAACGCTCTACCAGGAGTCCCGCAAAAAGGACCTCACCACGCTCCTGCAAAAGCAAGCCACTCTGAAATCCGAAGCCGACGCCGTCGAGGAACAATGGCTGGAAAAGAGCGAAACCCTGGAATCCAACTCCTGACCCCTGTGAGAGCGTGCCTGCACGCGATTGCCTTCCGTTTCCCACCACCCCAGCAGTACAATGAACTTAGCTGAACAGATATCCCCGCGCGGCCCGTATACGTCAACGTACACACACACTGGAGCACACCATGAAATCCAAACTGATTCCTCTTCTTACCACGCTAGTGCTTACCCTCGGCAGCCAAACCCTTCTCGCCCAACCCGGCTCGGGCGGAGGCGGCGGTGGTGGTGGCGGCATGGGCATGGGTAACCCCGAAGCCCGCGTCACAGAACTGATTGCGACACTTGAAATCACCTCCCAGCAGGAAGCCGCCTTCCGCGAGGCGATGGGCAAGATCAACGAAATGCAGATGTCCGCCATGCGTGAAATGATGGGCAACGGTGGCGGTGGCATGCGCATGGGCGCCGGAGAAGGTGGTGGTCAAGGCGCCATGCCTCAGAGTGGCCAGGCGGCTGCTCCGGCAGATGCCCCCGTCGACCATTCCCAGCACGGCGGCGCAGCTGCAGCCGGTGATCAGGCTGCAGCAGCAGGCGACCACGCCAACCACGGCGCAGCAGCAACGACCGATGCGCCCGCAGCGGCCGGTGGCGGCATGCGTCAAGGCGGAGGACAGGGCGGCGGCATGGCGATGAACATGGAGCGTCGCGCCGAGATGCAGCGCCAGGCCGAAGAGCTTCTGGCGCCGGTCCTGACCGAAACCCAGATGGCCAAGTACCGCGAAGCAGAAGAAGCTCGCATGACCCAGATGCGCGAGCGCATGATGCAACGCGGTCAGTAAGATTTAGATTGAATTATTGAACGAAGCCGAAGCGAATCGATGATTTGCTTCGGCTTTGTGTTTTTTGGAGGGGTGGTTTTGTAGAAGAGGGACTTTTTACTGGAGGGTGATGGAAGGCGTGATCAATGGGCGATTGTGTTCGTTTGGGGAATCGGGTTAGAGTCCCGCCAACCGAGCAGGAATTTGTTCTTGCACACAATACAGCTGTTAGCGCGAAAGTAGCCATGATCGAGATTCAAATTGATTCGTTTGAGAAATATCACGAAGAAGTGGTCTTCCAGTTCTCGCTCGGCGCTTTGTACCGCGGCGTGACGAACAGGGGCTATGAGCTAGTTCCATCGGTCGGAAGGTGTTTGCCTGATTTTCAAAGAAATGGAAGAGATAGATCAAAGCTTTTAGATCATGAGAGATTCGCATTGGAGATATTTGAGAAAGAGTCAGCGGGATTTCTTTCAAGTAAGGTTTCGGATCCGTGGGAGCTTATTGTTCTCGCGCAGCACCACGGGCTCCCCACGAGACTGTTGGACTGGACACATAATCCGCTAGTTGCGCTCTTCTTCGCGGTACAGTCGAACGATGACACCGATGCAGCCGTATATGCATTAGAAGCAGGGGTCGTTTTGGATGTAATGGACACTGGAGAGCTTGGAAAACATCCCTTGGAGCTTCAAGAAACGCGACAGTTCGTTCCGACAAACTCGTCCCCTCGGGTCCTTGCCCAATCTAGTGTCTTCACGGTCCATGCAGACCCCACCGATCCATGGACAGCCTCTGGCATGAAGAAGCTCATTATCCCCAAGGAGAAGAAGATGCAGTTGAGGGGGGTGCTCTACAAATACGGCGTATCCTCAAAGAAACTATTCCCTGGGCTTGATGGACTAGGACGTACAATTCGCTATCTGAAATTTGGAGGCAACGCTTGAAGCCGCTATGCGCTAACAAGCGACTGTGATCCCGACTTTTTTGCTTTATAGATATGTCACCCGCATGGATCAACAATGTACCTAGAAGATTTCATAGAAGTACATCGACCGCTAAATTACTGGCGTGAACTACTTCATGAGTGGCTATTTTTGGTTAATCGGGTCTACCGAGTCTCTAACCGAAATGCAGCAGTTTATGCCGAAAAAGAAAGAGCAAATACTGGCCTTCTAGCAGCAGCTGCTACCCGCAACGGTTGGGTAGCTCTTGAGGAGTGCCGCGCACAAAAAGTTGATAAGTATCTGGCAGGTGAAGAGTACATTGGTCGCTGTGATCTGATGTTGTGGCGGGATAGTCGGCACCATATTATTGAAGCCAAACATGTGAGATTTCCCATGTGGGCGCGCTCCACTTCAAGAATTCATCGCGCGCACATGAAAGCATTGGCAGATTCCGAGCGCTCCACGTCATCAGGATATAGATCTGAAAAAATGGTCGCCGTTACTTACATAGTGCCAGTCATCAAACCAATGCAGTTTAACGCGATGACGGAGGAAGAGATTTCCGCTAGATTACGTGAAGTTGTTGCAGACGTGCGAAGTCAGCATAGCCCCACGTTCATGTCATATGCTTTCCCTGGACCTGTGGCGCTTCACGGTAGTCCCAACTTGGGTCTTGGTGTGATTCTAATAGGCAAAATCACGTAAGTATCCGTAAATGCGGCGCGGGCTATTGGCGCAAATGCAAGGCTATTTATGAACACAAAAATACAGTACACAGATGAGCCGATTGGCAAGATCGAAATCGTCCCGGACTTCTTACCCTCCCCGGAGGAACTTGTTTTCAGAGAGGAAGACGAAAAGGTCACTCTGGTCCTGAGCAAGAAGAGCGTGGACTTCTTCAAGGCTGAAGCATCGAAGCACCATACTCAGTATCAGCACATGATTCGCCAGTTTCTCGATAGCTATATTGAGGCTCATGAAGAGGCTTTGAGAAACAGTTCGAAGAGGTAAGAGTCTGGAGGAGTTGCAGTCCGGGTGGGCGCAAATCAAGAGCTTCAGGCAGTTGAGCGGTTGGAGGTGCAAAGTGGCAAATGCAATTGATCGTTACACCTACAGAGTGACTTGGTCTGAAGAGGATCAGGAGCATGTCGGGCTGTGTGTTGAGTTTTCTAGTCTGAGCTGGTTGGCGGAAGACCCGGAGGAGGCGCTGAAAGGAATTCGTCAATTGGTTCATGAATGCGTCGAGGACGTGGGCCAGAACAACGAAGCCGTACCAGAGCCTTTATCATTGAAATAGTCGGGGCTCGTCGCCCTCACTTGTCACCTACGAGCAGAGTAGCCAATCGGGAATAGCCGATGCGTAATTTAGAAATCCCCAAGAGAAATGTCTTCCTGTAGTGGTCAAGTTAAATTGGCCACAGACTTCTGGGTGTTCCAATAATTCT
>JBBTKA010000075.1:0-7266 GCA_038059145.1 Pseudomonadota bacterium
CGAGAGTTTTATCGGCGCCGAGAATCCTGCCGCAGCAGTCGCCATTTCTTACTGGCAGGATCTGGAGGCAATCAAGGGCTGGCGCGCCAATCTCGAACATCAGCAGGCGCAGCAGCGCGGGCGCGAGCAATGGCTGAGCAGTTACCGGGTGCGCGTGGCGCGAGTGGAGAGGGATTATCGATGGGAGTCTGGCGGTCACCACGAGGCATAAAAAAACCGGAGAAACCAAGGGGCTGGTTGTCTCCGGTTGAAAGGGCCTGGCACTCGTAACCTTCCTGCAAAAGCGATCTGCAAATCACACAATGGGGCCATTCTAGGCGAGCACCACAGCATCCACAAAATGGATTAAAGCTATTGCCATGATACGGAAAGTTAATTAGCCTTGGTGCGTCGTTCACACATTGGCGCATAAGCCGGGGGATGCATGAGCCATTTACCAACCACCAAACAATTGCGGTATTTTGTGGCGCTCGATCAGATCGGGCATTTCGGCAAGGCTGCCGAGGCCTGCTTCGTTTCACAGCCCGCGTTCAGCGTCGCGATTCGCGAACTAGAAAGCACACTCAACATTCAGCTGGTGGACAGGACCAACAAGAATGTCACCGTGACCAGCCTTGGCCGCGACATTGCTGTGCAGGCGCGGCAAGTGCTGCGGGATCTCGAAGAGCTGGTGGATATTGCCCAGGGCAATCAACAGCCGTTGACCGGTCAGCTCAAGCTCGGCGTGATTCCCACCATCGCACCATTTCTGCTGCCTCGTCTGCTGCCTGCGCTGCGCAAGGCCTATCCGGACCTCAAGCTGTATCTGAAGGAAGATCTGACGGAGCGCGTCTACAGTCGTCTGATGGATGGCGAGCTGGACATTATTCTGATCGCGCTGCCCTATGAGTTGCGCAACGTCACCGAGATGTCGCTGTTCAAGGATCGCTTCTATCTCGCCCATCAGGCCAAGACCACGCTCGTTGATCCTGCGCACTACCAGGTCAGTGAGTTGCCGGAGGACAGCATTCTGTTATTGGAGGACGGCCACTGCATGCGCGATCACGCGCTCACGGCCTGCAGCATCAAGAATGCCGACAAGGTCAGCAACATCACCGCCACCAGTTTGTTGACGCTGGTGCAGATGGTGGATGCAGATCTGGGGGTGACGTATCTGCCGGAGATGGCGATCGGGTCGTCGCTGCTGAAGAACACCCGCATCAAGACCACGGCGCTGGACAAGGACAGCTATCGGGAGATCGGGCTGGTGTGGCGCAAGGCCAGCACCCGCAGCGAAGAGTTCGAACTGCTGGGCCGCTTCATCAAAGACAACTACCAATCCGGCAAATAACCCTGTGGGAGCGGGCCTGCCCGCGATTGATTTTTACACAGCTCAATCGAGAGGCAATCGCGGGCAGGCTCGCTCCCACAGATAAGGCAATCGCGGGCAGGCCCGCTTCCACAGGTCAGGCCACGCGTTCTACCGGGGCGGCGGTGAAGCGGTAGTTTTTCAGGGGCAGTTCGCGCACGCGCTGGCCCGTGAGGATGTAAACCGCATTGGCTACGGCGGCGGCAACCGGTGGAGTCGCGGGCTCGCCCAGACCTCCCAGCGCGGCGCCTGATTCAATCGTCACCACGTCAATCTCTGGCGAATCACTCAGCCGCAACATCTCGTAATCGTTGAAGTTGGTCTGCTGGACGCGGCCATTGGCGATAGTGATCTCGCCGAATAGCGCAGCCGTCAGCCCGTAGATGATGCCGCTCTCTGCCTGTGAGGCCACTGTGTCTGGATTCACGGAACGCCCACAATCCAGCGCACACGTCACGCGATGCACGCGCACGCTGCCGTCGCTGTTGATCGACACCTCCGCTACCTGTGCCACGATGCTGCCGAAACTCTCCTGCAGCGCGATGCCCATCGCATGGCCTTCCGGCAGATTGCGCTCCCAGCCGGCACGCTCCGCCGCCGCCTTCAGCACTGCCGCATGACGCGGCTTGTCCTTGAGCATGTCGAGGCGGAACTGGTAGGGATTCTTGCCGGCCTTGTGTGCCAGTTCGTCCACAAAGGATTCCAGGAAGAACGTGTGCTGCGAGTGCGCCACACTGCGCCAGGCGCCAAACGGCACATGCGTTGGGCTGTCAGCATAGGCAATGGACTTGTTGGGAATCGAGTAAGGTGGATGCGCCGCTTCCACTGGTTCATTCTTGCCGATGTAGTGGTTCTCCCACGCGATCAGGTTGTTGTTCGCATCGAAACCTGCGCGGAAGGCGCTGGTGACCGCAGGACGATAGTAGTCCTGCTGCATGTCCTCTTCGCGACTCCAGATGGTCTGCACCGGCACATCGAACTGCTGTGCGATACGCGTCGCCTGATCGATGGTATTGGTGGTGTTCGGCAGACGGCGGCCGAAGCCTCCGCCCAGATAGAACATGTGCATCGTTACGTCGTTTTCATCCAGCCCGGAGATCGAGGCCACGCGGCCACGAATGCCCAGATTGTCCTGTGTGCCGGTCCAGACATCGGCCTTGCCGTCGTGGAAATGCACGGTGCAGTTCATCGGCTCCATCGCGGCATGCGCCAGATAGGGCACACGGTAAGTGGCGTCGATGGTGGTCGCGGCGCCTGCCAGCGCTGTCGGCGTATCACCTTCTTCTACATCCTCGCTCAGTTCGCCCTGCAGTGCGGTATCGAACTGGGCATAGATGGACTGTGTGGTGACTTGATCATTCGCGGTCCTTTCGAATTGAATATCGAG
This sequence comes from Pseudomonadota bacterium, assembly GCA_038059145.1. Taxonomy (GTDB): domain Bacteria; phylum Pseudomonadota; class Gammaproteobacteria; order Pseudomonadales; family Pseudohongiellaceae; genus UBA5078. Next base: position 2,736 of record JBBTKA010000075.1, read on the forward strand.
AGCCGCCAACGCCTGTTTCGCGCGCCAGTAATTGTCGGCGACCACGGCCACGGCGTCATCGAGTTCCACGACACGGACTACACCCCGGCGCTGCAATGCGACATCACTGTTAACGGACACCAGCTTGTTGCCGAACACGGGCGAGGTCTTCACAGCCGCGTAGAGCATACCGGGCAGACGCGCATCCATGCCGAAGGCAGCAGTGCCGTCGACCTTGGCGGGGATATCGATACGCGGGATGGGCTTGCCCATCAGCGTGAACTCATGCGGCTCTTTCAAGCGTGGCGTCGGCGACGGTTCGAACCGTGCCGCATCGGAGGCCAGTTCGCCATAGGTGGCAGAGCGTCCGCTGGCCTCGTGGTGAACGTGGCTAAGGCGTGTGGTGAGTTCGCTCTCCGGCACTTCCCAGCGCGCGGCGGCGGTCTTGACCAGCATCTCCCGCGCGGCGGCACCGGCCACCCGCATGCCGTTCTCACCCGTGAAGCGCACGGAACTGCTGCCACCGGTGATCTGGATGTTCATGATCTCGGACACTTTGTTGATCGCTCCGTCCAGGAACCCCGGAACGCTCACGCCCATGGATTGCGCGAAGCCCTTAATCAGCACACCGTTGGCGAACAGATCCGTGGCAGGTGCCTGCTCCACGCGCACCAGATCCCAGTCCGCATCCAGTTCGTCGGCCGCCATCATCGGCAGCGAGGTGAGCACTCCCTGTCCCATTTCGGAGTGTGGCACCAGCACGGTCACGGTGTTGTCCGGGTCGATGCGCAGCCAGGTGGTCAGGAAACTCTGGCCATTCGAGGCGAGCGTATCATTGGCAACAGCATGTTTGCTGGGGCGAGTGGTGGCATAGCCGATGAGCAGGCCGCCGCCGACTACAGTGGTACCAAGCAGAAAACGACGTCGATTGATTTTCATGTGTGCTCTCCCTGGACCTATGCGGTGGTCGTCAGCGAACGAATGGCCTTGCGGACCCGTGGATAGGTGCCACAGCGGCAGATGTTGGTGATGGCGCCGTCGATCTCGTCATCGCTGGGATTGGGGTTGGCGGTCAGCAGTGCTGACACCGCCATGATCATGCCGGACTGGCAGTAACCGCACTGCGGCACCTGATGATCGATCCAGGCCTGCTGCACGGGGGTGAGCGTCGCCGCAGCATTCACTGCCAGGCCTTCTATGGTGGTGATGTCGGTGCCTTCCACTGCACTGACCGGCGTCACGCAACTGCGCACTGGATTGCCATTAACCTGTACTGTGCAGGCGCCACAAGCGGCAACTCCGCAACCGAATTTCGTGCCGGTCAATCCCAGCTCATCCCGAAGCGCCCACAGCAGCGGCATCTCCGGCTCAATATCCAATTCCTGCGCTACTCCGTTGACTCGAAAGCGTGCCATGACGTATCCCCTCATTCTGTAAAGTGCGTGTGTAATGCTGCCGGTATGATTGGCCTGCGGCGAGCATATAGCAGTTCCCGGGGGGCTTCAAACACGCTCATCTCATCGCGATGTCGCGCCCTCCCTGAATCCTTGAATTTTCAATAATCAGTCAGAATGGACAAAAAATACCTGTGAAGCTCCCCAGAATGTCGTTGACTCGCCCCTGATTCAGGCGAAAATAGCCCGGCGTCACCAGCTCGCTGGGTATGTCTACAAACACTCGTTTACCAAATACAATCCGCTTCCAGGCGGACAAGAAAATTAAGGGGAAATCATGAAAAGATTACTGAAGGGCTCGCTGTTGTTGGTTGCTGCCCTGTTGCTTGCTGCCTGCGCGTCTACACAAAATCCGGCGGTCGGCATCTGGGATGTCAACATCGAGACTCCGGTCGGCGCCATGGTCGTGGTTCTGGACATTCAGCCCGACCTGTCCGGCACCTTGTCTTCAGGTGACCTCGGCTCCGCGGCACTGGATGGCGTCACAGTCGAAGGCAATGCAGTGAACTTCTCAACCACTGTCGATGCACAAGGTCAAACTCTGACTCTGCGCTTCGCGGGCACCATTGATGGCGACAACCTGGCTGGTAATTTCGACACCGACTTCGGTGCGATTCCTGTTGCCGGTGTACGTCGCTAGCATTAATTGATCTCTGCGAGAGGTCGGCCCATGCGGGCTGGCCTCTCTCTTGTTGCTTCTTGTAGAGTTTGAACAGTGTGGTAATGCAGTGCTGTCGTTCAAGCGTGTAAGTTCTCTTCGAAAAATGCTTCTGCTCTCGCTGCTGGTACTGAGCGGATGCGCAGAAACCATCCCCGTCACACTCCCGTTTGAAACCTTCCTCACCCTCACAGACTCCACTTATCTGACGCGCTCTGAAGCTATCGTGCGCGTGGCGGGTGCCGACTGTGGCGAAATGGGGGCGTTGGTCGTGCTGGGCGATGCGGCTGGCTCGGCTGACCAGGCTATGCACAACACTGCGTTGAAACTGGATGCGGAGCTGTTTCGAACCGGCGCCAATGCCTATGTGATTGATGGTTATCGATGGCTTGAGTCGCCGACCAAGGCATCAGCGATGCAGCTGGAGTTGAGCGTTCGAAGTTTTATTTGTTCTGCGTAGGCGAACCGATTTCCGGACAGTCTCTCGCTTTATTTGGTGAGCGACACTTTCTGTTTTGAAGCCCCCGCCTTCTCAATGACTCCGTGCGGCCACGGAATTCCCAAATATAGCTAAACTCGAAGGACCTGCACCGCGCTCTATGTCGAATAGAAAGCAGGGAGGGAACGCCTTTGCAAATGCACGGTGCGCAATTACAGCGTTGACTTGGATGTACTCCACAGGTACATATTTACCTCATAAGGTTCTATGGATGGATTAAAGAGATTGCCAGCGGCCTTCTATGCAAGAAGGCGCAGAAGACATCCAAATCGGATTCGGAATTGGCCAAACGCAGGTTGAAGAGGCCATGAAACACAAGCAACTCAGTAAAAACCAGATGGCCAAGGCAATGCATACAAGCCGGAGCCAGCTCGACAGGATTCTTGATCCGGGCAACGAGCGTTTCCAGCTGGATACCATAATCAAAGCAGCTCATGTGCTTGGCAGAGAGTTGCGGATTGAATTGGTTTAACTGGAAAGCAACCATGAGAGACCAAGATCCGTCCCAGCAAAGGCCCTATCAGTGAGGTGTCAATGAAGATTAAATCTATCAGAAACGACGATGACCTGCGTGCGGCACTCCTGTGTCTTGAACCGATATTTCAGGCGCAGGATGGGATACCCGAGGCAGACGAAAGGGATGTACTAGTCACGTTGATCGAAGCCTACGAGCAAAGACAATATGCGCTTTCTCCGGTTGATACCGTTAAGTTTTCGTAAGTGCTTTAGTCCGATCACATAGCCGACCGCACTGGACTGCCACGGATTTCAAAAATGCTGCTAGACTTGAACTGAGTAGACACCGCACGCCATCGAAAAGAAGGCAGGAAGAGGTTCCCATGCAAACTATCAAAGAAACCGCACATGAACTGATTGACCATCTGCCCGAGCAAGCCACATGGGACGATTTGATGTACACGCTTTACGTGCGCCAGAAACTGGAGCGTTCGTTGCTGGCTGCCAAGGAAGGGCACGTCACGTCACAGGAAGACGCCCGAAAGCGGTTCATGCACGATGCGCGTTGATTGGTCTGATCGGGCACTTGATGACCTGGATGACATTTCACGCTACATCAGCAAGGACTCCCCGCACTACGCTCGCGAGTTTGTTGAGCGCATCTTCGACACCACGGATCAGCTAAACGAGCTTCCTCTCAGCGGCCGCGTCGTGCCGGAAATAGAAGATAAAAGCATTCGGGAATTGATCGTGCAAGGGTATCGTGTGATGTACCTCGTAGAGGCCAATCGGGTTTTGATTCTGGCCGTCATGCATGGTCGGCGCGAGATTAGTAGCACGCGGCGGAGAACGAACTGATTGTGGTAATCTTGCGCGTGAGGAGAATAGCTGAGGATAAGCCTCACGGCATGAATTATTTACAGTCTCAATCTCACCCATTAATCACATGGCTATGCAACTTCTCTTCAAATGCTTCTTTATCCCATTCCATCATTTCAGCCAACTTATAGACAAGCTTCATAGCCTCGCTAGAAATCTGTTTGTCCTCCTCAATTACGATATCAACAAGAGTTTCCAGCGCTAGTCCATACTCACCCGCATCGATAAATTCATGAACCTCGATTTTCTCGGAGCTGGTAAATACAGACTGCAATAATTCAAGCAGTCCTAACGATACCTCTTCAATATGTTGGTAGTTGCAAGTCATTTCAAATTCCTTGGCACATTGGTTGGAAATCCAGAGACAATATCACCACTGCTTTCTTGAATTACCCTAATATTAATGCCATCGCGTGTTCCCTCAGTAATCGTTCGCCCTCCGCGGCCCGCATGAGTAATAGAGTTTGGATCGGTCGCGATATCTGATATTTCATGCATAATTTTGTCATCTGACCAGCCTTGAGGAAACTCGCTCTTTCCCGGATTGCCTGTACCTGGTCGATGTCCGCCACCAGTGACATCACCATTCAAAATGTGGTTACGTCG
>JBBTKA010000076.1:0-12818 GCA_038059145.1 Pseudomonadota bacterium
GTCGTGACCCTGCGCGAACAGCGCAAGTTGTTCGGAGGTGGCTGAGCTTAAGTCGAGATCTGTGACTCGCGCGCGTGCCGCGACGTCGGAATTGAGTCGGCCTCGATCGCGAACGGCCACAGACAGCGGCCAATCGCGTTCAAGTGCCTGGCGAACGACGTGCCTGCCGAGATTTCCGGTGGCACCGAGTATTGCGATGGATGGCATGAGCGGCCCCTTGAGAAAATTCCTCATCAGGGCGCAAGCATACACGATTCAAGGCTGAAATCGCCGGCAATGACCGGTCAGCGCGCGTCTGGAACGATTGGAAGCGACGCAGTGGGAATGGTGTCGACATCTGCGATCACCTGCCGCTGCGGCAGGTAATTAAGCAACAGATCTGTCTCCTTCTTGACCACGCCATGGCACTCGCAACTGAGCGCTTCGAGTTTCGGACGGTCAAGCACCTTGATCATTCCGCGAGCGTAGGAAATGACGCCTTGCTGCTGCAATTTCAGCGCGGCCTGGGTGACGCCTTCGCGGCGAACGCCGAGCATGTTGCCGATAAATTCCTGAGTCATCGTCAAGTGATTATGCGACAGGCGATCCATGGAAAGCAGGAGCCAGCGGCAGAGTTGTTGATCGATCGAATGGTGTCGGTTGCAGACGGCGGTTTGAGAGATTTGCGTAATCAACGCTTGCGTATAGCGCAGCATCAGCAGCAATAGCTGGCCATGGCGGTTGAACTCTTCTTTGACCCGCAGTCGTGGGAGTCGATAGGCATAGCCAGCGCTCTGGACCATCGACCGGGTCGGCGTGCTCTCGCCTCCCATGAACAAAGTGATACCCAGCAGGCCCTCGTTGCCCACCACGGAGAGTGCGGTCGATGCCCCGTTTTCCATCACGTACTGCAGCGACACTATGGAGTCGGTAGGAAAGTAAACGTGGCGCATGGGGCGTCGGGATTCATACAGGAGCGAGCGCAGCGGCAGTGGCACGAGCTCCAGATAGGGAAACAAACGGCTTTGAACTTCGGGCGTCAAGGCTGCCAGAAGATGATTCTGCTGAGGATGGGGCTGGGGTTTGACTGACATCGCGGCTCGCCTGTCGCTGAGTACTTGAAAACTCCGCGATTAGAGCTATTAGATCAACTTCCTTTCGGTGCGGCAGCACACATATGGTGAATGCCCTCGCGCTCCTCATCACGAAGCGTCGGCACTTCATACCTTCCGGAGTTTTCAGTGTTAACTCAGTCACTGATCATTTTCCTCATGGAGAGAGACGTCTCATTTCTTTTCAGGTCGGGTGATGTAGAGACTCCCCACCATGCTGATCACCAGAATCATGAACACCACTGCCAGCGCAAAGCCGACCGGGATTTTATAGAAATCCAGCAGCAGCATTTTGATGCCGATGAAAATCAGAATGAACGCCAGGCCATACTTGAGCAGATGAAAGCGGTCGGCCATATCAGCCAGCAGAAAGTACATCGCACGCAGCCCCAATATTGCAAAAATATTGGAAGAGAAGACGATGAATGGATCGCTGGTGACCGCGAAAATTGCGGGAATACTGTCGACGGCGAAGATCAGATCAGTGACTTCGACCAGCACCAGAACCACGAGCAGGGGCGTTACCCACAGCACGCCGTCGCGCCGCACAAGGAATTTCTGGCCGTGATATTCAGAGGTGATACGCCATTGTGAACGCATCCACTTGAGCAGTGGATTCTCAGCAAGATTCGGCTCTTGTTCCGCAAACCAGAGCATCTTGGCGCCGGTGATCAGCAGGAACGCACCGAACAGATACAAGATCCAGTGAAATTCCTGCAGCAAGATCGAGCCGAGGTAAATCAGGATCGCGCGCATCACGATCGCGCCGAGGACGCCATATAACAATACGCGTTTTTGAAATTCCGGAGGGACTGCGAAAAAGCTGAACAAGGTCACCCATACGAAGACGTTGTCGACGGCCAGGGATTTTTCAATCAGATATCCAGTGATGAACTCCAGCGCCTTGGCATTGGCGACTTCGCGGCCCAGAGTCTGATCTGTGTACCACCAGAACCATCCGCAGAAAGACAGCGCTACCATCACCCAGACGACGGACCAGATTGCGGCTTCTTTGATACTGACGCGATGGGTGCCCTGCGCCTTGAGTACCACGAAATCGATGATCAACAAAACAGCAACGAGCGCGCTAAAGCCAGCATACAGCGTGAGCATGGTTCGGGAATCCCTGAAAGCCTTTGGTAAAATCGAAGCGCAGTTTGCGATAAACGCGCGACATAATCAAAGGCTACAGGTTCCCCGAGAATCAGACCTCTACGGACTTACACGCTAAATCTGAAACAGCTTGTTGATCTTGATCGCGAAACCGCGGTTACGCAAATCCAGCCCGCTCGGGTGGCCGAAGGGGTCTGTATTGCGGTCGTCGCTGTATACCACGAAAAATTCACTGCCCGGCGCCCATTCCCAGCGAAAGCGGAAGTTCGTGCTGAATGAATTGGCATTGGAATCGTATTGAACGAGGCCGCCCAGATACATGCGCGGTGACAGCGTGTAGGTGACGCGGAAGCTCGACAGCTCGGTTCTGAAATCGCCTTCCGGCAGCTCCACCTTGTTGATGGAGTAACTTGGTTCCACCGACAGTTGTGGCGACAGCTCAATGCGTCCGCTGCCGAAGCCGATCGACGTATTGGTGCCGCTCCAGAAATCACCAACCCGCAGAGACAGGATACCGCTGACCTGGCGCTGTGCACCAAAATTGTAGGAGGCCTGATAGCTCGTGAAATCGTACTTGCCCGGCTTCAGTGTGACTCCAGTCGCGATGCGGAAGGGCCGCGTCAGCATCTCGAAGTCATCGCTTAACGAAAGCGTGAAGATGTCGCTGGTTTCAAATTCAGTGCCGAAACTCACACTGCGCTGGCGTGACTCCAGGTCGTCCGTGGTCGCTGACCAATAGGAGTAAGTATTGGCTTCGAGGTTGAAGCGTCGAATCCATTCGATGGAAGTCGGTCGCGGGCTGTAGCGTGCACCGCCGGAGAATTGCTTGAAATTATTGCGGCGCTTGAAACCTATTTCCGGGTTGAAGTTGTTTTCCACCACCAGATAACCAGTGTTCAATCCATAGAGGTCGCTGTCGTAGGCCAGATTGGTCATATAGCTCTGGTCATCGTCGCTCAGCCCCGGACTGTCAGTCTTGGCCAGATAGGTATCGAAGGAAAAATCTTCCAGGAAATCGAAGGCGCCATCGATAGCCAGCAATTGACTGGATCCATCTCCGACGAGCGATTCAGATCGGTCCGTGAGCATGACCCCCACCGTACTGCGACTGAAGATGTCCCGCTTGACCCGCAACACAGAAAATCCGGTGGATTCGAGGTTGTTGAAATCTTCTGCATCGGTATTGATCGTGAGGGCACCGATTTCATAGTTGCCGATCTTGCCAGTGAGTCGAGCGCCGACCTCAATGGGCACCACCTGGCCCTGTTCCAAGCCGATTCTGCGGCTGAAGAACATCGTGGGCACTTCCAGTCCGCGCGCCTGCGTAAAGTCAAAGTTTCCGCGCCCTTCCAGAAAGAACTCGCGCTTTTCGGGAAAGAGCTGGCTGAAGCGGGTCAGGTTCACCTGCCGTTCGTCCACCTCGACCTGAGCAAAATCGGTGTTGTAGGTAAAGTCGGCAGTCAGGTTGTTGGTGATGCCGAACTTGACGTCGACCCCCGCTTCGCCCTTCGCTTTGTTGCTGATTCTTGGATTTGATTCCCGATTGGTCGTGACGTTGCCGAGGCCATAGGGTTTGACTTCCAGATTGAAATTCCGCGCGGGAACCTGAAGGTTCTCCAGCGTGCCCGCCTCGGAAACACGCCACATGCCGGACACCAGGCTGTTGCCCCTGGCGGCCGCGATCGGCACTTCGGTCAGGTAAGATGCTTCGTTGAAACGCCGGATGATGCGTCGCAGTTGCAGACCCCACACCTGTTCCTCGCCCGGCTCATAGCGCAGCGAGCGAAACGGAATTTCCATCTCCACTGTCCAGCCGCCATCAAAACGGCCCACGCGGGAATCCCACACGACATTCCAGTCGAAATTGACGCCGCGTCCGCCATCGCCTTCGTTGGTGATGGCGAAATCGGAAAATCCGCCAATGGGTGTTACCAGAAATGCAGAGCCGTTGCGCCGATCCAGATAGGTATCCAGCAGGACAGAAAACGAATCATTGATACGCAGTTGGAAGGTGTCGCGTCGCATTTCATTGGCGATCCATTCACTCTCCGGCACAGATTCGTAAACGCGGGCCGCGACGTACAGATTGTCATCGTCAAAGTAGATCCACGCCTCGGTTTTCTCACTGGCCGGAGACCCTGCGTCGGGTATCTGCTGAATGAAATTGGTTAGCGGCGCAATCTGCGAGTAGATCGCTTCATCGAGATTGCCATCGATGCGAACCTCAGCGTCGAAGCGCGTGGCGTTGACGAAGGTGTTGCCTTCGGCGTCACGCCTGATGACGATGTCCTGCGCGACAGCGAAGGAACAAGACAATGATGCAAGCAGGAAGAAAATCTGACGCGAGATATTATTGTATTTTTTCATCAGGCGATCCTGTAGTGGCAGACAATGAGCGTGAAATGGGAGGTACGTGAAGCGATTGCTTACAGAAATTCGATTCTCGCCAGCGCAATGCCGCTCTCACCTCCGACTGCGTACAGCAGGTAGATGTCATCGCCTTCGACGTAAATTGCCGGGTCTCGTAATTGATTGACAACACCATAGGCGGTGCTGCGGACAGACGGCTCCAATGGCGCATTCGCGCCTTCCCAGTCTAATTCCGGTTGCAGCACAATTCTTTCTCCGACATTGCGCCATTGCTGCCAGTCGCCGCTGATATCGACAGTGCTCACCATGATGCTCTCCGGCACATCGCCAACCCGGGTCCAGAATACATACAGAATATTGCCCCGTTTCAGAAGTGCCGCATGACGCATGTTCGATGAAAACAGCAATGGGCCTGTCTCGAAATCAGTCAGCCCATCTTTGGAGCGATAGAACTGCCCCGGCATCGACATCACATACGTCATACCTTCATGTTCAAACGCACGCATGTAAGTGCGGCCGAGATTCTGGGGCTGTGCCTCGAAGTGGATGCCATCGCTGGATGTCGCCACGCGGGAATGTTGTCTGCCAACGTCGGCAAGACCATGGTAGTACATGATGAAGCGGCGCTTGACGTTGTCGATATGCACATCGGGCGAGGCGATGTGAGGAGAGGTCAGTTCAGTGCGCAAATCGTGCGCGTATTTCACGCCACTCGTCCGGCGCTCTTCTTCAAGTTCGCGCACACGTTCGTCGGACACTGTCGGAGGCGTTGTCAGAAAATGCGATTCTGAGAGCTGCAATGAACCGGGCTCGTAAATCTGCCACGGCCCGGTCAGCGCATCTGCATACGCGAGACGAATGTAGTCACCTTTGTGATCGGCGAAATACAAATAATAGTTGCCCAGCGGGTTCGTCAGCCATTCAGGAACCTTCACGACCGTCGGTCCCTGAATGTTGACTCCGATGCTGGGATGTATGCCCGGCGCGATAATCGGCTTATCCAGCAGGCGTGTCACTTGTACCTTGTCGAGGTCGGGTTGTTGCGCAAGTGCTGGCAGTCCAGGAAAGCCCCAGGTGATTGCCAGCAACAGCGATAACAATATCCGGTGCGACACTAGAACGTTCCCCTCACCTTGAACGCGACTTGCGGGCCAGTGGTGGAGCAGTTGTTTTCGATTTCCTTGATGATGCCGTCGCGCATGTAACCGTCATAGCGTCGGCGCAATGCGCAGGATTCGTAGTCGGACAGGTTGCTGCCCTCAAGGCGGTAGGTCAGGCCTGCAAAACCGACCATTTCCACAAACGCGCTGAGATTGGCGGGAACGATCCAGGTGAAGCGGCTGTCGTTCTCGTAGATGTAGCGACCATCGTAGGCGCGGGCGTTGTAGGTCACGCCATAGCTCATGTTGTAGGCAGGCAGATCGTGTCTGTACGTCACGCGCAGGCTGCCACGGTCATAAGGCGGGAAGCGGTGTGAGTACGGCACGAACGGATCGTCTTCAAACTTGGCTGTCTGCATGGTGAGTGCCGCGGTCAACAACGCTTGCGGCAACCCGAGGAAGCCGAGCCGCAGGCTGGCGTTGCTGATCAGGCCATAGGCCACGGCCGGGCCGATGTTGCCATTGGTGGACTGCAGATTCTTGACGGATGGCGAGATGTCGATCTTGCCGATCTTGTTGTCCCAGTCGTAATAGAAAAACCGCGTGTTCAGCGTGCCGGCATCGCTGGGCAGACGGTAATCCAGTGCCAGTTCGGCACGCAGGCTCTCTTCCGGTTCCAGGGTCGGGTTGCCCGCGACTGTGTCCCGGTCAATGTCGCGTTCATCGATCGTGCGCGAGAAGTCCGCAAAAGTCAGTTGCGAGACGAAGCGTTCCAGAGTGCCGCGCACCTGCAGGGTGCTACTCAGGTCGTAGCGCAGGTCCAACTTCGGTTTGACGAAATCGAAATCACGCTTGTTGTTCACATCGCCGGATTGGGAGATCTCCGAGAACTCTGCCACCAGAGTGCTTTCCAGCGTCATGCGCGGATTTATCTGCCAGGTGTGCACCGCGAAAGGCTCGTAGCGGATTTCTTCGACCGTCCCGAAGGCATTGGGCAGCACCAGTGGTGTCAGGCCGCCGTATTCGGCCACGCCCGGTGCAGCGGTGCGCACGCCCTGACGCAGGCCGGAGTCCTGTGTCGTCAGCGCGCGCTCGACGCCCAGCTCCACACCCTGACCTTCGGCCATATTGAAGGTGTAAGAGCCGCGCACGATTTTTTCCTGATACACACTGCTGGTGTCCAGATAAAGATTCTTGACGCCGACATCCGTGAGCGAGGTGGCACGGTAGCGCTCACGCGTGGACTGATTGTCACGCTCGTTCACGATGAACAGTCCCTTTAAGCGACTGCCGCTGGCATAGCGGTGCTCGTAATCGCCCCCGATCTCCCAGTTTCTGGCGGTGGCGGGAATGGTCTCGCGCTCGTAATACGTGTTGACCGGCTTGGCACGCTGATCGACGTAGGTGCGTAACAACTTCACGGGCGGGTCCTGTTCGCCATAGAGCGCATTGAACGTGATGCGGTCATTTGGCGTCAGGGCATAGGCCAGCGTTGAGTTGAAAGTGTAGTTGGTCTGATCGCGGTAGCGGTCGGCAGCAATGGTCTCGTTGGGCGAGAAGTCGCCCAGGATGCTGGTTTCGAAACTCTCCTGATGTTCATAGGCGCTGGCCACCTGGCCGCTGAACAGATAGTTGAGACGGCCACGCTCGCCACTCAGCGAGAGCGAACCGCCAGGGTTCAGGGTGCTGTCGCTGTACTGCGTGACATTGATCTCGCTCGACAGGCTGCTGGTGGGCAGCGCTTCCAGCAGGACGATGTTGACGATCTGGTTGCTGTTCTGCACATCCAGATCGCTGGAAGAGCCACGAATGATTTCGATACGCGCGACCTGACTGGCAGGGATGCGGGCAAGCTGGCTGCGCGCTTCGTTGGCCTTGCCGGCCATGCGCTTGCCATCAATCAGAATCTGGGAGGTTGCCCCAAGACCGCGGTTGCCATCGCTGGAAACAGACGAAACGTTGGTGGCCTGCAGAATCATCTCGATGCCGGGCACGCGGTCGAGCATGTCATTCACGGTGAGCGCGCCAGAGCCCTCGAAGAAGTCGGCGCCATAGGTCGCGGTGGAATCAGTCTCTGGCGTTTGCGCCATGGCAGTGGAGATGGCAGTACTGAGGCAGATGGCGGTGGTCAAGCGGTGCAGAGGGGTAGCGCGGCGCATAGAGTTCCTTAAAAGCTGGTGTTTTTATTGGCTATTAAGCTACAGTGAGCTCACTATGCGTGTATATACACGACATGTGTCTTTTTGTGACTACACGTACGACACGAGAGGCTCTTTTCTCCATGACGGATGACGAACACACATCCCTGCAGGAGGCTGAATTCACGCCAATGGACTCCCCCTGCAATTTGTTCTACCTGCGCCGCGCCGCGCGCGCTGTCAGCAAACAATACGCCGCGGCCATGAAGGATAGCGCGCTGGAAGCCACGCAGTTCAGCGTGCTCTTCATCCTGAGCAAGTCCGGGGCTTTGTCCATTACCGATCTGGCGCACAAAATGGGACTGGACAGAACATCCATGAGCCGCAATCTGACTCCTCTGCAAACCCACGGATACATCTCAGTCAGCGGCGAAGGCATGACGCGGGCGCGGGAGGTCACTATTACCGAGCTCGGCAACGCCGCCCTGCAAGATCTGATGCCCATGTGGAGAAAGGCTCAGACCGAGTTTGTGGAGCACATGGGGGAAGCCGATACCGCTCTCCTGATTGAACTGCTCGGGCGTGTGGCGACGATAGGAGCGAAGGCGTGAGGCTGTCCGCCACTTAGTCGCCAGTCAGCCGCGAAGCGCCGCCTCAATTGTCGCGATATCAATCTTAGCCATTTGCATCATCGCTTCAAACGCGCGTTTGGCAGCCGCCGGGTCCGGGTCTGCAATGGCGCGCGTCAGCACTACCGGTGTGATTTGCCACGACACTCCCCACTTGTCCTTGCACCAGCCGCAGGCACTTTCCTGACCTCCATTCCCCACGATAGCGTTCCAATAACGATCCGTTTCGGCTTGATCAAAAGTTGCCACCTGGAATGAAAACGCTTCGTTGTGTGTGAATGCGGGGCCGCCGTTGAGTCCGAGACAGGGAATACCCATGACGGTGAACTCCACGGTCAACACATCGCCCTTTTTTCCTGACGGAAAATCGCCTGGCGCTCGGTACACGTTACCCACGAAGGAGTCTGGAAAGGTAACCGCGTAAAATCGTGCGGCCTCTTCAGCGCCGCCGTTGTACCAAAGGCAGATCGTGTTCTTTGCTGGTGTTGCCATAGCATTTCTCCATAGAGGGGCTGATTCTATTCACGCACATAACGCCAATGTTCCTGACAACAATCTCATCCAATTTGACCGAGATCAAAGGGTACTTCGCGGCATCTGCTAGTCTGGTTCCTGTAATGAACCCAGCACACTACAGCCTGTACTAAACAGACTGTACACAATAGAGAGTATCAATGATTCCTTTTGCCTGTCTCGCGTCGATTCGTCCCGTATCCCGGCTATTGGTCCTGGGGTTTGGTGCTTTTGCCTGTATCGCCACGGCAGCAGCAGACTCTACGATCCTGGCAACGAAGTATCCGGAGCTGCAGCAGTTGCTGCTGGCGCACGATGTCCTCCAGGCCAGGGCGTATGAGGAGATCGTACTTACCAACGAATCTCCCTCCGCCGCCATTGGCCAGCGCATGCTGCTGGACAAGTTGACGGAGCTGGAAGAATCAAAGACCTCACACTACCACACCGCCGGCAACCATTTGTCATTGCTGGGGCCGCACCGTGCGTTTGAAAGCCGGGTGACACCGGGGCTGCTGGGCGTGGTCTATGAGGAGCACGATGCGGACGAGGTTCGACCCTTGCTGGCGGAAATAGGCAATCTGCCTCCGGTCGCCTTGCAGACCCTGCAAAGAGGACGCGAGTTCGTGGAGCAGCTGATCGAAATCCATCTGACCCCTCAGATTGAAGACAAAAAGTCGGCAGTGGCAGACGCCGTGCAGGCCTACCTGAGTGACGATGTTCATTCGGTGGCCGCTCGCCCCAAGTCTGACGACCTGCTGTCCGAACATGCCTATGCCTATGCCTACCCGGTCGGTTTCCCCCAGTTCAGCGGACTGACCTGGGCTTCCCAGTGGCTGAAGGTTGCGCTGCTGGAGATCGTCATCACCGCCACCTCCGACGAGCAGCTGGATGCGGACGTCGAGCGCCTGATCGCGCTGTACAACGAAAAGCTTATCCGACAGCACAGCGGGTTCGTGCAGCTGCCAGCCGATATTCCCACCAGCCCGGTCATCGCGCCCACTTTCTATGAACTGTATCCGGATGCGGCCTACATCCTGGACAACCTGGAAGCCCTGAAGGTCGTCATAGGCGACATTCTGGCCTATCCGGGCATCGAGAATCGGTCGCAGGAAATCGCGGACGCCGTTGCTGCCTACACCAGCAAGAGCGCGAACCTGGCGCCCGATGAAATGAAATATCTGCTCTTCGTGCTGCGTGGAGGCATCTACAACGCGGGCGGGCCGGCGCGCGGGGGGCTGACGTGGCCTGACCGCAACTGGTCCCGGGAGCAATCGGAGAACCCGCACGTCCGCATCGGTCGTAATTAGGAGACGTTCTGTGAGTAGCAAGGTTCTGAGCACACTCTGCCTCATCTTGTGTGGCTTTGGCGCTGGATTGGCCAGCATGTCGAGTGACGCCGCGCCCGAGCGGGTGGGGGATTTTGCATTGCTGGATGAGCAAGGCGTGTTTCATCAACTCAGCCGGTATCAGCACCGCGACGCCGTGGTGCTCCTGGCCTATGACAACAACTGTGCTGCCGCGCGAGACGCTGCAGCGATGCTTGCAGATCTCCAGTCTCAGTTTGGCGAGGGCATCGAGTTCCTGGCGCTGGACGTCAACGCGATGGATCGCGCCACCGAGCAAGGCTGGCAGATGTCCTTTCCCATCCTGTCGGATGAACTGAAACTGGTCGCCGAGGGCTTGCAAATCAGTCAGGCAGGCGAGGTGCTCGTTGTGAATCCTCAGCGCCTGTCACTCTTCTATCGCGGCGGCGCCGATCAGGCGCTGCAGGAGACTCTGGGCGCGGTAGCCAGTGGCAAATCGCCCGCACCTTCAGGCTCAGAGGTCGATGGCTGCGCGATCACCTACGACAGCGCCACCGCCCCCGTGCCGGACTATTCCACCGAAGTCGCCCCCATCATCGTGGAGCACTGCTCCGTCTGCCACCGCGAGGACGGTGCGGGTCCATTCGCCTTCAACGGGCATTACTCCCTGGTCGGCTGGTCGGCGATGGTCAGGGAGGTGATCATGAACAAGCGCATGCCGCCAATGCAGGTCGACCCGGCCTATGAGGCGACTCCCAGTGCGCATTTCCTGTCGGCTGAGAAGCGCCAGAAGATCATGCACTGGATGCAGGCCGGTGCGCCGCGAGGCGAAGGAGCCGTGGATCCGCTGGCGGAAGTGCCTCTGGAGAAGACTTTCGACTGGCAACTGGGTGAGCCGGACTTCGTCATCGACACGCCCAAAAATGTGATCCCAGCCGTCGGTATTCTGGATTACATGTATACGGAAGCTGAGCTGCCCTTCACCGAAGACAAGTGGGTGCGTGCCTTCCAGATCGAGCCCGGTGAGGAGCGCGTGATTCACAATTTGTCCGCTTTCATCGTCCCCGCGGAGAGCGACTTCTGGGGCGAGGAGCGCGAAGCACTCACATCGGAGCGGCGCTTCCTTGGCAGCTTTGTCCCAGGAGAGAATCCGGCGACTATTTTTCCCGAGGGCACAGGCGTCCTGATTCCTGCGGGCTACAAGCTTGCGTTGATGTTTCACTACTATTCGCATGGGCGCGTGCTTGAGGACACCACGACCATCGGACTGTACTTTCATGACGCAGCCCCGGCACGTGAAATCGTGACTCGACCTGTTTCCGCTCAATTTACCCTGTCTCCCAACGATCCCGAGCAGAGACAGCTCGCCAGCTATGAGTTTGGAGAGAAGGCGACGCTGCTCGCCGTGCGGCCTCGCATGAATCAGCGCGGCAAGCACATGAAGTTCGATCTGGTAGCGCCCGGTGGCGCGACTGAAACGCTGGTCAGCGTTCCTGCCTACAACTATGGCTGGCAACCGCAGTACTGGCTGCAAGCTCCACGCGCTATCGAACCGGGGACGGTGATGAATGTATCGGGGGCATTCGATAACTCCTTGTCCAACCCGTTCAACCCCGACTTCCGTGAGGAGGTCGAGTGGGGGTTCGACAGCGGCCAGGAAATGTTCACCGGGTACATGACCTACGCGATTGAGCGGTAAAGCCCAGGCACGATCGGCAGCTTGGCGCTGTCGATCTACGTGCGCGGGTTTTGCTGCGGCAGTGTGTGCATCTTCGGAATTTTTCCCCACCCCTTGCGGTCTTGTTCCCGCCCCACAATGCTCTCGTCGTGCCTCACTCTTGCACGGATTGCATACCGTCATATTCAACTGATATTGTTGCGGCCCTGTTCGCGTGCCGCGCGTACTTCTGAGGAGACCATCATGTTTAGACCCGTTCTGCAAATCCTGGCCGGTGCCAGCCTCTGTCTGGCGGTGGCTCTGCCTGCTGCCGCACAATCCGATGAAATCTTTTACTCTGCCCACCACAACTACCGAGCAGTGTCTGTGGTCGAAGGCCTGATTCAGCCTTGGTCTATGGCGTGGTTGCCCGGTGGCGACATGCTGGTGACTGAGAAGCCCGGTCGTCTGCGCATCGTTCGCAATGGCAACCTGTTGCCAGACCCGGTGTCTGGTGTCCCCGAAGTGCTTTATAACGGCCAGGGCGGTCTGTTCGATGTAGTGCCGCACCCGGACTTTGCCAACAACCGCTTGCTGTATCTGACCTTCGCCAAACCGGTCGGTGACAACTCCACTACTGCCGTTGTGCGCGGGCGCTTCGAGAACGATCAGCTGACCGACGTCGTTGAAGTTTTTGCCGCCAGTGCCACTGGTCGCCCGGGTCACTACGGTGGACGTCTGGCATTCAGCCCGGATGGCCATATGTTCCTGAGTCTGGGAGACCGACAGGCGCCGCCAGCCGGTGATCTGCCTGCCCACCCTGCGCAGGACAACTCCAACCACCAGGGCGTTATCGTGCGTTTGAATGATGATGGCAGCGTGCCTTCTGACAACCCCTTCGTC
>JBBTKA010000077.1:0-2082 GCA_038059145.1 Pseudomonadota bacterium
CGCGGACGGGCGCGACGACGACCCGGTCACCTCGCGCATGGTGTTCACCGACTCCGAGATTGTGAAGAATATTGCCGACACCCGCATCGAAGGGAATGTCTATCCGCGGATGCCGGAATGGCGTGGTAATCTGCTGTTGACCTGGCACTTCAGTGACAGATGGGACGCAGGCACCAACGTGCAATATGCCAGCGACAGTTTCGGCCGCAATGACAACGCCGACCGTCAGGATGAAGTGTATGGCGCTCAGGATGGTTATACTCGTCTGGGCTTGAAGAGCACTTACAATTTCACCAACGGCGTGGCCCTGGGCCTTGGTGTGGACAATCTGACCGATGAGGTCTCTTACGTCGCCCATCCATGGCCGGGACGTACTTACTATGCCAACGTGTCTTATGATTTCTAACCGTATGAAGTGGCTGCTTTCCATCTCGATGACGATGCTGATCACGGCTCTGCTGTGGGGTGTTGAAGCGGCGGCCGAGAGCTGTCAGTCAGAGCGTGAACGCTCAGCCGGGCAACAGGTGATCAGCATCCACTGTGGTGGCGCTCCCAGCGCAACAGTGGATGCTGATGGCCGTCTATGGGCGGCGTTCGTGCAGGACAAGCACGTCTACGTGACGCGCTCGGACGATAGCGGTGTCACCTACACAACGCCGGTGCGCGTGAACAGCGAGCCTGAGGACACCGAGTACAACGGCGAGAATCGCCCGAAGATTCTCGTGGCAGAAGACGGCACCGTGCTGCTGTCGTGGACCACCAAGACTTCGCCGAACTTTACCGGCGAGATCCGTTTCACCCGCTCTACCGATATGGGCAAGACCTTCGAGCCTCCCCGCACGATGAATGACGACGGCCTGATGACCGGCCATCGCTTTGACAGCCTGTTTCTCACCGCCTCCGGCAAACTCTATTTGACCTGGATCGACAAGCGCGATCTGGATGCCAGCGCCGCGCGCGGCGAAACCTATCCCGGCGCCGCGATCTATTACACGGTCTCTGACGATCTGGGCGAGACCTTCACTCCGAACTTCCGCGTCTCTCACAACAGCTGCGAATGTTGCCGTATCGCCATGGCGCCGCACGGCGATGACGAGGTTGCCATCCTGTGGCGCCAGATCTACGACGAACATATCCGCGACCATGCCATCGCCGTGCTTGGTGCACAGGGAGAGGTTAACGGGCTCACACGCGCGACGGTCGACGACTGGTTTATCGATGCCTGCCCGCATCACGGGCCAACGATGGTGCAGGCCGCGCAGCCGGGGCAGTATCACATCAGCTGGTTCAGTGACGGCAATCTGCATAGTGGCATTCACTACGGTCGCCATGACATGAGCACCGGCGCAACGGAAAATATTATTCAGGTCGATGGCACGCCGGGCGCGGGGCATCCGTATCTGGCTCGTTATGACAACACGCTCTATATGGTCTGGAAGGGCTTCAATGGCATGGCGTCACAACTGCAGCTGATGCGCTCGCAGGATGATGGTGTCACGTGGAGTGCCCCGCAGACGCTGTACAACACGGAGCAGGCCAGCGACCATCCGCTGCTGGTCACGGCCCCGCATGGCGTATTTCTGAGCTGGTCCAGCGAGGAATTTGGATATCTGTTTACGGAGATCAGCAGTGATGACAAGCAATAGACTTCTGCGTGGCGCAGCTGCGCTGTGTGTTGGGATACTCATGTCCACGGCGGCATTGGCCGACAGCATTCAGCCGCTGGGCACCGGCACCTTTGCCGAACTCAAGGCCGGTTTTGAAGGCAAGCCCTTCGTGGTCAGCCTGTGGTCGGTTGACTGCCTGCCGTGTCGCGTGGAGCTGGAACTTCTGGGTGCATTGAAGAAGGAAGACCCGGGGTTTCCACTGCTGCTGATTTCCACTGACGCCATCGAGAAGCGCGAAGAGGCGGTCTACATTCTGGAGGAGTACGGTCTCGAATCCATTCCCTCATGGATGTTCGCCGACGCCTTCATCGAGCGCCTGCGTTTCAGCATCGATCCCTCGTGGCACGGTGAGCTGCCGCGCAGTTATTTCTATGCGGCGGACCACAGCTTTCAGGCGCACAGCGGCATACTGACA
>JBBTKA010000077.1:2092-9677 GCA_038059145.1 Pseudomonadota bacterium
TGCGCGAATTTTTTCCGCAATAGCAGCTTAAAGCCTCTTCCAAACTGACACTCTGTCAGAAGCAAATCGACAAAACCCCAACGCAACCCGGTGCCTTTGAGGAAGCCTTCTCAAGGTGCCGGTTGTCATTTTCATGAAATAAAACTGTACAAAAAGCGACCATCCCCTGTCACATTTCTCCGCTAGATTACGCCCCGCTGACTAAGCAAACACGAGAAGTGAGTTCGGCCTGCAAACGGCTTCGGACTCTCCACAACAATGCCGCGCGTTCGGAAGTTCTCTCCCCGGATTGACGCGAAAGTCGAGGTTATTCATGTTTAACAGGACACTTCCATCTGACATCGCAAAGCCCACATTAAAGGCGGGGCTGGTGCTCTGCATATCATTTGCCATGTGGTCACAAGCCATGGCGCAGTCTCAAGACACAGAGGACACTGACGAGACTGAGGAGATCCAGGAAATTCTGGTAGAAGGTCAGCCAGTACGCGGTGCGGTCACCGAGCTCGCGATCGACCAGGCGAAATTTGGTACACAGATTCAGCTGATCAGTGCCGACGAAATCAGCACCGGCGGCTTCACGAACTTCGGTGAACTCTCTGCGGGTTTGATTCGCGGCGCCAACATTGGCTATTCCCCGGACGAGGGCGAATTCACGATCCGCATTGACGGAGGCACTGACAGGGACACATTGCTGTTGCTCGATGGCGTTCCGACATTCGACCGTGGTACTCCCCTGGAGAGCCTGTGGGGTGCTACAGCGATTGATCCGCGCATGATTGAGAACGTGGAGATATTCCGCGGTGGCCAGAGCCTGTACTTCGGAGGTAATGGTGGCCTCGGCGTCGTCAACGTGCTCTACAAGAAGCCCGAGGCCGGGGATGATGTCAATGGCGAAATCGGCGTCTACGCAGGGGCATTCCGCACACGTGAAATGTATGGCAACGTCACCGTTCCGCTTGGCAAAAACTCCGATCACTATCTGATGTTCTTCGGTCGCTCCTATGAGACGGATGCGCATGAATTGTTTGATCGGGAGGCTTACACGGATATCGTGTATGACCTGGGTGGCATGCATGAGTTTCCCTACAGCTACAACCTGCTCGGTGCCAAGTATCTTTGGTCAATCAACGAAGACACAGAGTTCCGTCTGGGCTATCAGCACTCCACGATCGAGTTTGATGACTCCTTTCCGCCCACCACGATTTACCAGCCGAACTGGACTGAGTTTCCCATGTTCGACGCCAAGTTCACTACGGCTTTCAATAGCCGCATGACATTGGAATCGGAAGCCTATTTCACCAACCCGCGCCTGTGGAACACAGAGCTAGATGCGCGAGTCTGCAACATTCCGCGAATTCAGGATTTGCCCGCCAATATTCGCTCCATCGCCACTGCCAAAGGCATTACCGCGTTCAACACGGCAGCGCAGTTCGAAGCATTTGCGGCGACCGTTCCCGGATTGCCTGCAGGTTGCGTAACGGACCCCTACGGCGCCAACCAGGCCGCTGCGGCAAGCGCCAAGACCGGCTACTACGTGGATGCCACGGGCAAGCCCTACGGCACACTCGCCAACCCCTTCCCAATCGGCTCGCCAATTGGTTATGTCATTCAGAGCACTGCAGGATTTGGTAACGGACAGCCCGTGAAGGGCTTCGGTGAAGTCGATCAGGCCAAGGCCGGCTACGATGACATGGGCATCAACAATCGTCTGAAGATGGCATGGAACGACAATATCGAGACGATCCTGGGTGTCCAGCACATCAGCTACAAGGACGGCTCGGATGCAGCCTATGGCATGAAGTCCGACGCTGTGACGTCCACTGGTGTTTATGGCGAACTGCGCCTTAACTCCACTGCGTTCATCGATACCAGCTTTTCGATCTCCATGCGTAATGACTTCAATGACAACTATGCGGATGAAGACGTCTGGAAGTATGGCTTCCGTCAGGAGTTGCCGGGCGGATTCTATGTGC
This sequence comes from Pseudomonadota bacterium, assembly GCA_038059145.1. Taxonomy (GTDB): domain Bacteria; phylum Pseudomonadota; class Gammaproteobacteria; order Pseudomonadales; family Pseudohongiellaceae; genus UBA5078. The sequence goes on from JBBTKA010000077.1 coordinate 4,066, forward strand.
GTTCGAATGGCGGCACATCCTACAGCCAGCCGACGCTGATCGAGGCGGGTATGGCGGGCAATGCGGTGATCAATGACTCTCTGGAAACCCAGCACGTCGAGACTTACAGTCTCGGCACAGGGGTGAACGGGGATCTGTTTGGCGGCACGTTCAACGTGGAGCTGGGCTATTTCGACACGGTGATCGACAACATGTTCGGCTCATCCGCGATCGAGCGGGTCTGTGCCAACTTCCCCGGCGTACAGCCGTCGGATATCAACCCGAATATCATTATTCCCAACTCCTTCTGCAACTACGCTCTCAATGAAGGTTTTTCCCGCTTTGATGTGGCGTACTTCAATCTGAAGCGCGAGCAGGACATCAAGGGCTACACGCTCGACATCGCCTTCGACTTTGAAGAGTGGCAGGCAGACTTTACCTTCACCGACATGGAATCCCTCGAGCCGAACCCGATCTATGGTCAGAGCGCTCTGCTTGATGGTACCGGGGCTGCGCGCAGCTTCAAAGTTCCTGGCGCTGCAGGGTCAGATGAGTTCAGACAGTCCGGTGAGCGTGCCGAATGGTCAGCCTCACTGCTGCTCAGCTACACGCCGAATGAAGATTGGGTTTTCTCTCTGAACTCCAAATTCCAGGGGCCAGAGTGGGCCTATGCCGATGCACGTGCCAGCCGTCTGGTGGACGCCAGTGGCAATCGCACCAACCCGGACAACAACTTTGGCGACTACATGGTATTGAACGGTTCAGTTCAGTATTTCATGGGTGACGACAACGAACACAGATTCCTTCTGCGTGCCGTCAATCTGCTCGACGAGGACTACTACGAGCGCGTGGGCGGTGGAAATCAGCGCGTCTCCAGAGCCGGCGTCCGTGGCGAGGTTGGCATCAATGATTCCGACTACTACTACTTCTACGGATGGAATGGCAAGCCACGCTCCTTCTGGCTGCAGTACGAATATCAATTCTGATCGCACAGACAGGAGTAGTGCCAAATGAAAATGCAAATGAAAAGACTCTATGCCGCGACGCTTTTGGGATTGCTGACTTCCTGCGGCACTGTGGCTGTCGCTCAGGATCTGGGGGTGCCCACTGCGGGCCCCCAGTCTTCAGACGGATTGGCATTTCAGGGCGAGGAGCGCTGGTGGAAGGGCAATACGCACACTCACACCTGGTGGAGTGACGGCGACGCACCTCCCGAACTGATCGCTGACTGGTACAAGAAGCATGGCTATCAGTTCCTCGTGTTCAGTGATCACAACATCATGCAGAGTGGACAGAAGTGGTATCCGATCGATGAACCTGCGCGCCCGATCGAGCAGGTGCAGGCAGCTTACGCCAATTATGTGGACGCCTTCGGTGAGGAGTGGGTGGAAGAGCGCACAGTCAATGGCAAGCGCGAAGTGAAGCTGAAAACGCTCACAGAATTTCGTTCGCTGTTCGAGGTCGCTGACAACTTCATCTTCCTTGCGGGAGAGGAAATCACGGACAGTTTTCAGCGTCATCCCATCCACATGAATGGGGTAAACCTCGTGGAGATGATTCCGCCGCAGGGAGGCAACAGCATTGGCGATACGATTCAAAACAATCTGGATGCGGTAATGCGACAGAGTGAAGAATATCGCCAGCCGATGGTCTTTCACCTGAATCATCCGAACTTCCATTACGCGGTGGCCGCCGAGGATTTCTTTCACCTGGAGCACGAGACCGGTGACGGCTTTTTCGAAATCTACAACGGGCATTCCGGCGTGGACAACCACGGCGACCATCTGCACGAAAGCTCGGAGAGAATGTGGGACATCGTGCTCTCCAAGCGACTCGGTGAATTTGGCGAAAGCATGATGTATGGCGTCGCGGTAGATGATTCCCATGAGTACACGCGCTGGGGCATCGGTGCGACCAACCCCGGTCGCGGCTGGATCATGGTGAAGTCCAAGTGGCTGACACCCAACAAGATCACTGAGGCGATCAAGCGTGGTGACTTCTACAACAGTACCGGCGTGACTCTGTCGCAAGTGCACGTTGGTGACGGTCGCATCGCGGTGGAAGTTGAAGAAGAACCCGGCCTTGAGTATCGCATTGAGTTTGTCGGCACGCTGCAGAATGCGGATCTGACGGGTCATCCGGAACGCAGCGCGGCGACTGAACACGACCATCGTGGCAACGAGGAGCATCTGCATCAGACTGTCACCCGCTACAGCGACGACGTGGGCAAGATATTGAAGACAGTCAATGGCACCCGTGCTGAGTACGTGGCGACAGGTGACGAGATTTATGTCCGCGCTCGCGTCATTTCCTCCCGCAGTCAGAACAATCCCTTCGCCGATGGCGATGTGGATATGGCCTGGACGCAGCCGCTGCAAGTGCAGCAGAACTAAAGGAGGACTTTTATAGTGTCATTACGGGATTTTCAGAAGCACAACGGAAGCTCGAAATTGCATGAGGAGTTGCCCTCGGGTTTCGAGCAACTCATAGCACCTGGTTTGACGCGTCGCCGTTTTCTCTCCGGATTCGGCAGCGTCATCGGGGCTGCGGCACTGGGCTCATTCATGGGTATGGCGCCGTTGCAGCGTGTGCATGGCAATACGCGCAGCTCGCTGCTCGGGTTTACTCAGGTGCCCGCCAGTACCGCAGATACATTCGTGGTGCCGCAAGGTTACAGTGCCAGGGCTCTGGTTTCGTGGGGTGATCCGCTGTTTGCGGACGCCCCCGAATTCGATGCCAGTGGCATGCAGGATTCCGCAGCGCAGTCACTGCAATTTGATGACAATACCGACGGCATGAGTCTGTTTCCTGTCGACGATGATCGCGCATTGCTGGCGGTCAACAACGAGTTCGTGAATATCCGGAATTTCTACCCGCATGAAGGCGACGCCATCACGAGTGACGATGTGCTGAAATCCCAATATGCGCATGGAGTCTCCATATTCGAGATTCGTCGTGGCGAAGATGGCTTCTGGAGCGTTGACAAGACCTCGCAATTCAACCGTCGAATTCACATGCGCACTCCAATTGAATTCAGTGGTCCGGCAGCCGGACATCCGCTGCTGCGCACCAGCGATGATCCGGCAGGTGGCGTGGTATTGGGAACGCTGGGCAATTGTGCCAATGGCAAGACGCCCTGGGGCACCTATCTGACCTGCGAGGAAAACTTTCAGGACTATTTCGCAACCAGCACTGAGGTGCAGTTCGATGCCACGCAGCAGCGCTACGGATTGAAGCAGCGTGATGTTGGCGGTGACTGGTATCGCCATGATGAGCGCTTCGACATGGCGAAGCACCCGCATGAGCCAAACCGCTTCGGCTGGGTAGTGGAGGTGAACCCTTACGACCCTCAGGACACTCCCAGAAAACTCACCGCGCTCGGGCGCCTGGCGCACGAGAATGCGGCAATTGTGGTGGCTGAGGACGGTCGAGTAGTGGTCTACATGGGCGACGATGCGCGCGGTGAGCACATCTACCGATTTGTCTCCGAGGGACGTTTCAATCCGAATGATCCGGCGGCGAATCGGGGCCTGCTGGATAGCGGGAAGCTCAGCGTGGCGCGCTTCGAGGCTGCACCGGGCGATTTGCAGGGACGTGGTCATTGGATTGAGCTTGAGCACGGCAGTCACGGGCTCACGCCTGAGAATGGCTTCGCGGACCAGGCGGAGATACTGATCAACCTGCGTGTGGCTGCCAGCATCGCCGGGGGTACCACGATGGACCGCCCCGAGTGGATTGTGGTGCATCCACACAATAACAGTGTGTTCTGTACCTTGACCAACAACCGCAATCGCGGTGTGCTGGAGAATCAACCTGTCGATGCGGCCAATCCCCGGGCAGAGAATCACTACGGGCACATCGTGCGCTGGACCCCAACACAGGGTGATCATCTGGCCGAGCACTTCGACTGGGACCTGTTTCTGATTGCGGGCAATCCTGCCGTACATCCGGGAACGGCCTATGCAGGCAGCGCCGCCATCAACGAGGACAACATGTTCAACAGTCCCGATGGTATGGCGTTCGATGCCGATGGTCGGCTGTGGATTCAGACCGATGGGGACTACAGCAACAAGGGTGACTTCGCAGGCATGGGCAACAATCAGATGCTGTGTGCAGATCCGATCACCGGGGAAGTGCGCAGATTCGCCACCGGGCCTGTCGGTTGTGAGGTGACGGGAGTCACCTTTGCGCCAGACTATCGCACGATGTTTGTTGGCGTTCAGCATCCGGGGGCAGATGGCACGGTATCCCATTTCCCGGCTGGCGGAGACAGCAAGCCACGCTCGACGATCATGATGATTCAGCGTGATGACGGAGGCGTGATCGGCGCAGCGTGACGATCCTTGCCACCTGTGAGCATGCACTGCTTGATCTTTCCCAATTCCTCACTAAACTCGGGGGACTTCGAATGACGACGAGTCCCCCATGGCCCTGCATCCTGATTTTCCCGCATCCCCCTATGCCGAATTAGTACCGGAACAGCGGTGGTTTCCCGCCGCTGAAGAGTTGCGGGGCGCGGCATATGAAAAGCTGTTGCCGCCACTGGTAGCAAAAATTCGCACTGAGGTGTCGAGTTGGCGTGACTCTGGTTACGCAGGTGCGTCAGCTACCTCCATTGCGCTCCTCAAGTGGTGGTTTGAAACAGACCACTTGATGGAGCAGGCCGACGGTACCCAAACCGGCTTTCGCTACTATTTCTCGCAACGCGAAGCAGTCGAAACGGTGATCTGGCTGCACGACGTGCGCAAGGTCCGAGACAAGTTTGACTTGCTGCGATTCGACGCCTCGGGCGCAGTCTCCAGCAATATGTTTGACGAAGACTGGCCACGCTATGTGGTGAAAATGGCCACGGGTGCTGGCAAGACAAAGGTTCTCTCCCTGCTCATCGCCTGGAGTTTCTATCACAAACTCTATGAATCCGATTCGGCGTTGTCGCGCAACTTTCTGGTCATCGCTCCCAACATCATTGTGCTTGATCGCCTCCGGGCGGACTTCGACGGCCTGCGCATTTTCTTCAATGACCCCGTGCTTCCTGACAATGGTTATGAGGGCTGCAACTGGCGTGATGATTTTCAACTGACTCTGCACATTCAGGACGACGTGCGTGTTGTGCGCCCCACCGGCAATCTCTTCCTGACCAATATTCACCGTGTCTATCTCGGTGACGTGCGTGAACCCTCACTGGACGATGATGATCTGCGGGACTACTTCCTCGATCCGTTTGGCCCCAAGCCCGTCGGCAAGACGACCGACAGCAAGACCGATCTTGGCGAGATTGTCCGTGAGATTGATGAGCTGGCGGTATTCAATGATGAAGCGCACCACATCCACGATCCCCGTATGGCGTGGTTCAAATCCATTCAGGACATCCACCACCGCATGTTGCAGAAGGACATCCGGCTGTCGCTTCAGGTGGATGTAACGGCCACGCCGCGTCATAACAACGGTGCCATCTTCGTACAGACAGTGTCTGATTATCCGCTGGTGGAAGCCATTCATCAGAACGTTGTGAAGCACCCTGTGCTTCCTGACGCGGTCAGCCGATCGCGCCTGCAGGAACATTCCAGCGCCATCTTCACAGAACGTTATGCCGACTATCTGCAGCTGGGCGTTGAAGAATGGCGCAAGACGTA
>JBBTKA010000078.1:0-26289 GCA_038059145.1 Pseudomonadota bacterium
TCAACATCATGGATCAGCCAGGCAACGAGATGGCCAAGGATTTCAACAACTGCGGCGGCCCCTGCTTTAACGTCGGCGGACGCGACGGCACCTTTCTGGAGGCCGCGCTGAACAAGGCTGCCGAAGCCGGTGCGCTGGACGTCATGCAGGCGGAATTGACGCTGGCCACACAGTCTTTCACGAATCTGAGCGCAACCAACGGCATCGCGGTAATCCCCGGCACAGACAGCGAAGAGGTGATCGTCATCAACGCCCACGTCGATGCGTGGTTTGATGGCGCCGGTGACAACGGCGATGGCGTCGCCGTGCAGATCGCCCTGGCACGTCATTTCGCGAAACCCGAGAATCAGCCCTCGCGCACATTGGTGTTCGTGGCCAGCGCGGGACACCACAGTCCCGGTCTGAACGGTCCGAGCAATTTCATCGCGCTGAATCCCGAGCTGGCCGCCAACACGGTCGTGGCGCTGAATATCGAACACGTGGCGCAACGTAATTTTTCACCGGCCCGCAGTCAGTTCGAAGATGGCTATCGCGAGTACATCGCGGATGTCGGCGAGGCGCCAATCGTGGCGGGTATCACCAATAGTGCGCCCTTCATCGAGGGGCTGTTTGTCGAGGGCGTGCAGCGCTACGGCACCAATTTCGTCTCTGGCACTTCGACCATGGCGAGCGGTGAAGGGGGCGGTTATCGCGATTTAAGCGCGCCAATTGTCACCACCATGCAGGCGCCGCCGCTCTATCACACCAGCGGCGAAGTTCTGGAAGCGATCTCCGTGCCCGGTCTGGAGCGCATGGCGCGCTTCCTCGCCTACTTCATCAAAGAGTTGGACAAGGCGCCACGCGAGTCCATCATGCCGTGAACTTCGCGAGCGCGGGGGCGCTGCCTGAGAGCATCCAGAAACACAAAATCCCGTGCTCGCCGCTCGCTGCAGAACGTGAGTATAATGCCGCAAAACAATAATCGAGGTCTGCCATGAACCACATCCGTCCGTTCTCTCACATACTCTCGCGTCGCCAAGGTGGCGCTCTGTCTGTCCTGCTCCTGGGCCTGATCGTCGCCCTTCTCAGCACCACCACTTACGCTCAGAACATGGGCAACAATCTGCGCGGGAGACTCTCACCGATGCCGCGCACAGCACAGACTATCACCACGATTACCGGTGAGGGTGAGGTGCGGGCAGAACTGAGCGGCAACACGCTGACCATCAGCGGCGAATTCGCCGGCCTGAGCTCACCCGCCACCACTGCACACATCCACCAGGGACCGAAGGCGCAACCTGGCCCCGTGGTGCTGACGATCGATGCGACGCGCGCCACGAGTGGCACCATCAGCGGCACACTGACGCTGACGCCGGAACTGATCGCCGCACTGCACGCGGAAAGCCTGTATGTGCAGATTCACAGTGAAACCAATCCGACGGGAGAGATCCGCGGCTGGCTCATGCACTGAGTGCGCGACCCCCACACCTTTAACCACCTATACGGCAACAATAAGAAATAGAGGCATCCCATGATCTTCTCTCGACCGAACCGATTGCAGGGACAACTCGGCACTGCTTTGCTCAGCGTGCTGCTCGCCGGCTATGCCGGTCAGGCGAGTGCTCAGGCAGGCGCCTCCACCGGCGCGTTCACAGCCCAACAAGCCAGTGCGGGAGCGGCATTGTTCCAGAGCACCTGCGCCGCCTGTCATGGCGCGCAGTTGCAGGGAACGCCGACGGCTCCGCTGCTGGCAGGCACTCCCTTCCTCGCGCGCTGGGGCACCCGCGCGGCGGGTGATCTGTTCCGTCAGGTCAAATCTTCCATGCCTCCCGGTGGCACGACGCCCCTGTCTGATGAGACGGTCGGCAACATCGTGGCGTACATCCTGCAAGTGAACGGCGCTGCGGCCGGCACTGTGGCATTGAGCGCCAACACCACCGCGCAGGTCGGCAGCGGCATTCAGGCTGCGGCTGCGGGCGGTGCACAACAGCGCCCCGCGGCGGCACCGGAGCCTCTCGGCGTCACGGTGGCCGGCACTGTAGAAAATTTCGTTCCGATTACCGATGAGATGATGCGCAATCCCGATCCCTCGGATTGGCTGATGATGCGTGGCAACTATCAAGCCTGGAGCTTCAGCGAACTGGACCAGATCAACCGCCGCAACGTCGGAGATCTGAAGCTGGAGTGGGTGTGGAACATGCACGAAGGGGCCTCGGAGCCCGCGCCGCTGGTGTATGACGGCATCATGTATCTGATCAACACCAGTAATATCATTCAGGCGCTCAACGCCGCCACCGGCGAGCTGATCTGGGAGCACCGTGCAGGCCCTGCCACCCGCGAGGACATGCGCAACATCGCCATCTATGACAACAAGGTGATTCACGCGACTACTGACGCCCGCCTGCTGGCACTGGATGCCCGCACCGGCGAGAAGATCTGGGAGACGGTCGTTGCTGACAACAGCAAAGGCTTCGCGAATTCCAGCGGACCGATTGTTGCGGACGGCAAGATCATTCTGGGCATGGCGGGCTGTGCGACTTACATCGAAGAACAGTGCTTCATGACGGCTCACGACGTGAATACCGGCGAACGGCTATGGGAGTTCAACCCTGTGGCTCACTCCGAGTATCCCGGTGGCGACACCTGGGGTGGCCTCGACAACATCTACCGCAAGGGCGGCGAGACCTGGATCACCGGCAGCTATGACCCGGACCTGAAACTGACTTACTGGGGCACGGCGCAGGCCAAGCCGTGGGTGCCAGTCAGCCGTCACATGTCGATTCACGATGCGGGGCTGTACACCAACTCCACCATCGCCTTGAACGTGGATAGCGGCGAACTGAACTGGCACTTCCAGCACGTGCCGGGTGAAGCACTGGATCTGGACGAGGTGTTTGAGCGCATCCTGATCGACATCGACGGACGCAAGACGGTGTTCTCACTCGGCAAGCACGGCATCCTGTGGAAGAACGATCGCGTCAGCGGCGAATTCATCGGCCTGACCGAGACGATGTTCCAGAACGCCTTCAGCCACATCGATTACGAAACCGGCGCGGTCACCTACCGCGAAGACATCATCAACGCACAGCTGGACGAGTGGACCTCAGCCTGCCCGAGCAGCGCTGGCGGCAAAGACTGGCACTCCATGAGCTACCACGAGCCGAGCGGCGTGCTGATTGCCCCGATGAGCCAGACCTGCCTGGAGAATGCGGCACGCGCAGTCGAACTGGTACCGGGTTCGGGTGGCGTCGCGGCCAGCCGACGTTTCTTCGAGATGCCGGGCTCCGATGGTAACGTCGGCAAGCTGGCGGCTTACGATGTGAGAACCCTGGAAGAGAAGTGGAGCTACGAACAGCGCGCCTCCTTCCTGACTGGCGTGCTGTCTACTGCGGGTGACATTCTGTTTGTGGGTGACCTCGACCGTCGCTTCCGCGCCTTCGACGTGGAGACCGGCGAGATTCTGTGGGAGACCCGCCTGGGCACCTCCGTGCAGGGCCATCCTCTGACGTTCGCCATCGACGGCAAGCAGTACATCGCCGTCACTGCGGCAGTGGGTGGCACCAGCCCTCGCCAGGTGCCCGCAATCGTGACTCCGGAGATCCGCCACCCTGCCAGCGGCAATGCGGTGTACGTTTTCAGCCTGGACAACTGATTGAAACAGCCTGTGGGAGCAGGCCTTGCCCGCGATGAAACCTGACCCCAGATTCATCGCGGGCAGGCCCGCTCCCACACGAGCAATCAGGGCTGCAGTGTGACTCGCTGCACGCGCCAGTTGCCTGTCTCGCCGATCAGCAGATTATTTTCTTCCTGGCAGTCGATGGCATTCACCGTGCCGAACTCGCCGATGTCCTTCCCTGCCTTGCCGAACTTGCCAATGATGGTGCCATCCAGACGCAGCTTGTAGATCTCGCCAGCCACGTCGAGGTTATCCGGCGGGTTGGAGTTGGAGACATACATCACCTGCTCCGGTCCCGGCGTGATGCACATCGCCATGGGTGAACCGAAGCCTTTCATCTCGCGCAGCACGTTACCCTCAGTGTCGAACACCTGAATGCGCTGATTGTTGTAGTCAGCCACGTAGATGTTGTCGGCGGCATCAATCGCGATGCCATGCACCACGTTGAATTGCCCGGCGGCAGTGCCATAGCTGCCCCAGTTCTTGATCCAACGACCTTCTGAGTCATATTTGGCGACACGCGCATTGCGCATGCCATCCGCGACATAGAAGTTGCCCTGGGAATCCCACGCCACGTCGGTCGGCCCCTGGAAGGACTCTCCGGCGGCGCCCACCCCTTCACGGGCCGGTTGCTCGAACAGTGGCGCTGGCAGACGCATCGCCTCGGGCTTGCGGCTCATCACCATGACGATACGGCCATCCGGATCGAACTTGACCACCTGACCAGACATCTGATCCACCGACCAGATGAAGTCATCGCTATCCACGCGCACCTGTTGGGCATAGAGGGCACCGTAGCTCTCCTGCCCCATCTCGCGCTCATACTCCCCGTCGGCATTGAACTTGAACAGCCGTGAGCCGCCGTGGGAGACGTACCGGGAGGCGCCCAACGTGATGGTGGGATTGCCTGTGCGGGTGTAGACAAAGATTTCACCTTCGGAATTGCGCGCTACTCCAGCAGCCTCGCCCATGTGGATGTCGTCTGGAAAACCGCTGAGCGCATCCTCTGCCGTAAATGCTATCTCCGGAACCGGTGGTTGAGCATGTGTCTGCATCGCCAGCGTGATCGCGGCTGCCAATACCAATAATTGCATCGAGCTTTTTATGTTGTTCATGCCGTGCTTCATGTGTCACTCCTCACCCGCTGCTGAGCGGGCGGCATTGAATGGTTATGGTCTGGGATCTTCGCCGAGAAGAATCTTCTGTACTCGCCAGGCAGAAATCTCTGCCACCAGCAGTTCGCTGGGGTCGCGACAGTCCATGCCATGAATGGTCTGGAACTGACCGGGCAACTTGCCGGCTTCACCAAATCTGCCGATGATGGTGCCGTCCAGTTCCATCTTGTAAACCTCACCTGTGACAGCCCAAGAGGCCGCCGGATTGCTGTCTGAGTTGGAGTTGGAGACGAACAGGTACTGGTGCTCGCCCTGAGAGATGCAGATCTCCCACGGGTCACCGGTCTCTTCGTACATGTCCAGTAGTTCCAGATCGCTGCTGTAGACCTTGACGCGGGCGTTGCCACGGTCGCCCACATAGATATTGCCCAGATTGTCCGAGGCGATGGTGTGCGGGGTGTCGAACTGATCGATGGCCTCGCCACGCTGACCAGTGCCCACCTGGCCGACATAGTGGCCATCCGGCGTGTACTTGACGACGCGGTGATTGATGTAGCCATCCGAGACGAAGATGTTGCCTTCGGTGTCCCAGGTGACATCCGTCGGGCGCCCGAACAGGTAGCGCTCGTCCGGCCCCGCCCCACCGGGCAGCTCGATGGCGCCTTTGACGGCTTCGGGGCGATACCCCAGCACCATCACGACCCGCCCTTCCGGGTTGAACTTCATTACCTGATTGGAGCCTTCGTCGACCGCCCAGATGTTGTCGTCGCGGTCCACCCGCACCTTGTGCGCGAATTCCAGACCGTACAGTCCTGCGCCGATCTCGCGCACATAATTGCCATTCTGGTCAAATTCGAACAACCGCGTGTCGCCGCTGCGCGTGTAGATGAAGATGTGTCCCTGAGAGTTGGTTGCCACTCCCAGCGCCTCGCCGAAATACAATCCTTCGGGCAGTTTGATGAATCCTTCCACGGGTTCGTGAGGGATGGTGGGAACGTCTTTGGCCAGCGCCTGAGCGGCGAGCGGACCAGTCCACGTCAGCATGACAGCAGCCACAAGTGGCAGCAGGGGCCAGCGATTGTTCAGTTTCACGAGAGAGCCTCCAGTTATTTATTGTTGTCGGGCGCGCGGAGACTCTCCTCGCACGGCTCTGCACTGTCAAGGACGGCGGTGCGAGGCCACGAAGAAACACGACGGAAAGAAGGAACGTGCGCTCAGCTGCCAGCCATCGCGCTCCCCTCACGAATTGTGTTAGCGTGAAGGCGATCAAAAACTACAGGTCATCAACAGGGAGACATCATGAACAACAACGGATGCCACAAGAAATGCACTCTGCTGCTCTCCACCGTCGTGCTGGGCACCTGCCTCAGCGTCAGCCTCACAGTCCTGAGCGCGAACGCAGCGGATACTTCCGCAGAGGTAACTGCAGACGGCACCGCCGTCGACTGGCCCCAGTACCGGGGCGATCTTGCTGGCACTGGCTACTCGCCACTGACGCAGATCGACGCGAGCAACGTCAGCGCGCTGACCGCAGGCTGGCGTTACTCGCTGCGCAGCGCAGACGACACCAGTGAGAACGGCCCCAACTCACAAGCCACCCCCATCGTCGTCGATGGCGTCATGTACGTGCCGGGCGCCGACAGCATCGTAGCGCTCGATCCAGCCACTGGCACCGAAATCTGGAAGCACACCGTCAGCGGTGACACCCCTTCACGCCGCGGCGTTGCCTACTGGGCAGGCAATAGTGACAGCGCAGCCCGCATTCTCTTCACCGCAGGCACGCAGTTGATAGCACTCGACGCTGCCACTGGCGCCCCGTCCACCGCCTTTGGAGAGCAAGGTAACGTGGATCTGGTCATCCCTTATAACTCTGTTCCTCTGGTCTACGACGACATCGTGGTGGTGGGAGCCAACACCCCGCGCGGTGCCGCTGGCGGCATCGGCAACGCACGCGCCTACGATCTGCGCACGGGCGAGAAACTCTGGGAATTCAGCTCGGTGCCGCAGCCCGACGAGCTCGGCCACGACACCTGGGAAGGCGAGAGCTGGCAGGGCCGTCTCGGGGCCAATGCCTGGCCGTTCTATTTCACCGTCGATGCGGAAAGTGAACTCCTGTATTTGCCGCTCGCCTCACCCATCCCCTTCGCTTACGGCGGCGACCGCGAGGGGGCCAATCTGTTTGCCAATTCGATTGTCGCGGTGAACATCCGCACGGGCGAATACGTCTGGCACTTCCAAACCATTCATCACGATCTCTGGGACCATGATCCGCCCGCTGCCCCCGCACTGTTCGACATCGAGCGCGACGGCACCCGCATTCCTGCGCTGGGCGTGACGACCAAATCCGGGTATCTGTACATCCTAAACCGCAGTACGGGCGAGGCCATCTACGGGATCGAGGAGCGCGCGGTGCCTCCCAGTGACGTGCCCGGTGAGCACGCCTTCCCGACTCAACCCATTCCGGTGAATCCACCAGCACTGGCGCGGGTCAGTTACGAGCCGCGCGATCTGGTGCGCGCCGAGCAGACCTCGGCCGAGCACGCCCAGGCGTGCGCAGAACTGGCGGCCAGTGTCGGCGCTATCCACAACGAAGGCGCCTTCACGCCGTGGGCTTATCGCCAGGACGAGAGCAGCACCCGCACAACGCTGCTGTTCCCCGGCCTGACAGGCGGCCCCAACTGGGGCGGCGCCTCGTTCGATCCGGCCACGGGTTACCTGTTCGTGTTCTCGCAGGACGTTGGCAGCTTCGGCTGGATGCAGGCGGCCGAGCCGGGTGCGGCGTTGCCTTTCGAGAGACGCAGTCCGAGACCAGCCAACTTCGACGTGCAGATGGGGGATGCGCGCTGGCCCTGTCAGTCACCGCCCTGGGGACGCCTGACCGCCGTGGACAGCCGAAGTGGAGACATCGTCTGGCAGCAACCCGTCGGCATCACCGAGGGCCTGCCCGCCGAACGTCAGCAGACCGGCAGACCCGGCCGCGCCGCCGCGATTGCCACCGCCAGCGGCCTGCTGTTCATGGCCTCAACCGACGACAATCGCTTCCGCGCGCTGGATGCCCGCTCCGGTGCTCAGTTGTGGGAGACGACACTGCCAAGACGCGGCAATGCCAATCCGATGACCTACGCGGACAACGAGGGCAAACAGTACGTGGTGATCGTGGCGACGGATGAGGTAGTGGCGTACCGGTTGCCCTAAGATTGCGGCAACCGGTCAGCAACGCGATGCGCCGAGCCCTCAGCGACTGATGCGAGTGTCGCTGCGGTGATCGGCACAGAATTCACTGCGAGTCTTTTCCGTGCCGTCCGGCTTGAAGAAACTCCAGAACTCGGCCCCTGCCAGAAAAACGTTGGTCATTCCACAGCGGATCCGGAAGTTGCCATCCTCCAGAATCGCATAGCCCGGTGGCAGGACCATACGTTGTTGGGACTGCCCTCCATCGCTTGCGCATGAGACAAGCACAGACAGACAAACTGACATTACTGCAAAGGCACGTCGTAGCGACATGACAACTCCTTTTCTGGCGGTGATCTGTAACGGTACAGGGTTCCACTTGATACGGTAGCGTACCGATTCGGATCATAACACCGCTTCCCCGTGGCTGGCGCGCCTCACCTTCTGATGCGCGTTCCGCTGCGATACTCCCCGCAGAATTCCCGGAGAGTCTTCTCCGCCCCATCTTCCTTGAAGAAATGATCGATGGACTGGCGTGGCAAATAAACTCTCTCAGTGCCGCAACGCACCAGAAAATTGTTGTCCCCGATGACGTTTGCATAACCCGGTGGCTGCAGCAGCGGACGCTCTGATGTCCCATCGCTGGCACAGCCAACAAGAGCAGACATGAGAGCTGTCGCAAGGACCAACGCATTTGCGGTTTTATAGACAGGCATAACTGCGATAACACGTCGCTGTGACATGACCACTCCTTCCCTGAGATTGATTAGCTGAGGTTGTTTATCGAAGACTTGCACGCGCGGAAGATATTATCCCGGACCACCTGCCCCCGCCATGAAAGCGGGGGCAGGCGACAGGCTTATGAGATGAATGCCTTACACCGTTGTATCGGCACGAGTGATCGACAGATACAAGGAGGCGAACGAAGCCTTGATCCACATGATCGCCGGAAAGACGCCGACCAGCAGCAAAATCATCCCCAGCACAAACAGGAAGAACGAGGTCAGCCCCAGCAGGAAGATTGTCCAGGTGTGACCCCGGGTGATCCGCCAGCTCGCCTCGACTGCCGCGATCGGCTCCATGCCCTCATCCATCACCAGATAGGAGGCGAACACCAGACGACACGCCACATAGATGCCCGGAATCACCAAGGCGATGAAACCGATGCAGACCAGTCCGAACACCAGCAGCGCCGTGAGCACCACATTGATGTAATTATGGAAGCCGTCGAACATGCTCTTCATTTCCACCGGATCACCCCGCACTCCGCGCAGAAACACCAGGTCGATGCCGTAGTTGACCACTGGCATGAAGAGCAAGCGGTAAGCAAAGCCCAGCAGACCGAAGAGCGGGGACACGCTGTCATCACCGGAGCCCTCCATGTTCGCCCCCTGAAACGGGATCTCCATCACCACCATGACGAGCACGGGCAGGAAGAACACCAGAAAATTGTCCTGCATCTTGCGCCAGCCGCTGCCGAGGGCGCTGCCAACGCCGGGTTCCGGGTAAGTGCTGGAAGAGTAAGTGCCCGGGCGCGGGGCTGGATCTGACTCCGGCACCAGGTTGGTTTCTTCTTTCTCCATGACGATCTCCTTGCAATGAGTAGAGGTTGTTGAGCGAGCGACAGTCGGCGACAACAGCACTTTCACGACTTGGAGCAAAAATTACCTGCATCCGCCAAAGCTGCCAAACTACCAAAGTAGTGATTTGCAAATTCCTACTTTGGTAGTGATGCAGTCGTATTCCCTGGTGCTATATTCGCGGCACGAATCCCCCGCAGCGCGGATGCACGATGATTGACTACAACGCACTTCTTCTCTGGTTCAGCTTCACGCTCTGCCTCTCCATGACGGCAGGCGGCATCCTTGTGCTGTTCCGATATCGCCAGGGCAGAATGAAACCCGCGTTCAATTTCCTGCAGTATTTCCTGATTCTTCTCTATGTGTTCGGCTTCTATGGATTGTGGAGCGGGATTCTGGTGGCGGAGTTGACGAGCGTGGAGAATGTGGAGGCTGTGGCGACGCTGGTGTCACGGCTGGGCGCACCGTTCTATCTTGTCGCACTGGGGATGCTGCTGATCTGGGCAGCAAGAGTTAATGAGCGTCCCGCGGGATGGATCGTGGCACTGACGTCGACGCTGACCCTCGCACTCGTCATGATCATCAGCCTCGTAGGGGTTTTGCTGGTACAACCATGGGGTGAAAGTGATCCAGTGCGCACCGTCGGCTCGGTAGCCGGGCTGGTGACGTCGTTGGCGGTGGTGGCAACGCTGATCTCGGGCAGCAAACCGATCGTCAGACCCGAGGCGAGAAATGCGCTGACCGCGCTGGCGGCGGGAACCGGGCTCATTCATCTGGGAGCGTTCACGCCGCTGGCCCAGGCGGCGCACTACGAAACAATCTTCGTGGTGCTGTTCTACCTGTTCAACACGGCGCTGGTGGTGTTCTTCGCCTATCAGGCGGTAGACGATGAAGTGCAGCCGCAGCCCCGACTGTCGCTCGATGATTTCCTCTCCCGCTATGGCATCAGCAAGCGGGAGGCGGACATCGTACATGGCATCTATGCGGGCAAGACCAATCAGGAGATCGCCAACCAGTTGTTCATCACCCTGCAGACGGTGAAGGACCATTCATCGCGGATCTATCAGAAAACTTTCGTCAAGAACCGCGCGCAGCTGACCACCTTGATTCGCGAGACTCAGAACGTCAGCTGACTCTGCAGGTAGGCATAATGCGTCTGCGACGCCATGTTTGCCCCGCCCACCCGCTCGGCGAAATCTGACCAGTTGACCCACGCGAAGCCACCTTCCAGCGTCAGATTGCCGGGGACAACATCCCACTGCAGGCGCGCTTCCAATTGCTGACCAAGACCACGGCCCGAGCTGCCACGACTGTCGCGCAGCCCTGTCCCCGACCAGGTATCGCGGGACTCTGCCAGACGATAGTCGCGATGAGCGATCATCAGGCGCATACCCGCTGCGGGAGTTGCATTGATGCGGTATCCGGCAGACACCAGATTGCTGCGCGCAAATGGGCCGTAGAGACTGGTAGGGCCGAAATCAAAGCGGCGCTCGCCGTAGACATCACCAATGCGCTCCATGCTGCCATCCAGGGGATTCTCATCGCCTGACGCATAGTCGAAGAGCGCCTGCACTCTGGGGTTCCAGGGGGCGGCGAAGCTGTAGCCAAGTTCCGCGTGCAGAAAATACGCGTCATGATCCAGAGCGCGCACATCGGTGCTCGCGGCGGTGGCATGCGAACTCCCCTTTTGCAGCACGGTTTCAACGTCGAAATCCACTTGCTGCGCCGCCGCCGGATGGAACAGCCGGACACCGTAGTGGTTCAGTTGGCGATTCGTCCCGGCTTGATTGCGGGTATCCTTTTCGTTCAGACGGATGTAGTAAAAATCGCCTCGCAGCCACTCGGTCACCGCGGGCAGTTCGCTGAACGCACCCCAGAGTTCGATGGCATCACTGCGTCGATCCCGCACAGTGCGATTTGCCAAAAGGTCGTTGAGATTATTGGGAATGCCGGGAACCGGTTGCAGATAGAACAATTGCAGACGCGAGCCATCTTCCAATGTCAACGCGGAGTGCAGTCCGTCGAAGCTCGTGGGAACGGTACTGAAGGTGCTGCGGGCAATCACCCGACGGCTGCCAAGATCAACTGTCTGCCTGCCAAGTTTGAGATCCAGTGTACTCGTGCCTTGCAGAAAATCGCTGAACTTCGCTGTCGCGTAGAGTTGTTGCAGGTTCGCAGTGTTCACCACTTTGCTGGTCAGCGAACTCCCCGAATCGGCAAGCGCCTGCCGCGCATCAAGTGCTTCGATCACCACACTGGTGCTCTCGTGGCGATACTCTCCGGTGACCGTCGTGCGCGAGAGCAGTACCTGATCGCTGCTGCCAAGGCGCCCGGCCCGAAACTGGCCATCAAGGTTTTCAGCGCGAAGCTGGTGAGTGAACACCACACGGGTGTTATCAGTGGATTCAATGAGGCGCCAGGGTTGGGAATCCTGGGCAATGCTTGGGAGCGCGAACGGGATTAAAACGAACGGGGTTAAAAGTAGACGGGCTGAAAACCTGTGCCGCATTGTGACTCTCCGGAACTATTGATATTCGAAGTCAGAACGCCAGCACGGCGCTGTCCGACCTCCTCCAATTTCCCGGCAATACTACTGCTTATCTCTCTTCCATACACCCATCGCCTGCAGGTCGATGGCATGCGAGTGCTTCAACGCACGGAAAACGCAAACGACAACCCAAGCCGCAGCTCCGTGTCGCGCTCCTCTCCCAGCACACTGCGCCGGACTCCCGCATCGAACACAAGATTGTCATTGAATTCCCAGATGGCTCCGACCAGCACGGCTGCCTCTTCTGCTTCTCCCAACTCATGGGCATAGAGCACCTCGGCGACAGGCCGCACAGCCCAAACACCGGGGCCTTCGAGGATGCTGCCGAAGGCCAGCTCCGTGGTGCTGTCACGGGTGTGGACGGCCTCGGCAGTGAAATGCAGGGCGCCCCAAGACGACTCATGGCTGACGATGCCCGCTGCGATAGCCCCCGTTCCTGACTCCGCATTGATGCCAGGCAGTTCGAATCCGAACTCCGTAGCCACGCTCAGTCCCGACGCTCCCTGCAGGCTGCCGTCACGGATCACATGCTTTAGCAGCAGCGCGTTGCCGACCATGCTGCTCCGCCCGCGTCCGCGAGGATGCTCGCCCTCTCCTTCGACGATCACTTCCCAGCGCGGCGCCAATCCGTAATTGACCACCACAGCCGGGGCGATGAGCGTGTTTCCGCCATCACCGCGCCGATAACTGAGCGGGCTGAGTTCGATCTCGATCTCGCCGGGGTCCACCACATCCGCGTCAGTGGAATCGAAGGGCCGATAAGCCTCGGCGCTGGACGACCACACCAGCGCCATCAGCGGCAGCAACCAGAAACGTGCAGCTGCACCGCCAGACGAAGCGTCGGGAGAGCGCGGCGACCTCATCACTGCTCCATCCTCCAGGGCGAACGTTCAGTCCAGGTCTTGAGTGCCGCACTGGTCCACGCCGTATCCTTGTCCGTGTGACAGACATTGCAGGCGTTGGGAATGCCGAGGGCATCGGTCTGGGCGGGCGTGGCAAACACAAAGGTGTGGCTGCTGACGTTGACATTGGCAATTGTCTGCTCGATTTTCGGCATATGACAGGAAACACACTGGCTGCCCGTACTGTCCGGCAGATGATGGGTGTGCTCAGCGATGCTCGGCGCGCGCGGCCCGCTCGGAGAGGCAGGGCTGTGACAGCTGGTGCAGACCTCATTGACCGGAGTACGCAGGCTGGCACCGAACTCACTGCCATGTGACTCGTGGCAGGTAAAACAGGTCACGCCGTGGTTGTACATCTGGCTGCGCACGTAGTCATTGCCCTGCATCCGGTTCTTGTGCCCGGTGCCTTCGGCATAGTGCGTGAACGTCTGTTCACCGAGGGTGTGCTCTTCCATCTTCCAGAAATCACTCAATTCCATGCCGACATGAAAGCCCACCGGCCAGTCGTAGTAGGTGCCTGCGATGGGATTCTCCACCGGCTGCCCCTGCGAGTGGCATTGAATGCAGACATCGTTGGCTTGCACGTAGTCCATCCGCGCCGGGTTGAGAATGGAGACGCGACTCGAATCGCCTACATGCTCGCTTCCGGGGCCGTGACACTTCTCACAGCCCACATTCCATTCGGTGACCGATTTGTCTGCGATGTCGTAGTTCACGGAATGACAGCCATCGCACAGCGGCCCGGTCGGTCGACTGAAGTTGTCGGTCGGGTAATGTTCAGTCCACCAGTCAGTGCCAACCGCCACGTTGTAGGGCCGCCATTGCTGATTGATGACATCCCACTGCGCGGGCTGCGGATAATAGTCGTCACCGACTTTAGTGAAATAGCGTTGCTTCCACTTGCTGCCGTAGACCAGCGCAACGTCGTCGGCAGTGAATGTCAGCAGAGGATTCGGCACCGACAGATCCGGAATAATGGCATCGGGGTGTTCGCGTGGGTCGCGGACCACGTTGGCCATCAGGGATTTGTTCCACCTCTTGTACACTTCTTCATGACAGTCCTGACACGCCGCAGAGCCCACATAATGGGCGCCAGGCACGGGTGGGAGGCGAGTGCTTTCACCGGGGGCTGAGGCGAGGACGGCGGTTTCGGGCAGTTCGCGGAGATAGGACACGAGTTGCCAGAGTTCATCGTCCGGCATATCCCAAGCGGGCATGCCCGTGTTTCGAATGCCGTTGCGGATGTGGTAGAAAATCTCGCCATCGGACAGTGATTGCACCGAGTCTCGCAAGGCTGGCGGTCTGGGAAACAGGCCTGCCGCAACCTCCATCCTGCCACTGCCGTCGTAGGCATGGCAGCTCTCACACTTCTGCTGATAGACGATCTGGCCAGCCGCTGCCGCCGACGGGTCATCGCGTAAGGGATTCACCGCCTCGCGCGCCTCTTCCGGGACACTGGCGCGCAACAACCACTTGGCAATGCTCACTTCCAGCGCGGGGGGCTCGGCACGGGCAACCGAAAGACCGGGCAGGAACTGCGTGTAGAAAATCCCTCCCGACACCAGCAATACCAGGCAAGACAGGCCCAGTATCACCAGCAAGCGTTTATTGGCCATGATGCGACTCTCCTTATACGATTTAGTAGAGAGTACTACATAATGTTATTTACACTACATAACTATTTGCAGGGTCAGGCCATAGGTGACAGGATCACTCGGCAGCCCGACGATCAATCCGGAGTTACCGGCCTGCACAGTCAGTGTCTGCATGCACTCTAGTTCCGTCAGCTGGGACAGACTGATAGCATGGCTGGCATCCAGCGCATCGATGACCTGAGTCATACCCGACAGAATGAACATGGAGTAGAGCGTCGCACGAAAAAAAGACATACCGGGAATTCGCTACTCTGAATTTGAATAGCGGTATGGCAGAAGCATTTGCGGAACCTATGCAAGCGATTCCACTGACGACAACAGAACTCCCTCATGAGCACCAATGACATTCAACTCAGCGACTCGCTGGGGTACGAAACCTCCGACAAGCGCATCGACATCCTCAGACGGATTGGCGAAGTAGGCTCGATCTCCGAGGCCGCGCGCGGCGCAGGCATGAGCTACAAGGGCGCGTGGCAGGCCATCGAGGCTCTCAGCAACCTCGCCGGGGCGCCGCTGGTGGAGAAGGTGGTAGGCGGTGTGGGCGGCGGTGGCGCGCAACTCACCAACACCGGTCAACGCCTGCTGCGCGCCGCACAGTTGATGCATGCGGCCAGGAAATCCGTCCTGTCTGGACTGGATGCCGAGGGCAACCCCGTGCCCGGGATTGCTGGACTCGGCTTCGTGACCAGCATGCGCAACCAGTTCCCTTGCACGGTCGAGTCAGTCAGCGAGCATGGCGCCTCCGTGCGAGTCGGGCTGGCCCTCGCGAGCGGCGCGGTGATCTATTCCAGAATCACGCGTGAAAGTGCTGAGTTGCTGGGCCTGAAACAAGGCTCGACGGTGCTCGCTCTGTTCAAAGCTACCGGTGTGAAAGTGGCTGCCTACATTCCCGCGCGCGACGGCGATAACCTGCTCCACGGCCACGTGTCGCAAGTCGCTGCCTTTGCCGAGGATCGCGAAATCGGCCTGGCCTTGTCCCCGGAATTGCGGCTTACCGGCTTTGCTGAACAGGGCGCGCAACTGGCCGAAGGAGACGCCGCGATGGCGTCTATCGAGGAGTCCAGTGTGGTGATAGCGATTTCGGGTTGATTGGATTGCCAAAGTGTAATCGATCTACTACACTCGAAGTATGTACACAATCAAACGCACGGATGCTTTTGATAACTGGCTCCATAGCCTCAAGGACGGCTCGACACATCGCCGCCTGCTCGTTCGTCTGCGTAAAGTGACTCTCGGAAACTTCGGCGACATATGCCCTGTCGGCGAGGGTGTGTTCGAAATGCGCGAGCATTTTGGCCCGGGCTGGCGAATGTATTACGTAAGGCGCGGCTCGATGTGCATCGTGATGCTGGGCGGAGGAGACAAATCTACGCAAACTGCTGACATTGCCAAGGCTATCGCCATTGCAAACCGCATCAAGGACTAGAGCATGACGCACGTAATCTCTATCAGCGATATTCCCGAGTTTGATTTTGCGGAACATCTCGACAGTGAAGACGCGATCGCTGAATACCTCACGGCCGTTCTTGAAGAGAACGATCCGGCATTATTGGCGAGCGCCTTGGGTGATATTGCCCGGGCGCGAGGAATGAGCGAAATCGCTCGCGCTTCAGGAATGACCCGTGAAGCACTCTACAAAGCGCTGCGCCCGGACGCACACCCACGCTTTGAGACAATCAATCGAGTCTGCACAGCGCTCGGTGTCAAACTTGTGGTGCAAACCATCTCTCCTCAAACCATCAACCCTCAAAGCGTGAGCTGACTGTTGAAAGGCAGATAGTGTCAATTCGGGGATATTCCTTTGGCTTCTATCTCTGTCTAATGATAAGCACACTTTGTGCTATTAATAATCCATAATGCTCACTAATGGATCATTAATGAGTCAAATTACTCATGGCAAAACCCCCTGCTCGCACACTTTCCCGCTACACGCAGGAAGCGTTCGTCTGGATCTGGCTGCATCCGCTTGATCAGCAGCATCCAGACACACTGGGATGCCGTGTGTGACGAAGCGCAACTGAGTCAAGTCGACAAAGCCATGCTGAGGGAGAGACAGTTTTTGAACCCTTATGCACTCTCAGGCGATTGGCAAGGTCTTCCTGCCTGAATAAACACCCCGTACCGTATTTCTGCTTAACCCCTCCGCAACATCTATCGTGTGAACGAGGACACCGCGAAGTGCGAGCAAGCACTGCTCGTGATTGGTGATTCTCAATTCTGGAGTTGCTTCTGCAGTAAGCCAGGGGGTATTGCCCGTGCTCAGCAGCGACAATCAGGGCCAGCGCCGCACGCAGCAAAAAGACCTTGGGCTTTTTGCTGCGTAAGGGCACCGCGGAGCGGCGCAGGACCGTCGCTGCTGAGCACGGGCGATACCCCGGGAGTCACATTGGAAGCCTTACCTGCCTAGCGCATCGTAAAGCGGGCCTATAAAGACCTCCTCTGCAATAGACAACACCGCAATCGCCTCTTATCCTCTGAGAGGTCACCGAAGACGCCATTCCAATCCGCCCATCAGGAGAATCCCATGCGCCACATCGCCGCAGCACGAAAGTCCGGTTCCAATACGCTCAAAGCCGCCCTCTTGCTGGCTGGCGCAGGTTTGAGCAGTCTCGCCAGCGCACAGACCGATTACAGCACTGTCCAGATTGTGCCGCACGCCGTCAGAGGCACGGTTCATTACCTGGAGGGCGCGGGCGGCAACATCGGCCTCTCCGTCGGGGATGATGGCGTGGTCATGATCGACGACCAGTTCGCTCCGCTCACCGACAAGATCCTCGCGGCGATCCGCGCCCTGAACGACGGCGAGATTCGTTTCCTGATCAACACCCACATGCACGGGGACCACACGGGCGGTAACGAGAATCTGGGCCGCCAGGGCATTGTGATCCTCGCCCGGGATGAAGTGCGAGTCCGCATGAGTGCCACGCAACCGGAAATTGCACTGCCGGTGCTGACCTTCGCCGACGACATCACCATTCACCTCAATGGCGAAGAAGTGATGGCCATTCCCGTGCCACCCGCGCACACCGATGGCGACAGCCTGATCTACTTCACCACCTCCAATGTGCTGCACACGGGCGACTTCTTCCGCACTGTCGGCTACCCCTATATCGACCTGGGGGCAGGCGGCACTCTGCAAGGCACCCTCGAGGCACTGGCCATGGTCATTGGCATGGCTGGCCCGGACACCATCATCATCCCAGGACACGGCGTGCCCTCCACGCGTGAGGACGTGATGGCGTTCCGTGACATGATCCTGCAAGTAGTTGATACGGTGAGACCGATGGTCGAAAGCGGTATGACCTACGAACAGATTGCCGCCGCCGACCCGACAGCTGCCTGGGACGACAGCAAGGGTGATCCCGAGCGTTTCCTGCGTGCGGTTTACGCAGAGCTGGGTGGCGAATGAAACCCGTCATCGACATCATCCTGCACCACTACCCGGTGTCTCCTTTCGCCGAGAAAATCCGCTGCATTCTCGGTGCCAAACAGCTGGCCTGGAAGTCGGTGATCATTCCGCGCGTCATGCCCAAGCCCGATGTTGTGGCTCTGACCGGCGGCTATCGCAAGACGCCGATCCTGCAACTGGGGGCCAATATCATCTGTGATACGTCGCTCATCGCGCGCAAGCTCAATGCACTCGCGCCGATGCCTGACCTCTATCCTGCCCATGCCGCGATGAGCGCACCGGCCGTTGCCGCGTGGGCCGATTCAGTGCTGTTCAACTCGGCAGTGCCCCTGGCGTTTCTCCCCGAAGTGCTCGCACAAACCTTTGCCGGCCGCGAGGTGGAAATGCAGACACTCATCGCCGACCGTGCCGCCATGCGCAAGGATTCGCCGCTGCCGCGCCTGCCCGCACACGAGGCACGCAACAACTTCGTGATGACTCTGGGCAAGCTGGAGAAAGAGCTGGCGATTGGTACCACTTACCTGTTCGGCAACTCGCCCACCATCGCCGATTTCGCCGTGTATCACCCGCTTTGGTTCGTCGCGACCAAGCCGGTAGTGGGCGACGTGTTCAAGAACTACCCGCACGTGCGGCGCTGGATGTCGAGCATTCAGGCACTGGGGCACGGCAAGAGCACTGAGATCAACAGCGCCGAGGCGATCGCCATCGCGCGCAATGCGAAAATCGTGCTGGAAGGAGAAGGCTCGCTGCTGCCGAATCTGCAACCCGGCGACACCATCGTGGTGGCCCCGACGGACTACGGCATGGACCCGGTGCAAGGCAAGCTCGCGTACTGCAACGAAGTGGAAGTCGTACTCACCCGCGAGGATGAGCGCGCAGGGAAAGTGGCGGTGCACTTTCCGCGTGTGAGTTACTCGATCAGGAAGGCGGAGTAGTTTATTAGGTTGGTGTGACGCCAGGCCGGGATCACCCCCGCCGCCGCGCCAGCGTGCCATTGCGGTAGTCCTGCAGCGCCTGATCGATCTGCTCCCGTGTGTTCATCACGAAGGGGCCGTACTGCACAATAGGCTCACCAATCGGCTTGCCAGCGATCAGTAACATCTTTGCCGGGCCGTTGGCGGTGATTTCCACGGTGCCTTGCTTGCTCAGGCGCACCAGCCGTGATTTTCTCACTACTGTTCCACCCACCTCGACCTTGCCTTCATAGACATACACCAGCGCGGTGTAACCATCGGGCACTGCGAAACTTTCCGCATACACGCCGTTCTCAACCACGATGTCGAGATAGATCGGCTCTGTGACCGGCCTGCTGATGTGCCCCTGCAGGCCTTTCAGAGAACCTGCAATCGCCTTGATGCTGCCGCCTTCGCGCGGATAGACGGGAATCGCAGCGGCGGGAACGTCACTGTAGGAGGCGGGCTGCATCTTGTCCTTGGCGGCGAGGTTCAGCCAAAGTTGAAATCCGCGCATGCGGCCGTGCTTCTGCTGTGGCATCTCGGAGTGGATGATGCCGGAACCGGCCGTCATCCACTGCACGTCGCCATTCTTCAGCTCGCCGACATTGCCCATGTGATCCTTGTGCTGCATGTGGCCATCCAGCATGTAGGTCACCGTCTCGAAACCACGGTGCGGATGCGAGGGGAAGCCACCGATATAATCACTGGCTTCCTCGGAGCCGAACTCGTCCAGCATCAGGAAGGGGTCGAAGCGCGACAGATCGCCGCCGCCGAACACTCGCATCAGTCGCACGCCATCGCCGTCTGACGTCGGTGTGGCGACCAGCATTTCTTCCACTCGTCTCATGACCTTGCTCGCGCTCATGCTGCCTCTCCTGTTTGAATGATGGTCGCCCCTCTGCGCTGCGCGCTGGCGAGCGCCTGCTTGATCTGTTCCCTTGCCTGCTGCAGTCCTTCCGCACGGGGCACTTCGCCCATGTTGAGGCCGTCGGCCACTATGATATCGATGTCGGTCAGGCCGATGAAGCCCAGGAAGGTGCGAAGATACGGGCGGATGAAATCGGTGACGCCTTCCGCATGTCTGCCTCCTGTCGAGACCACAAGATACACCTTCTTGCCTCCGACCAAGCCCACCGGGCCCTTGTCGGTGTATTTGAATGTGACACCGGCCCGGGCCACGTGGTCCGTCCAGGACTTCAGCATCGCGGGAATCGCGAAGTTGTACATCGGCACGCCGATCACCACCACGTCCGCAGCCTGCAGCTCAGCGATCAGGCTGTCCGAGTACGCCACCTTTTCGCTCTGCTCCTGCGTGCGGTCTGCAGCGGGAGTGAAGAGTGCCTGCAGCCACGCCGCGTCGAGGTAGGGAACCGGTGCGGTAGAGAAATCCCGGGTGGTCACGTGGACATCCGTGTGGATGCTGCGCAGCCCTTCGATCAGCTCGCTACTGAGCTGGCTGGACACTCCCTGTGCGGTAGTGCTGTCGAAGATGCTGGATTTCAATTGCAGTACGTTTGTAGCGGGGGTCGCTGGTTTGACGATGCTCATCTTGGTGCTCCTCTGGATTTGACTGTCTGGATTTGACTGATGGCACATCTTAAACCTTGATATTCGATCTATTTATGGGATTATCCGCTGTATCGAATCGAATATTTAGATGTATTAAGCGCTTTGAGAGGATTGCGATGAAGCTGCCAAGGGTATCGCTGGAGCAATGGGCCACCTTCAAGGCCGTGGTGGATGCAGGTTCATTCGCCATGGCGGCGGAGCACCTGAACAAGAGTCAGTCCAGCGTCAGCTACGCCATCGCCCGCTTGAATGAGCAATTGCCGCAACCGGTGCTGCAATTGGAAGGCCGGCGCGCGGTGCTGACGGAGGAAGGCAAGGCACTGTATCGGCGTGCCTTGCAGCTGCTGCAGCATGCGGAGGAAACGGAAGAGTTCGCGCAGATGCTGAGTTCGGGGGTGGAGAGCGAAGTCATCCTCGCGCTGGATAATCTGCTGGACTTGCAAGCCATCCTCCCGGCGCTGGACAAGTTCTCCGCGCAGTACCCCTTCACCCGCATCCGCATTCTGGAGACGTCACTCTCCGGCACCGAGGAGGCGCTGCTGGAGAAGAAGGCCGACATCGTGATCGGCGGCAAGGTGCCCGTGGGTTTCGCGGGGACGCCGGTCAGGCAGGCCCGCATGATCGCGGTGGCGCATCCCGACCATCCCCTTTTCAGGAAGGCTGCTCAGGGCGCCAGGCCAGGAGCTGATCAAGCACAAGCCGACCCGGAGTGCATCACCGACTGGGAGCTGAAGTCCTGGCGGCAGATCGTGTTGCGTGACTCCGGGCAGCGCCGCGAGCAGGACGCCGGCTGGCTCGGTTCGGAACAACGCTGGACCGTGAGTCATTTCGCCAGCAGCATCAAGATCCTGCGCGCGGGGCTGGCGTTTGCGTTTCTACCGGAGGACTGGGTGGCGGAGGATCTGCGCGAGGGCCGATTGCGAAAGTTGCCCCTGGTTGAAGGCACCGAGCGCATCATTCAGCTTTATCTGATGCTGTCCTCCAAGGAAGGGGCTGGGCCCGCGACACGCACGCTGGCGAGCATGCTTGTCGCCTGCCTGAGCACATCGAGATGACGCTCAATGTCGTTGTGGTGCGACCTGGGCAGGCGCCTGTTCGGCCGCGGATTCCTGCAGCGCCCTTTTGCGATACTCGGTAGGCGTGACGCCCTTCATCTGCCGAAAGGCGTTGTTGAAGGGTGTGATCGACTGATAGCCGACCGTCAGGGCGATGGTGAGCACGGGCAGATGGCGCTGGCTGCGATCGGCCAGCATCTGGCTGGCATCTTCGATACGGTATTCGTGCAGCAGCGCGTTGAAGTTGCGATAGCCCAGATGCTTGTTGATGAGCGCACGCAGCCGGTACTCCGGCAGATCCACTTTCAACGCCAGATTGGCGATGGTCAAGCCATGTTCGCGATAGATGCGGCCTTCCTTGAAGACCTTGTTGAAGCGTTTGACCTCGGACTGCATCGCCTCTTCTGCATGCTCGTTCGGCACAAAGGGGGTGACCTTGCGAATCACCTTGCCAGCGGCAACATAGTCGAACTTCATCAGCATCAGGAGAGTCATCACCGACGAGGCGGAGATTACGTACACGATCAGCTTCTGCACCTGCCCGTAACTCGCCGAGGCGCTGCTCAGCAGATAATTCTCCAGAAACACTACCAGCAGAATCAGCCCGCCCTGCACGCTCACCACCAGCCAGCGCAGCAGACGCCGGCTCTCCACCAGATCACTGTTCCAGCCGCGTGCGGTCCAGTACAGGGCGAGCACCGCAAAGGAGAGCTGGATGAAGTCCGGAATCGGGCCGAGCAGAAATTGCATCAGAGAACTGTCCGCCTGCACAGAGAGGAAGGGCGACGGTCGGTAGGAACGAAAATTGAGGTGGTCCAGCAGCAGTTGTAGCCCCAGCAGCGCGAACAGCGGCCAGGGCGCCCGGCGTCCATCCTGGAAGACGCGATGGCAGTAGAGCATGAAGAGACCGGGAATGGCATTGATGCCCAGGTTCAGCACCGCCCCCCAGCCAGTGACATCGATGCGCAGCGCGGGCTCGACGTGGGCCATCGACATGCCATTGATGAGATAGCAGACGATGCCGAGGGCGATGATGAAAAACAGGCGGGCGCTGACATCATGAGGTTCGTTGCGCAGGTACCCGAAGGCCAGCAGCAGCACTGACAGGATGGCGATAATCTGGGCGCTGAAGAGTAGCAAGGGAGACCCCTGTGGTGAACAAACGCGCAGCCCTGAATGGCGCGCGTGGTTATATAAACACAGTCCCGCAAGCACCTCAATCAGCCCTCGGCGAAACCACCCATTTGTGGGAGCGGGCCTGCCCGCGATTTTCCCACGCCGCCCGCCGTGCAGTAGAATGGCGCCGCCCGGACTGAACCGGGCCTTCGCTTCCGGACCGAACGCCATGACGACATCTCCGCCTGTAATTCAACAGCAATCCATTTCCGCCCCACGCAGGCGACCACGATGGTTCGGCACACTCACCGCCAGCATCGGCTTGCTCGCCCTGTGGCCAGTTGCCGTGCAGGCACAATCCACGGCGCTGACTCCCGAACTCCTTGCCCAGTCCCTGGAAAACTGTCTGCGCACGGAAGTCCTCAAGCCCGAGAACACCGCCCGAACGGTGGCGGAATTGCGCGCCAGTTGCACGCCTCAGCCCCCGGCTGCGGTGGCCACAACGGCGGCCTCGAGGGTCGTCAACGATGACGGCGACGTGCTGATCGAAGAGTCGCCTTCTGTGACTCCCAATGCGGCGATGATGCGCGCGCAGATGGAATACGGCCGCAGGAGCGATTACTTCTTTCAACCCTACAAGAAGAACTACATCACCTTCGGATCACTCAAGAACGAGGACGGAAGCGTGCCCTTCAGCGGCGAGTCGCTGGATATCAAGTTCGAGCTGGGCATGCAGTTCACCCTGTTTCCGGAGATCGACACCTTCACCGCACTCTCACCGCTGAAGGTGGGCTACTCGCAGCGCTCGTGGTGGGACATCGCGGAATCCTCGGCGCCATTCAAGGAGCATAACTACAACCCGGAGATTTTCTGGGACTTTACCGAAGCGCTGGCGCGGCCGAGCAATCGGACACGCCTGCATCTGTTCGACGTGGCAGGTTACGAACATCAGTCCAACGGGCTGGACGGACTTGGGTCGCGAAGCTGGGACAGACTCTACGTGCAGCGCGAATTTCGCCTCAGTGAAATGCTCGGCTGGTCGGTCAAGGCGTGGAAGGTTGTGAATCTGGGCGAATACAATCTCGACATCGAAGACTATCTGGGCAACGTGGAACTTACGACGCACTTTGAATTCAACAATTGGGTCGGCGTCGATGTGCGTATGCTCAAAGGCCACGAGACGAAGAAGATCAGCTATCAGGCCGACGTGATCCTCCCAATGTCACGCTGGGTCAACAGTCGTTTCATCCTCAGCTACTATGAAGGCTTTGGCGAAGCGCTGGTGAACTACAACAAGAAGAGCAGAAGCGTGCGCGCCGGTTTCTATTTTCCACTGGGTTTCTAGTTATCGTGCAGCAGGTTGTCATTTAAATTGCCAACCTGCCGATAATTGCTAAACGAACCTCCTCATGTAGAATTCCGGGCTCACCCCATAGATTGGCTGCAGATGGATCACGATCTCGACATACAAGGAATTGCCATCGGCGCCGACCCATCTCCCACGCTCGGATACTTCAATGGCAACCGCTACGCCGATTACCTGCAGTGCAGGATCATCTCGGCCTTTCAGCCCATCTATAGCATCGCGCACCGTCGCATCGTGGGGCTGGAAGGGCTCGCCAGAGGAATCAACGCACAGGACAAGATCATTCCGCCGTTCCAACTCTTCAGCAGCACCAAGAGCGAGGAGATCATCAATCTCGATCAGATTTGCCAGCTCGTGCACATCGAGAATTTCTATGCTCTCGATCCACCCAACGCGTGGCTCTTCCTGAATGTCGACCCCCAGACGCTGGCGAAGAAGGACAGCTACATCAGTTTCCTGTCTTGCCTCCTGCGCGAGAAGAACTACCCCGCCAATCGCTTTGTGATCGAGGTGCTGGAGTCCAACATCGATGACGAAGCAGAGCTGGAGAGTCACATTCAAGAGTTCAAGAAGCTGGGCTTCCTGATTGCCATCGATGATTTCGGGGCGGGGCAGTCCAATTTCGAGCGCATCTGGCGCATCAAACCGGACATCGTCAAGCTGGACAGGAGCATGGTGAAGAAGGCGGGCACCGACCCCAGCGTCAAGAGTCTGATCAAGGGCATCACCAGCATGCTGCACAATTGCAAGTGCATCGTGCTGGCAGAAGGCGTCGAGACGGAAGCGGAAGCCATCGCCGTGATGGATGGCGGCGTGGATCTGGTACAGGGATTCTATTTCGCACATCCCTTCCTGTTGTCGGAATCCATCAAGACCAAGAACGGCCTTTGGAAAGATCTCTACAACAGCTTCGATCTTCTTACCCAGCGATCGCAGCAGCAATATCAAGACGTGCTGACGCCCTACATCGATCTGTTCACAATCGCCACCACGGGAAAAACGCGCTGCCACACGATGCGGGATATTTCACAAAGACTGTTGCAGATGCCGGACACCATCCGCCTCTATCAACTCGCACTCGATGGCAGCCAGTGCTACTCCAACATCAACTCGCCAGGCATCGAAGGCAAGACCCGCGATCGCCTGCGCGCGCTGGCTGACACTCAGGGAGCCAGCTGGAAGCGCCGCGACTACTTCTTTAATGCGGTCCGCAACCCTGGCCTGATACAAGTGACGAAACCGTATTTTTCCATCTCCGATGGCACGCTGTGCATCACGCTTTCCGTGCTGACGGAGATCGACGGCGGACAGTTCATCGTCTGCTGCGATGTGCTCTGGGACGACTCGCGGCCGGCGCCGCTCTGAGCCTTCACGCCATCAATCCACCTGCATGAGCACTGTCCCGATGCGCTTGGGCGTCTGGCCCACGGCAATCTTCGCCACCACCGTGAGCGTCGCGGTATCCACCGCATAGGTCGCATTATCTCCGGCGGCGCCGATGTAGGCCGTCTTGCCATCTGGAGTGAAGGTGATCCACTCGGGGTGCTGGCCCACGAAGACGCGTCCGATCTCTTTCAGGTCAGGCAGCGAATGCACATAGGCGTGACTGTAGATCTTGCTGGTGGACCACAGCGTCTTGCCGTCGGGACTGATGCCAAGACCATGGGCTGGCGCGGCCTGCAGTCCGTCCAGATGAGCGTGTTCGCCGGGGACTTCCGGATGTTCGACGCGGGCCACCTCCTTGCGCGAATTGAAGTCCACGACGGCGAAGCCATGAAAGTCCGACAGTTGCACGTAGATGTTGCGGGTGGAACCGTCGGCATTCGTATCAAAGATCATCGGCCGGATGCCGGCGTCCATCTCCAGCGTCCACGCCAACTCGTCGGAGCTCGTATCGATGACATTGATCGTGCTGGTCTGGATGGAACCGGCCACCGCATGGCGTCCGTCGGGAGTGACGTACACGTTGTGGATGGCGCCTTCCACCGGCAGGGTCTTGATCTTCTCCATGGTCACTGTGTCGATGATGTCGACGGCCCCTGGCATCTCCATGATGCCCACGTACACCTTGCTGCCATCCTTGCTGACCGCAACATTGTTGGGGCGACCGCTCAGCGCGACACGGCGTTTCACGCGCAGGGTTCTGGAGTCGATGATGTCCAGGCTGTGCATCGACTCATTGGAAATGTAGA
>JBBTKA010000079.1:0-16541 GCA_038059145.1 Pseudomonadota bacterium
GGGCTGCGATGGTGGCAGCGGCCTGGTTCAGGGACACAATTAAAGACAAAATTTCGCTGGACAGCCCGTGTTGAGTCGTTCTATATTGGCTCCATCGTCGTCTCCAACTGGCGATCTTATCTCTTATCTACACCGCTCCAAAACAACAAGCTTTAAACTAAAACCCTTTTAACCAGTAAGCTTTTACTAAAAAACAGCCAACCACTCTGTTCACAACCAATACAAGCTTTCAAGCCCATCGAAGTCCGGCTGCATAATGCCAGGGTTCGTTTTTGGGTCTGAGCTTCACCACACCCCACAAACCTACGTATCAAACCATCATGAATCTAACTGACTTAAAGAAACAGCCCATCGCAGACCTCTTGACCATGTCCCAGGAAATGGGGCTCGAAAACCTCTCCAGAACCCGCAAGCAAGACATCATCTTCGCGATCCTCAAGAAACACGCAAAGAACGGTGAAGACATCTCCGGCGACGGCGTGCTGGAAATTCTGCAGGACGGTTTCGGTTTTCTAAGGTCGGCGGACTCGTCCTACCTGGCAGGTCCCGATGACATTTATGTTTCTCCCAGTCAGATTCGACGCTTCAATTTGCGTACCGGGGACACGATATCGGGGAAGATCAGACCCCCCAAAGAAGGTGAACGCTACTTTGCTCTGCTGAAAATCTCCGAAGTCAATTTCTCGAAACCCGAGAACTCCAAGAACAAAATCCTCTTTGAAAACCTGACCCCTCTGTTCCCGACCAAGCGCCTGCGTCTGGAAATCGGCAATGGCAGCACCGAGGATTTGAGTGCACGTACCATCGATCTGACAGCGCCTATCGGCAAAGGTCAGCGTGGCCTGATCGTGTCTCCGCCCAAGGCCGGTAAAACTTTCATTCTGCAAAACATCGCGCAATCCATCACCAAGAACAATCCCGAGTGCCGTCTGATCGTTCTGCTGATCGACGAGCGCCCTGAAGAAGTGACCGAGATGCAGCGTTCTGTGCGCGGCGAAGTGGTTGCCAGTACCTTCGACGAGCCGCCCGCCCGTCACGTGCAGGTCGCCGAGATGGTGATCGAGAAGGCAAAGCGTCTGGTTGAACACAAAGAGGACGTGGTGATTCTGCTCGACTCGATCACTCGTCTGGCGCGCGCCTACAACACCATCGTTCCATCATCAGGCAAAGTGCTGACGGGCGGCGTGGATGCACACGCACTCGAGCGTCCGAAGCGTTTCTTCGGTGCGGCACGTAATCTGGAAGAAGGCGGCAGCCTGACCATCATCGCCACGGCGCTGGTGGAAACCGGCTCGAAGATGGACGAAGTGATTTACGAAGAATTCAAAGGCACGGGCAACATGGAACTGCATCTCGACCGCAAAATTGCCGAGAAGCGCGTGTATCCAGCCATCAACGTGCGTCGCTCCGGTACCCGTCGCGAAGAGCTGCTGACGAATGAAGAAGAACTGCAACGCATGTGGATTCTGCGCAAGATCCTCAGCTCCATGGAAGACGTGCAGGCTACCGAGTTCATCCTCGACAAACTCAAGGACACGAAGACCAACGAAGATTTCTTCAATTCCATGAAACGCAAGTAATCTCCTGTGAGAGCGAGCCTGCTCGCGATCGAATGCTCTGCAAAATCGCGAGCAGGCTCGCTCCCACACTGGAAACGCACTCATGCCCTGCAAAGATCTCCGCGAATTCATTGCCCTTCTGGAAGAGAAGGGCGAACTGAAGCGCATCAAAACCGAAGTCGATCCGTATCTGGAAATCACCGAGATCTGCGACCGCACTCTGCGCGCCAATGGTCCGGCACTGCTGTTTGAAAACCCGCGCAATTCCACGATTCCGCTGCTGGCTAATCTGTTTGGCAACACGCGCCGCGTTGCGCTCGCCATGGGTCAGGAAGATCTGCAGGGGCTGCGTGATGTCGGGCACCTGCTCGCCTTCCTGAAGGAACCGGTTCCCCCCAAGGGCTGGAAAGAGCTATGGCAGAATCTGCCCGCCTACAAGCAAGTGCTCAACATTGCACCAGACGTGAAGAAAAAAGCGCCTTGTCAGGATGTCGTCATCGACGAGGCGGATATCGACCTCTCATTCCTGCCGATTCAAACCTGCTGGCCCGGCGATGCCGCACCGCTGGTGACCTGGCCTCTGGTTATCACGCGCGGCCCCGAAAAAGAACGGCAGAATCTCGGCATTTATCGCATGCAGGTGATTGGTCGCAACAAGCTGATCATGCGCTGGCTGTCGCATCGTGGCGGCGCGCTGGACTTTCGTGACTGGCAATTGAAGCATCCGGGACAACCCTTCCCGGTGTCCATTGCGATAGGTGCCGACCCGGCGACTATCCTCGCCACAGTGACGCCGATTCCCGACACCCTGTCCGAATATGCCTTCGCAGGACTGCTGCGCGGCGAGAAAACGGAAGTGGTGAAATGCCTCACGAATGATCTTCAAGTGCCGGCAAGCGCCGAGTTCGTGCTCGAAGGCGTGATCGAACCCGGCGAGATGGCCCCAGAAGGTCCGTACGGAGATCACACCGGTTATTACAACGAGGTCGACAGTTTCCCAGTCTTCACCATCAAGAAGCTGACGCACAGAAAAGACCCCATCTATCACAGCACTTATACGGGCCGTCCGCCGGATGAACCGGCGATGCTCGGAGTAGCGCTCAACGAAGTATTCATTCCGCTGATTCAGAAACAGTACCCGGAGATCGTGGATTTCTATCTGCCACCGGAAGGCTGCTCGTACCGTTTGGCCGTGGTCAGCATTCGCAAGCAATACCCCGGACACGCCAAGCGCATCATGATGGGCACATGGTCTTTCCTGCGTCAGTTCATGTACACCAAGTTCGTCATCATCGTCGATGAAGACGTCAACGTGCGCGACTGGAAGGACGTGATCTGGGCCATGACGACGCGCATGGACCCGGCGCGCGACACGGTAATGATTGAGAACACGCCCATCGACTATCTCGATTTCGCCTCGCCTGTTTCAGGGCTTGGCTCGAAGATCGGCATGGACGCCACCAACAAATGGCCTGGCGAGACTCAGCGCGAATGGGGCACACCGATCGAGATGAGCGCGAGCGTCAAGAAGCGCGTGGACGATATCTGGCACGAATTGGGAATAGAGTAAATCTTGTGGGAGCGGGCCCTGCCCGCGATCGAATTCAGCGCAAAAGCTTATCGCGGGCAGGCCCGCTCCCACAGGAATGTGGGCAGTCAAGGCTGCGGGAATTTTGGCAAACCGTTGCCCACAGTACCGGTGTGAGGGCGCAGATAGTGCGGATTGCGCTCGGGTTCATGCAGGTTTTGCAGCAGGCGTGCCAGCTCGGCAAACACTTCCGTATCCGGCACCAGCTTCAGACTGCGCTCAAAATAATCCCGCGCCTTTCCCCACAGTTGATTGCGCAGGCTCAAGCGCCCCAGCGCCATCAACAGCACGGCATCCAGTGGCCGACCCTCCAGCCACCGCTCGGCGCGCTGCAACTGCTTCGCGGCCCCCTGCGTGTCCAGCGCCAACGACAGCAATGCATAGCGACGCACCAGCAAGTCATTCCACTGTCGCTCAAGACTTCCCTCGATCACTGTCACCGCCTCGACAGACGCACCGATATGCTCCAGCACGTTGAGGTACTCGGACACGACGTCGATATCGTCGGTAAAGTATTTAGCGCGCTTCTTCCAGAACTTGCGCAGGTCCGCGAGCGTGATTGCCTCGGCAACCGGCAGACTGCGCAACTCCTGAAGCTCGACGATGAGCTGGCGTTCCGCGAGATTCGCCGGTGCGGCCGCTTCTGCTTCCTTGCGCAGCCTGCGCTGCAATGCCCAGGAGCGCCCGAAACTCAACAGATGCAGAGGATTGATCCAGTCCAGAATCATGAATAGCAGGCGCAACAGCAACACGAGCAGCAGCAACGCGACAAACAACGCAAAGAGGCTCGTCTCGAAGGTGTAATGCCGGAAGGAAATCAGCAGATAGCCCGGGTCACTCGCGAGCAGGAGCGTCACCACCAGCCCCATGACGATTGCCAACAGCGTGTAGAGAAACAGTCTGATCATGTCAGTTGCCGTCGCTCAGTGGTTGCAGGCGGTTCTCACTGATCTGTAACAGCGCTTCCAGTGACCCGGAGATATCGGGACGCAACTCACTGATGCGCTCGGAAGAGAGTGCGCGCAATTCTTCTGTGAGTGTGCGACCCGCCCCGGCGTCAATAGAAAAGTACCGCGCTGCCCAGTCACTGCCCTTGGCCAGACTGTCGCGATAGACAGTCTCCTCGTTCATCAATAGCGCGAGCTGCGCCTGCTCCAGCATCAGCCGCAAATTCTGCTTCAGTGTGGCCTCCTGCGGCGCAGGCAACAAGGCTTCGGGCGCTACATCCCAGCGCTGCCAAACGAAGATGGAACCGAGAATATCGAGACCACGCTCTAACAAACCGGCATCGGCACTCGTGGTCACCTGATTACCAGCCTGCCCCGGCAACTGTGCCGTGTAGTTCTGTACCAGTGCAGTTCGCAGCGAGAGCCCCTCAATAGTCGGCATCAGGTTATTCAGACGGACGTAGAGCCCCGCAACATCAATCGGCTCCATGTTGCGCACCGCGAGGATATCTGCTGCCAGTGCCTCGCGCACAGGAAACAGTGCAGGATCATCCTCCTGACTCAGCATTCTATCCACGGTGGTCAATAACAGCAGTGCAGATTCCGAATCCCCTTCCAGTTGTAACTTCTGATTTGCCAGCCGCAGCAGATATTCCGACTCGGTCCACAACCAGTCGCGGGGCGCTCCTTCGGGAGGCGTGACTGCCAACTGTGATTGCAGCCCCGCCGTGGTGCTGCTCAGCGCCTCAATGCGTGCTTCCAGGCTAAGGCGCAGATCATCGAGCATTTGCGGATCAAGGCCCGGCGTGGCACTGACAGGATTGCCGAGCGCTGCCTGCAGGTTTGCATTTTCCACGCGCAGCTCTTCGAGAGCTGCATCGGTACGCGCTTGCTCAATAGTCAGCCACGTCATGAAGAGTACGACGGGAATCAGCATCACCAGAATGATGGTGAAACGGCGCAGGCCACTGTGCCGACGCCAGCTCATGGAGCGCGCCGAATTCTGCTTGCTCAGCTCGTCCAGCACCTTGGGCGTATCATGACGCGCGGCGGTACCGGCGGTCTCACCGTGATTCCCGTTTGCTGAGCCGCTGCCGAGTTTCGCCTCTGTCACGTTGTCTCCTTATCGTTTGCAGATCCAGTCTGGCACTGTTCCAGACTGGTCAGTACTGACTTGTCATCCGCGCCACCGGCATCGATAACAAGTTTGAAGCCCGCCGCCAGCGCGAATTCTCGCACACGTTGCGAGGGCACCACGACACGCAAACCCCGCATTTTCTGCGGCAAATTCCCATCTGCACTCAACAGCGCGATGAGACTGTCGAGAATCTGCTGACTGGTGGCTATCACTGTGTCAATGGCGTTCTCTTCGATCATTTTCAACACAACCGCACGCGAATACTCCGGCACACGGCGCTGATAAATCTCCAGATAGTCTACGCGGGCACCCCGTTCACGCAGCGTCTCTGCCAGCAACTCGCGGCCACCTTGTCCTCTGAACAAAGCAATACGTTTGCCTGCGACATCCTGTAAACCAGGCAGTGCTAACAAATGTTCACTGGTCACGCCACTCTCGGAACAATGCACTGGCCACGGCAACTGGCGAAGAATCTCCGCTGTGCCAGGCCCCACGGCGTAGGCCTCAAGACCCACGGGCAACTGCGGCCAATAGCTCTCGATCCACTCCAATCCCAGTGTCGCGGCATTGGTGCTGATGAAGATCGCGGCGTCGTAATTGTCCAGCGCCATGATGGAAGTCTTGAGTCGCTCGACAGCGACACGTTCAGTGATCGGCTCGATGGCGAGCAATGGCAAGTGCGTCACCTGCCCACCGAGGCCCTGAATGGCGGCGGCCAGTTTGTCTGCTTGTCCCGCTGGCCGGGTCAGCAGCACGCTCAATCCGGCGAGCGGCAAAGTACCTGCCATCGCACCGGTCGCCTGCTGCGCACCGGCCGTCACGTTCATGCAGACACCGCCGCGCCGGCGTTATCGTGCAAAGCCTTGAGAATTTTGTCAGCGCCCTGCGCCAGCAGTGCTTCGGCTGCCGCGATGCCGAGCTGTTCGGCAGCGGCACGCGGGCCGCGCATCTAGCTGCGCAGAATACGTTGTCCATCTGCCTCGCCCACCAAGGCGCGCAAATAGAGATCATCGCCCTCGACCTCGGCGAAGCAGGCGATTGGCACCTGACACCCTCCATGCAGATGCGTGTTGACCGCACGCTCGGCAATCACGCGATCGGCAGTCTCCTGATGATGAAGCGGCTGCAGCAGCGCGATCACGTCTTTGTCGGCGATGCGGCACTCGATGCCAACGGCGCCCTGACCCCCTGCAGGCAATGAGGTGCGGGTATCCAGGCGTTGACGAATGCGCTCGGCGAGCTTGAGGCGAACCAACCCGGCTGTCGCCAGAATGATGGCGTCGTAGTCGCCACGGTCGAGCTTGCTCAGGCGGGTGCCGACGTTGCCACGCAGATCGCCGATCTGCAGGTCCGGGCGCAAGGCGCGCAGCTGGCATTGGCGGCGCAGGCTCGACGTGCCCACACGGGCACCCAGTGGCAGGTCTTCCAGACGGGCATGGGTGTTGGAGACAAAGGCGTCGGTCGGGTCTTCGCGCTCGCAGATCACGGTCAGGCCGAGGCCCTCTGGAAACTCCATCGGCACGTCCTTCATCGAGTGCACCGCGATGTCTGCCGTGCCCTCCAGCAGAGCGACTTCCAATTCCTTCACGAACAGCGCCTTGCCACCGATCTTGGAGAGCGGCGAATCGAGGATGACGTCGCCTCGCGTGGTCATGCCGATGAGTTCCACCTTGAGCGCGGGGTATAACGCCAGAAGCGTGCTCTTGACGTACTCTGCCTGCCACAGGGCCAGCGGGCTCTCGCGCGTCGCGATGCGAATCCTGTCTACTGCCATAGTATTTCTCTTGCTGAATGGGTATCTGAGGCGATTCTACGTCAACGGCAATCAAATTTCCCCTGTGGGAGCGGGCCTGCCCGCGATTGTGCGTGAGCGAGCCTGCTCGCGATTAAGTGGAGTGGCACAGATCAATCGCGAGCAGGCTCGCTCCCACAGGGGCGTTATGTTGTTATAATCGCCGCCCCTGAGCGCCAGACGGCATGAATGAGAGAAGGACTATGAGCGACAAGACACAAGACGCGATCAAACCCTGGGGCGGCCGCTTCAGCGAACCCACCGACGCCTTCGTGGAGCGTTTCACCGCCTCCGTCACCTTCGACAAGCGCCTCTACCACCATGACATCAACGGCTCCATCGCCCACGCCACCATGCTCTGCAAGGTCGGCATCCTCACGGCGCAGGAAGTGCAGGACATCATCAACGGGCTGGAAGGGATTCGCGAAGACATCGTCGCGGGGCGTTTCGAGTGGTCCGTGGCGCTGGAAGATGTGCACATGAACATCGAGACTGAGCTGACCAAACGCATCGGCATCAGCGGCAAGAAGCTGCATACCGGCCGCTCGCGCAACGATCAGGTCGCCACCGACATTCGTCTGTATGTGCGCGATGAGATCGACACTATCGGCAAGGAAGTGACTCGTCTCCAACAGGCTCTGCTCGATGTCGCCGAGCGCGAAGCCGACACCATCATGCCGGGTTTCACCCATCTGCAAACCGCCCAGCCAATTACTTTCGGTCACCATATGATGGCCTGGTACGAGATGCTGGAGCGCGACTTCGGGCGTCTGCAGGATTGCCGTGAGCGTTTGAATTTCTCCCCGTTGGGCGCCGCCGCGCTGGCAGGCACCAGCTACCCGATCGACCGCGAATACACCGCGCAGCTCCTGGGCTTCACCGCTGCTACGCGCAACTCGCTGGACTCGGTGAGCGACCGCGACTTCGCCATCGAACTGGCTGCGTGCGCTAGCCTGCTGATGACGCACCTGTCGCGCTTCTCCGAGGAGCTCGTGCTGTGGACGTCCTCGCAGTTCGACTTCGTGGACTTGCCCGACCGCTTCTGCACCGGCTCTTCCATCATGCCGCAGAAGAAGAACCCCGACGTGCCCGAACTGGTGCGTGGCAAGACTGGCCGCGTGAACGGCCATCTGGTCGCGCTGCTGACGCTGATGAAGTCGCAGCCGCTGGCTTACAACAAGGATAATCAGGAAGACAAAGAACCGTTGTTCGATCTGATCGACACAGTGCGCGACTGTTTGAAGGCGTATGCGGACATGGTGCCCGCAATCAAACCGAAGAAGGAGAATCTCTATAACGCGGCGCTCAAGGGCTATGCCACTGCGACCGATCTGGCGGACTACCTCGTCCGCAAGGGCATCGCCTTCCGCGACGCCCACGAGATCGTCGGCAAGTCGGTCGCCTATGGTATCGCGCAGAAGAAGGATCTGAGTGCGCTGTCACTGGCCGAGCTGCAACAGTTCTCAGCGCAGATCGGCGACGACGTGTTCAAGGTGCTGACGCTGGAAGGCTCGGTGCAGGCGCGCAATCATGTCGGCGGCACAGCCCCGAACCAAGTCCGCGCCG
The DNA here is from genome assembly GCA_038059145.1 of Pseudomonadota bacterium. Classification (GTDB taxonomy): domain Bacteria; phylum Pseudomonadota; class Gammaproteobacteria; order Pseudomonadales; family Pseudohongiellaceae; genus UBA5078. The sequence goes on from JBBTKA010000079.1 coordinate 8,591, forward strand.
CAGTCGCCAGACGCCGCACCGACATCGCGGCCCGCTAACCACTTTGCCGCTGTACCCCTGTGGGAGCGGGCCTTGCCCGCGATAGACGCTGGAACTCAGTTAATCGCGGGCGGGTCCTTTATGCCCTCCGGGTACGCTCCCACAGTGCCCTGCAGCTCAATCTCGTAGGTCTGCGTCGCGCTGTCGCGGCGAGTAGTCACGGTCACCACATCGCCAGCCCGGTGGTTCTCAAGCGCATTGAGCAGATCGTCTTCATTGCTGATCTCCTCGCCCTCAATCGCGGTGATCACATCCCCCAGCAGAATGCCCTGATTGGTCTCACGCAGACCACGCAAGCCCGCACGCTCCGAACCGCCACCCTCGATCACATCCATCACGACCACGCCCTCAATCTGCGCGTTCTGCCGATAATAATCCGCGTACTGGGCAGGCAACACGGAGATGCCCATCGTCGGCGTCTGCACCTGCCCGTAAGTAATCAGTTCCGGCACGATCTTCTTCACCGTGTTGGCAGGAATCGCAAAGCCTATGCCGGAGCTGGCCCCCGTCGGACTGTAGATTGCGGTATTCACACCCACCAGCTGACCCAGTGAATTGAGCAGCGGGCCGCCAGAATTACCAGGGTTGATCGCGGCATCGGTCTGGATCACATCACGAATCTTGCGCCGACTGACCGAATCGATCTCGCGACCGAGCGCACTCACCACCCCCACCGTCAGCGTCGTATCCAGCCCGAACGGGTTGCCGATGGCAATCACCTTGCGGCCTACTTCGAGCAGCGACGAATCGCCCACCTGGATCGGCGTCAACTTCTCCTGCGGCGCATCGATCCGTAGCACCGCCAGATCCTTGTCCGGCTCATAGCCCACTACTTCCGCGTCATAGGCACTGCCGTCCTGCAACGTCACCGTCAACCGCGACGCTTGCTGGATAACGTGGAAATTGGTGACCACGTAGCCTTCCTTGCTCCACACAAACCCCGAACCACTGCCCTGCGGCACCTCCTGCGGGTTCAACGAATAATAGGAACGCTGCACCAGCCGCGAGTTGGTGATGTAGACCACCGACGGACTGGCCTGTTTGAAGACTTCGATGTTGTTCGACTCATCATCGGTCTTGAAGGTGGCGTAATCCTGCTGCGCAATGGCGCTGCCAGCGGCCAGCTGCAGGCCCAGCAGAGCAACGAAGGGAAGCCAGTATTGGCGTGTATTCATGGTGAAAAGGCTCCTGTTTGGTGCCGCGTTTACGGCGGCTTTGTGGAGCCATTAGATGGTGGCGGGAGGGTGGGAAATCAAGGCATGAAAAACGCACTTCTGGTAGCGACTCAGGGGATCACTCCCCCGGCCGGAACCGCGACAGAATATCCAGCGCCTCGTGCACAGCGGTTAAATAGTCTTCACCGTCCGTCTCAGTCTTGATAAACACCCCTAGACCTCCTTTAAGGTCTTTCATGTACTCGACCAGATACCCTTCAGGTTTCTTGAAAATAAACCCGCTGGGGGCAGGGCCGAGAGATGTCGTGAAGATCAGCTCGTAATGATGAATCAGGGGAATTGAATCGAGCGCCTGACTGTAATAGCCCCGCACCCCCTGCCTACTCATATTGTTGCTCACAGACACTGTGTAGACACGAGAGGTACCATCTATCGTGATCTGATATTGCTCTTGAGCAAATCCTTCCGGAGTGACTGCCTCAACTTGATAGACGCCAATCAAATCAAATTCGACGAGACCGTCGATTGCTAGCTCTGCACTTTGTGCTGCTGAACCGAGCAGCAGTAATGCCGCACACAGAAAATTGACGGCGTGATATTTACGTCCTTCCATAGACATTCTCCTTATGCATGCAGATTTCCCTCAACCTCCGCCCACTTCGCCTGAATCGTATCGGCTGAAAGATCCGCCCCACATCGCCACTCGATGAAGTACTTTCCATTACTGACTTTACGAAACTCAACGGCATCCCTCAAAGGAGAGAATGCCTCGGAGTGCAAGTACGGTTTCACATCAAAGTAGCCAGCTCTTCCGTCGTCTGATTTTATGAACAGAACACAATCGTCCTGAGGAATTATCTCTGCAATATTCATTGGTCAAGTCCTCGAATCGGGATAGGCCTCTTACCATTCACTGCAAGCTGCCAGTCAGCAAACAGCTCCTTCTTGTGCAATATAACCCACTCCAATACCAGCTTATGTTTTGCGGCTGAAAGGCCGCCAGCCAACACTGAACCGTCCTGAATAGAATAGACAGCCGTTTGATCCTGATACTCAGCATGGATATGCGGCGTCTTATGTCTGTCCGTATCATAAAAAAACATTCGAATCACAATGCCATAGAAAATCGAAATTGTTGGCATAACAGCATCCTTTCCGTAGCAGCCAATTGGTACTTATCCGAACCCCATCCAGATATTCTCTAACAGGATCTGCCCCAAGTATCTGTCATGCTTCCAGTCTGCGCAACCAAGCGGGGTGGCAACTCCCCCCGCACTTCGTATAGAGTCGGCACACCGAATCGTACGAGGAATTGCCCGTTGAAATACATGCTGCTGATTTACTGCAACGAAAGAATCTGGGACACGCTGGATCGGAACACGTTCAAAGATGCCTCTATCGCACTCTGTCATGAACTCGCGCAAGAAGGAAAATTCGTCGATGCCTCACCGTTGAAGACGGTCGACACTGCCAACAGTCTGCGCATCCGGCAAGGCAAGACGCTGGTCACCGACGGGCCTTTCGCGGAAACACAAGAACAGCTCGGCGGCTTCTTCGTGATCGATGTTGCCAACATGGACGAAGCCATCGCCGTGGCCGCACGGATTCCACCCGCAACCGTGGGCACTGTCGAGATTCGCCCACTGGAGATTCTGGATGGCATGCCCGACTGATCATGCCGGTCTGCTACATACTGCCTTACCTTCCAAAAACCCAACCAAAGGAATGAAACTCATGACCAACACCTTCACCCAACGCGCCGCCAGCGTACTCGCAGCGGGTCTGCTGCTGGCCACTCATACTGCCAGCGCGCAGGACATCCAGATTCTCGGTGAACGCATTTTCCCCGAGAGCCTGACCTCCGCCGCCGATGGCACCGTGTACTTCGGCAGCATCGGTCTCTCGGCTGTGCTGCGTGCCCAGCCCGGTGCAGCAAGCACCGACGCTCAGCCCTGGATCGCCACTGGTGTGGGCGGCTTGCAGAGCGTGCTCGGCGTATTCGCGGACGATGCCTCCAACACGCTGTGGGTCTGCTCGAATCCTGCAAACCCACCAGCGACACCGAACCCACCGCCCTCGGCGCTGCTGGCCTTCGACCTGAGCACCGGCGCACCCAAAGGCAGTTATGAATTGCCGACTGCGGGTGGACGTTGCAATGACATCGCTGTGGACGCCGAAGGTGCTGCCTATGCGACTGATACACCGAATATGGAAGTGTTGCGTCTGGCGCCCGGTGGCAACGAGCTGGAAGTGTGGGTAGGCGATGGTGCGTTTGGTGCGACCGGCGACGTACTCGACGGCGTGGCGGTGCTGGGTGATCGCGTACTCGTGAACACACTCGCCACCAGCAAATTGTTCGCAGTGGATATCGATGCGGGTGGCGCGGCGGGTGACGTGGTGGAAATTGCACTGGACCGCCCGATCTCTCGACCTGACGGTATGCGCAACACCAGTGACAGCGAGCTGCTGATCGTAGAGGGCGGCGAAGGTGGACGCTTGTCGCACGCGCTCATCGAAGGGGATTCCGCGAAGCTGACCACGCTGAAGGAAGGTTTTCCTGGCGGCGCTGTGGCGGTGACAGTGGTAGGTGAGACTGCCTATGTTGTCGAGGCACAGTTCGCGGGTATGCGCGCTCCGGCAGGCACTCCGTTGCTGCCGTTCCGCGCGATTGCAGTGCCGCTGGAATAACCTGCCGTTTGAAAAATACGCATCAGCTTGCTAGTGCAAAATCTGGATGAAACGCAGGCTGATGCGGTTGTTCGTGTAATCCACCCCTTGGCGTGCTTTGACAAGTTGTCGGCTGATGCCGACATTGATCGAACTGTCACGCCCGATGGGATGACTGTAGTTCACATCAACAAGATGAGTGCGAGCAGGGAGCGTGTAGGCAACCTGTTTGCGGCCAACCGGGGGTTGCACTGCATGATCCGCTGTCAGGGCGCGCGAAATACTCCCAAGGCCCGGATTGGGAGCCAGAGCACTGGAGACAACGTAGCCATCGCCGAATGTGTAACTGGCGCTGATCACTGCGTAATTGCGTAGCGTGTAATCCGCCCCAGCAAACACACTCCCCTGATTGAAATCGTAGATGTCGTTGCGAGTGCTGTAGATACTGGCGTGGCGTCGCGCATCATGAATCCCCTTACTGACCTCGTAGGTAGCACCTGCCGTCAAATTCCACAACGCCGACAGCCGTTTTCCATAACTGATTTCCAGTTCCATGACCTCGCGATCACGCGTCTGGCTGTGGCTGTCGTGGTGGGTCCAGACCAGAGCGCCAACCATCACCGGCGCATAGGCTCCCAACCCGAACTTGTGCTGATAAGTTCCGCCCAGAGAAAGGCTGTTACTGTGCAGGCCCGACAGCTCGGCAAAGCGTGTCGTCGTCACACTGCCAATGGCCGTCACGGAATTTGCCGGGGCCAACTGGAACAGCCGTCCACCACTGAGAGCAAGCTCGGCGCTCTGGTCCTTGTGGATATCACTGTTCAGGAAACCGCGCGTGATGTTGTCGTCGGCGTGCAATCCCACCGTCAAATCCAGAAAACTGTTGGCACTGACGGACGGAGCCAGCAGCGCACCCATCAGCACGCTGACCGATACCAAGCCGATGCGCTGGCAAATCGCCAAGCTTGATCGAATCCTCACAGCTCCCCCCTTTTTCTTATCGACCCGGTGCATTTCTCTGCGACGGATCGCGTTTGAAATCCTTCACCAGTTTGTGCGGATCAACCACACCACGCTGCGCCTTGGTCGCAGCCGCCCACCACTCCAGTTGCAGAAAGGATCGGCCGAGATATTCCGCCCAGCGCGTCGCGTCCTGCTCTGGCGTCACCTCGCCATCTTCCTGAAACACTTCCTGGGCCTTGGGCACATGCACCATCGCCGACACCGACAGGCACCCAAGCTCGGAGAGGTAGCTGCGCATACCCATCGCCGCCCGGACACCGCCCCACTGACCGGCCGAGTAAGTCACAATCGCGCTTGGCTTGTAGGCAAACGACGAGCTGCCGAAATGATTGAGCAGATGCGCGAGCGCCGGGCTCATGGAATGGTTGTACTCCGGGCTCACCAGCACATAGCCATCCGCCGCGCTGATCTTCTCCGCGAGAGCCTGCAGATCCTGCGGCGCAGCGCTGCGTGCATAGGCGAAGTGTGGTTTGAAGACGGAGTCGAGTTTGAAATCCAGTGGATCGATCAGCTCCACAGTATGCTCGAGATGATGGCGTTGAAAATGGGTGACACAGGCACGTGCGACACGCAGGCCGAGACGGGCTGGCGCGGGCGGCGTGCTGTCGCGAACACTGCCGAGGAAAATCAGAAATTTCATAGGAGCCTCGTTGATCGTTTTGTGTGAGAGCTTGCCTGCAAGCAATTGTGGGAGCTTGCCTGCAAGCGATTGTGGGGGTCGGCCTGCCGACTATAAGTTCGATGCTGAAAACATCGCTTGCAGGCAAGCTCCCACAATCGTCGGCAGGCCGACTCCCACAGGGTAGCCGTTTCTGCAGAAAGCACCAAACCTCACTTCGCCGCAAATGCCTTGCCGCATCCGGCACTGCGTGGCTTACTGCCGGGCAATTGCGGATCACAATAAAAACCAAGGAGATCACGATGCGATTGTTGACCCCACGCGGCAAAGCTCTGAGCGGCTGCCTGCTGCTGACCCTGATGGCCTGTCTGACCCCTCTCTCAAGCTGGGCACAAAACACCGACCAGGTGACTCCCGGCGAGCTGGTGATCAACAACCCCACCCTCATCAATCTCGGCTTCGAGTGGCACATTCAGGGCGATGAGAATCGCAACTCTGAAGTTGCCGTTTCGTATCGCCGCGCAGGTGATAACGACTGGTTGCCCGGCATGCCGTTGCTGCGCCTGAACGGCGAGCAGGTTTATCAGGAGAATATCTGGGATCTGGTGTCACCGCCGATGTTCGCGGGCAGCATCCTTGATCTGGAGCCGGGCACGGCTTATGAGGCGCGTTTCGAGCTGAGCGACCCGGACGGCGTCGCCGGTCCGGCCACCGCCGCCACGCAGATCGTCACCGTCAGCACCCGCCCCGAGCCCGTGCCTGCAGAAGGGGGCGCCGTGTATCACGTCTACCCGTCGACCTATGAAGGTCCGCGCGAAGAGCCATCGTTCTCCGGCATCATGTGCGCGTACAACTACCGCTGCGGCGCAGGCGATTCAGCCCCCGGTGGCAGGCCGCGCGTCAAACCCGGGGATGTGATTCTGGTACACGCGGGTACCTACGCTTACTTCTACGAGTTCTACGCCAACAACACCCGTTACAACGCCACCACGACTTTCGAGGGCACCTACTACCTCACCGCCGACGGCACGGCCGAAAGGCCCATCGTCATCAAGGCTGCTGGCGACGGCGAAGTCATCATCGACGGACGCGGCAACTTCAACCTCTTCAACGTCAAGGCGGCCGATTACAACTACTTCGAAGGCATCACCTTCCGCAACACCGACATCGCAATCTGGGCAGGGACACAATTCATCGCGGGCTCCAAAGGACTGACTGTGAAGAACTCGCGCTTCGAAGATGTCGGCCTGGGAATCTTTACCAACTGGTCAGGTTCGAGCGACTTCACGATTCTCGACAACGTTTTCCTCGGCCGCCTCGATCCGAATCACGTGATGGGCTGGAACGGGGCCTTCTGGCAGCAGTTCGGCGGCGTCGACGGACAGACCTTCCCGCCGGTGATGACCTCTTACACCGCCGTGAGAATTTACGGACCGGGACACGTCGTCGCTTACAATCACATTCAGGATTTTCATGACGGCATCGACGTCGAGACCTATGGCAATCCCGACGGTTCGCACGCCGTTGAAGGCCCGCAGTATCCTCCAAGGGACTACTGGCACCTGCGTCCCGTCGCCATCGATTTCTACAACAACTACATGAGCAATTTTCACGACAACGCTATCGAGATCGACGGAGGGCTGCACAACATTCGCGTGACGCGCAACATCATGATCAACTCGGCATCTCACCCGATGTGCAACCAGCCCTCGGGCGGCGGACCGGTGTATTGGATTCGCAACATTGTCTATCACGCCCCCGGCGGTGCCACTCGCATGTCCAGCGGTTCGCCCGGCGTGATCTACTACAACAACACCATCTTCACCGAATCGGTTACTGGCACGTCGGCGAATCTGCACTGGCGCAACAACGTGATTCTCGGACAGAACGCGCAACCGGCCATCTTCAACGTGACCACCAACACCGGCTACAGCACGTCAGACTACAACGGTTTCCGTCCCAATCCCGGTGTCGAGGCATCGTTCCACTGGAATTCTCCGGCAGAGACGGAAGGCGTAGGCGACGGCACACGCGACTCACTGGTACTGCGGCAGTTTGCCACGCTGCAGGAATACGCGGACGCCACCGGACAGGATCGCAACAGCGTGCTGGTCGACTACGATGACTTCGTGAATGTGCCGCAGCTCGATGCAAAAGATCTCGCCACGGTGCAGCGTGTTCACGACGCCCGTGCGTTGGATTTCAATTTGAAGGAAGGTTCAGTTGCTGTGGATGCAGGCATCGCGATCCCGAACATTACAGATGGTTTTGATGGTGACGCCCCGGACCTCGGCGCATTGGAGTTTGGAAAACCAATGCCCGTTTACGGTCCGAGGACGCAAGGGATATAACGCGGTTTAACTGAGCGGTTCAGATCATGGCTGCGCGATCTGCGTGGTCTCCACCGGCCCCATGCCCATGATCTGCA
>JBBTKA010000080.1:0-7941 GCA_038059145.1 Pseudomonadota bacterium
AGACTATGCGCTAGGAATGCAGTTGAATTACCGCTGGTAACGCAGAAGAGGCCCGCCGATCGAAGGGCCCAACGTCAAATCCTCATCGGTTGTACGCGCGCCGGGGCCATAATTGACGCCCTATCAACCGGGCGCACACGCTGGATAGGCGGAAGGTCGGGCCGCTGAATCCTGTCAGGTAATGCATTCCGGTCAATTTCCTGATCTAGCTCCTTTGCTGCCGTCTCAAGTTTCACAGAAACACTCTCAACACCTGTAGCCGTGGTCAAAGCATCGCTCGCGAGAATCGCAGCACTGTCGCCTTGATCTTGCCGCATTGTTTCAACCGCATTAGGCGCGGTTATCTCGGGCAATACTTCCGCAATAGCAGATGAGTTCGGCGCTGCCTGCTCAATCTCGATTGTTGAGCGCACTGGTTCAGGATCCAAGGTGATTACTTCAGCCAATTGCACCTCTGGAACAGTCTCAGGTAACGATACTGCAGGTTCTGTCAGGGAAGGTTCGACCGCATTTGGGATATCTTCGCTCGCAAGAGTGCTGCTGGTCTCGATGACCAATGAGCTCTGTTCTACTGAATCCGCCAAAGCCTCGGAAAGCGCAGTTTCCGGTGCCAGCGAGCCATCGGTCGGTGCTTTATCTATTGGATCCAGATCATTGACGCTGGTAACAAATGGAGAAGGACCTCCGGTACCGCCAAAGCCACTACCGCCAAATTCTCCGGACTTGCCAGTACCGCCTATGCCACTTCCACCATCTCCGTCATCACCACCACCGACGCCGGCAGTGCCCATGCTGGTGGCGGTCATGACCAGCGTTGCCACAAACAGCAGCAGAGCAATGATTAGCGTTGCGGGGTAGGTACGAATGGCTAGTATGGCTTTAGGCATTTTGGTCGCCTTTTAAATCCCTGTCCTCTGACTTGTGGACAGCATTGTAATTGAATACGCCGAAATTCATTCGATAGTCGCGTGCTGCCTTGGTCTGATCCTGTTTTTGCAGAGCCAGCGCGCTCTTGTTGAGAGTCGTCAGTGCATGCATGCCAAGCTCGTTTGCAAGCTCGCTCAATTGCTGCACGGATTCCGAAGTGAGGTTGTCATAATAAACACTTCTGTCGAAATAGGAAGGTTGACGACCCAGCAGGTTATGCGTGCTTGCGCTCAAATGGTCATGCAGATTCTTGCCGAAGAAGAAGGCCTTCTCATCGAATCCTCGCTGAGGCGTGAATGCTCCAGTATTCAAGACAACGCAATTCTCAGGGTCAAGCGTGGCTACTCCTATATTTAGCCACTCATCGTGAATGACTCGAGGTCGAATGTCTTGTTTACAGACCAACTCCACGAGGTCATCGAAACTAGCGGAGTTAACTGGGTTAGTGGCATTGCGCAGCGGAAGTGGTATTGGGCGCCCAGCGGCATCAGTAAATTGCTCGGAGCCCAGCCATACCGAGATCAATTGCGCACCGATTGAAATATTCCGGGGAACCTGCGAATGCCTGTCGGGCTCCGATCGCAAACGCTTGACGTCTTTTCGGTGTACGCCCGTCAGAAGGTTCACTCGACTGTCAGACGGGCGCTTATCTCCGACCCTGAACTCTTCCTCTGCCACCTCCACGTAGATCGATTTGAGAAGATTGATAATGAAGGGGTAGGTGATCTGATACGCCAGCATTAGACGCACGAGCGGACGCAGCAATTTACGAATCGCTGTGACCAGGACTGCAGGCGGGAGTCCGGTGTTGATATCAGAAGCTGAATCTCTATTCATGCGCGGAAGTATAGCCCAAGGTGGGAATTAATCCCACATCACATTTGCGGTAATTCCGCAATGTCCGCAGCCAGCCTAAATGAAATTATCGATCGAACCATTTAATTGACGTGGGAATAATTCCCACCTATGATGAGGCATCGGAAGAGCACTTCTTGAGATGAAATTTCCGTGCAATTGCCCAAGGGAAGACGCAGACAGTGATGACGCGAGTGATGGAAGACCGCATTGAATTTAGTCTGTCCCATGTCCCCCTGGACGTGAAATTCTCCATATTGCCGGACGGACGCCGACTCTCCTACACCGAATTTGGTGCCCCCTCCGGATTCCCTCTGTTCTACTGTCACAGTGCCGGCAGCACACGCTTAGAGGCGACTCTATTTCACCGCGATGCGAAGAATGCCAGATTCCGCCTGATTGCTTTTGACAGGCCTGGTCTTGGTTATTCCGATTTCGTCAGGGGAGGGGGCCAGGCGGGGTTTGCACAGGATTTGCTGAATCTGGCAGATGATCTCGGCTGTAATAGGTTCGGATTACTCTGTAATGGCGGCGGTACAAGCCTGGCGCTTGCCGCCTCCCGTTGGCATCCCGATAGAATATCGGTTGTCCTCGGGCTCTCCTTTGCACCTTCGCCTCTCGGTGTCCTGCAGTCTTGTCCAGCATTCATCAGAGCAGCAGCACTGGGGGCATTGCGCCTATATTCTGGTTTTAGGCAGAAGCGCTGCGCATGCAATCCAATGCGGTATCTGAAACGACTGCGTGAAACAGTATGTTATACGGACAAACGGGTTCTGGATGACCCGCTTGTGCTTGAAATGCTTAGCAAGGATGTCAAGGAGTCCGTTCGCCAAGGAAGTCGCGGCTTCGCAAATGATGTTTTGCAGGCGTTCGAGCGCTGGGAGTTTGATCCGCGAGACGTGAATGTCCCTGTACATCTGTGGCAAGGCACAGCGGATACCCTTGTTTCGAGGAATAGCTCAACGCCTGTGGTCAGCAGACTGCCGAATGCAACACTGCATAAAGTAACCAGTCGCGGCCATTTTTTCTATTTTCGCCTGATGGATGAAATCTTCACGGCGGCCAATAAAGAGTTGAATCGCGACGCGCGGCGTAACGCGTTTCCCACAAAGCGCGGTTATCATCGGGCGACAACAGAACGCACAACTCCCTCGGCGGCACTTCGTACTGGCTAATGATTGCTATGCAGATTGAAGCCACACTTATGCTCACCGAAGCGCTGCGAGTTCTTGCTGTCACTATAGTAATCTTTCCCTTCCGTGGCCTTGTAGATCTTGTGAGTTACGAATAACTCCAAAAGCCGCGCATCAATTGCACCTGATACCGCCTCGTTATGCATTATTTCCAACGCCTTTTCTGTACTGACCGCGGACTTGTAAGGTCTATCGGACGCGGTCAACGCGTCATAAATATCACAGATGGTCATTATCTTCGACGCGAAAGGAATTCGCTCTCCGGTGATTCCGAGAGGGTATCCACTTCCGTTTAGCTTCTCATGATGCGCCCCTGCTATGTCGGGGATGCGCTTGAATTCATCCGTCCATGGAATTTGCTCGAGAAAGGCTCGAGTGTGTGTGACATGGGACTCTATTTCGCGCCTCTCTTCTTCTGACAGACTGCCCTTGCGAATAGAGAGCAATCTGAACTCATCCTCGTTAATAACCAAAAAGCCATTCTCTGGAGCAGATGAAGGACGATAGTCTGCTGCGCGTCTGAGGTTCTCCAAATTTGTCTCTTCCAGCACGCTGGGTTCATTTGCCTGACAAATTGTTTCAAAAAAACCATCGAGTTTTTCAATCTCCTCGGTCAGGTTTGCTTGAAGTTGCAAGAGCATTTCTTCCGAAAGCGTGCCACTCTGCATCAATCTGATTTGCTCGCTTAAAGCGTTGTTATAAAGTCTCTCTTTGGTAATCAGTATCCTGTAACGAATACTTTCCAGGTTCTCAACGCTCAGCTTCTTGGCTTTGACAAGTACAGATTCTCTTACACCAACCTTGCCAAAATCATGCAGGAGTGCTGCGTAACGAAGTTCCCGAAGCTGTTGGTCTGACTGTTTAAAAGATATAAATTCAGGACACGTGCTGCCATTGACCGCCTCAGCGAGGGCAACACACAGATCCGCAACACGAAACGAGTGCCCACTGGTTGTCGGGTCACGTTGCTCGATTGCCATAACGGAGGCGCGAACAAAGCCTTCAAAAAGATTCTGAATATCGTTATATAGAATGGCGTTTTCGATAGCCACACCAGCCTGTCCTGCCAATGCCTGCAATAGCAGGAAGGATTCAGAATCGAAGGGGATAACAAGTTCGTGGAGAGGAGTGCCTGGCGATAACATCAGGTGTCGCTCTTTTTTCTTGTTAATAAATTGCAGCACAGCAATGACCGACTTCTTTTTATTCAATGCCGGCAGAGTCAACATGCTGATGGTTTTGTAACCTGTAGTTTCGTCGAAACTACGATTGAACCTGTAAGGAGCTTCTTCAGGAATCAAATAGGCATTGGAGATATTCAGTGGTTCTTTGGTAAGGGTTACATTGCCAGCAATTGAGTGGGCATCCAGTGAAAAGCTGCTTTCCTGAAACGGAAAATCCAGGGAGTCGTTTTGTGTAAGTTTGAATGTAATCCTCTTGGCTTCATTATCTACAAGAAAGAGTGATGCAGCATCGTAACAAGAAATATTCTGACCTTCAGTCAGTATCTTCCTTAATAAGATTGCCAGATCATTTTCAGAGGAAAGTGCAATGCCAACGCTGGCAAGTTTTTCGAGATTCCTTTCAGTTGCACTCAGTAACTCTTTGCTTTTTACCGCTTGAATGCGAGTGACCAGCGTGTCGCGTGCAAGCGCTATCAATTGCAGAGTTTGCCGAGCAGGCAACCCATCAGAAAGAATAATATCAGTCGCGATATTCTCAGAATTCTCACTCAGGAATAATGCTTGAGGAAAATGTGCTCTCCATGCATCCATAGGTGCCATTGCGATCAATGGCCGGTCGAGAAGAATTAATGCCGCAGACTGGATTTTGACATCATTTACAGATCGAATGATCTCTATGCGAATATTGCGAGAGGCCAGGGAGTGCCACAGCGGATTGCCCTCATACAGCACCCCATAATAGAAACAAATTTCGGCGTCCTCAGCGCACGACGAAATTGCCGAAAGAATTGTTCTTTTCTTCACTGTAGCCCCTGCGTCGATGAGCCTCGGACGACAACGGCGCATCCACAGCGCCTGGTGCAGGAGTGTACCCCGCCCATTACAGGATGGCGATCAGGATATCGAGATAATCGCGCTTCAAATTCCGGCACGCATCGATGATATGGCGCGCTCAGCGGTCTCTGCGATTGCACTTAACCGAAAGTGAGGCTTCGGCACTCGACGCTGAGATTGAGCTTCCATCGCCATCATGTCTCGAACGAACTGAGTCAACATTTGACGTGCTTCTGACTCATAACGAAACGGCCCAATGTCACGCCCCTCTCTGGTTCGAAAGTACCAAAGACTCGATTTGCTGAATACGCGGTCGGAGCGGCAGGGCGGAGTCCGAACTGATTGATCATTCTTGCGTACGTTTGCCATATTCGGCCTCCTGTTGGTCTCCGTCGGCTCAGGGAAGCCTGGAATAAGGGGCCTGCCTCAACAACATACGCGACACCCCTAAGCCGACGAGTGACTTAAACTTAATTTAGAAAATCCAATGTTGAGAAGAGCGCAAATTACATGCCACTATCGAAGTCAATTCGATATCGACGTCAACTAGCGAGAATATAATAAGACAATTAAATCAATAAGATAGGGGTCTTTTCTAGAAAACAACTTCTTGTGGATCACTTCTGAATCAGCAGGTTAGTGGCACAATCTAATCGTCGCTTTCAGGATTGCTGATCTGAAGAAAAATCAACTTAGCGATATTGGAGCCGATTTTTTTCCATGAAATTTAGTGTGTTAGAGATAAGAGAAATTAAAAAAATTTACTACCAATCAGAATGCCGAATCACGCAGAAAAAACGTACTTTCCTGCCATATTCCTGGCCATCTGCAAGTCCTCTGGCGTGTTGATATTGCAGAACAATCCAGGCGATAGTCTGGGGTAATCTACAAGAGCATGTCTTCTGCTCAGGATGAATTGCATAGGGCTATAGATGCCTCCCTGCAATGCGCCCTCTAATGCCACACGCAATTTCACGGACCACACCGAAAAGAGTGGCTGGACCTGTCCGTTAGTGCGCAACCATGCCACCTCACTACCAGTCTCACTCATTGCCTTTAGCATGCTTTCGACGATGTCATCAGGAAACCATGGGACATCGCCAGGAAAGCACGCTATCGTCGTAATCTCAGGAAGATTCTTCTCCGCATAATTAAAAGCCGAGAGAATTCCAGCCAAAGGGCCCTTAAAATCGCTGTCATCCTTGATAATGGGGAGATTAAAGCGTGTATAGCTTTCCGGGTTGCAATTGACATTGATGATCAGACTGCCTACTTGATTGCTCGCAGTGTGCAGGATCGACTCAAGAATGACTCTTCCTCCGACATCGAGTAGCGGCTTATCCGAATAGTTCATGCGCGAGCCCTTGCCGCCCGCGAGTATTACGCCGACTACGGTTGAGGTGTTACATTTCACTCTTTGGGGGACTCGTCAGAAAGCGTTGATGTTCAATAGCCCGTCTATGTAGCTCTCCAGCTGGGACAAATTAGCCCGGTTTTTGAATCCGAGAGGAGGGCTTCAGACACAACGAGCTTAGTGCACTCGCGCAGGGCTGAACAAGATTTTTTATTGAATAAAGCCAGCCAATATGGGACAATCGCGCACTTCTTATGCCGGGAAAATAGAATTAACCTCTTGATTTTAATAGACTAAGCTGAACCTTTTGAAAGGGTATGGTGAAGTCGATACTGGCAGGGTAAAAAATTCCCAATTCGTGTCACCTGTCGCCTGCATTGTTGGCACAGATTTCTTTTACTATTGATGGCCATTGACTGCCGTGTCGGTCAGGTCGGCCTGTGAGGGTGTTTAATGCAAGTCTCTATTGAAACTACTTCTGGTCTTGAGCGTCGCATGACGGTTGAAGTACCGGCTTCGGTCGTAGAAAGTGCTGTGAACGCACGTCTCCAGGAAGCAGCAGGAAATGTGCGACTGAATGGCTTTCGCAAGGGCAAGGTCCCGATGAAGGTTATTCAGGGGCGCTATGGTCGCGGTGTCCGACAAGAAGTGGTCGGCGAAGTCATGAGCAAGACCTACTACCAGGCTATCAGCGAGCAGAATCTGAAGCCCGCCGGGCAGCCTAGAATCGAACCCAAATCCCTAGAAGAGGGTAAAAATCTTTCTTATGTGGCAGTTTTCGAAGTCTTCCCCGAAGTAACTTTGAGTGATTTCGCCAAGCTGAAGGTCGAGAAGCTGGTAGCAGAAGTTGGCGATGAAAATATCGACAAGATGATCGAAACGCTTCGTCAACAGCGGCAAACATGGGAACCCGTCACTCGGCAGAGCAAGAATAAGGACCGAATCAATATTGACTACGTCGGCACGATGGACGGCGTGGCTTTCAACGGAGGATCTGCGAACGGCGCAAATCTGGTGCTTGGCTCTGATCGAATGATCGAGGGTTTTGAAAAGGGTCTGCTCAAGAAGAAGGCCGGCGATGAAGTCGTATTAGACTTGGTTTTCCCTGAGGACTACCAGAACAAAGAGCTCGCTGGTAAGCCCGTCAAATTTGAAATAAAAATCAATTCAATCAGCGCGCCGGTGTTGCCTGAACTGAACGACGAATTTTTTGCTGTCTTTGGTATTGAAGAAGGTGGTATCGAAGCTTTCCGCAAGGAAGTCGCCGCCAATATGACCAGAGAACTCAACAATGCCAGCAAAGCCAAACTCAAAAATCGCGTAATGGATCTGCTGCTGTCTCAGAATCAAGTTGCCTTGCCCTCAGCACTTGTCAAGAACGAAATTGAAGCACTGCGTCAACAGGCTCTGCAGCAATTTGGAGGAGGCAAGAAAAATATCGATCCCTCAATGCTGCCGGACGAATTATTCCGCGAGCAGGCTGAAAAGCGCATCGCGTTGGGGCTGATACTTGGCGAAGTCATCAAGAGTAAAGGGCTGAAAGCCGATCCAGTGCAAGTCAAAAGCACTATCGAAGACATCGCCTCAACCTATG
>JBBTKA010000081.1:0-18085 GCA_038059145.1 Pseudomonadota bacterium
CTTGCCCAGCTGCGCGTTGTTGCCCAGTTCGACATGCACATCCAGAGGCAGGTGGTACGCCAGCAGACTGATGTTGTGTTTAAGGAGTGATTGAATCCGGTTTTTCTTGATTCCAGTCACAACAGCATCTTCGCCACGCCAGAAATAACCGTGATGAACCAGGATGAGATCCGCCTCCACCTCTATGGCCCTGTCGATCAGAGCCTGACAGGCGGTGACACCCGAGATCATGCGGACAACCATTGGTTTCCCCTCCACTTGCAGCCCGTTCGGGGAGTAATCATTGAATTGTTCTGGACGCAGCAGGGATTTCAATTCCTGCGTTATATCATCAAGCCTTGCCGACATTGGATTTCACCTTCACACCGCTGTTAATAACTCGCATAATGGACGTACTTTCGGCACCTTGCCGACACCGTGCGCCAGTCCCACGCGCGTATGGTAGCAGACTCAACAACAGCGGCCTGAACCGCCGCGAGATGTCATGAAAAAGCTCCTTCAGTTCATTGGCTGGCCAACAGTCGCCGGTATCCTTTTCGCCGTCATTCTGGCCCAGTATCAACAGATCAACAGACTGGGCGCCCTCGTCTCCCAAACTGCACCTGCACAGGCAATCGCGAACAGCAGCGAATCGGCATCCCTGGCCGATGCCGTCAGCCGGGCTGCGCCATCAGTCATCAGTATTCATTCGACGATCCGCCAGCAGATTCAACTGCCTCCTGCCGATGAGATACCTCCGCTTTTTCGCAACCTGCTGCAGAATATTCCTGCCGAGCGGTCGTACAGCAGTCTCGGCTCGGGAGTCATTGTGAGTGCCGAGGGCCACATTCTGACCTCTCTGCATGTCATCGAGGGTGCAGAAGACATAGAAGTACGTTTCGGCGACGAGCACAACAATACCTTCATCGGCGCTGCCGAACTGATCGGATCAGATCCAGAGACCGATCTGGCATTGCTGAAGATTGAGGCTGAGGCATTACCACCGCCAATACCGATAGGGTCATCAGATGTCGTTCGTGTGGGCGATACTGTTCTGGCCATAGGCTTCCCCAGTCAGGAGTTGATAAGCCAGAAGTCTGTCTCAAGAGGGATCGTCAGCGCGCTGGGCATTCCTCAAAACGGTCTGCCAATCGTCGAGTACATCCAGACGGATGCCGCTATCAACTATGGCAATTCAGGCGGCGCGCTCGTCAATGCGGAAGGCGAGCTGATCGGGATTAATTCCTTCATCTATTCTCAGTCGGGCGGCTCTGACGGCATTGGTTTCGCTGTTCCGATCAACAAGGCAATGGGGGTAGTGGACCAGCTGATCGCGTATGGCGAGGTAACGCCAGGTTACCTCGGAGTCATCACCGGTGAGATGCTGACGGAGGAGACCAGCCAGAACTTCTTCGGCCGCCCGGATGTATCCGGTTTGTTGATAGAACAAGTGAATGCGGACAGCCCGGCTCAGCAGGCGGGCATCAAGGCGGGCGACGTTATGACGGCCATTGATGGATCGATGATTACCGACGTTATTGGGGCAGTCGACCAGATCAACCGCAAAGCACCAGGCCAGATGGTCGACCTGACAATCTACCGCGAGGGCGAGACACTGACCATTCCAGTAGAGCTCGGCACTGGCAGCACGCAATACCGTATTCCGCAGTTGCCTGCGAACTGACCCTCAACGGCGATAGGCTGCCGACTCCGCGTGCGCCTGCAGGAATTCATTGGTCGCCAGTTCTTGTGCAATTCTAGCCAGATGACTGGCCCCTTGCGCAGAGCACTGAATGATTGAGGTGCGCTTCTGGAAGTCATACACCCCCAAGGCGGAGAAGAATCGCGCAGTACCCGATGTGGGCAGCACATGACTGGGGCCAGCACAATAGTCCCCCAACGCTTCTGCACTGTAACGCCCCATGAACAATGCACCTGCATGTGTGATATGCGCCGCCAGCACCTGGGGATCGGCAACAGACAGCTCCAGGTGTTCCGGAGCAATCTTGTTGCTCACAGCAGCAGCTTCTGACAATGATTGCGTCAGAATGAAGATGCCGCGATCGCGCAATGACTTGCCGATAATCTCGCGGCGGCTCATGGTCGGTAACAAGCGCTCGATACTCTCCATCACGCTCTGCAGATACTGAGCATCATCACTGATCAAAATCGATTGTGCCTGCTCATCGTGTTCCGCTTGAGAGAACAGATCCATGGCAATCCAATCCGGATTAGTGCCTCCATCGCAAATGATCGTCAGCTCGGACGGACCCGCAATCATGTCGATACCGACCTCGCCAAACACCAGTTTCTTGGCAATGGCAACATAGATATTGCCTGGACCGGTGATCTTGTCGACCTTGGGAAGACTCTGAGTGCCGTAGGCCAGCGCAGCAATCGCCTGAGCGCCGCCGATAGTGATGACGCGATCCACCCCGGCCAGGGCTGCCGCAGCGAAGATCAGGTCGCCCTGTTCACTCCAGCGCGTGGGCACGACAGCGATAATCTCGCCAACACCAGCCACCTGAGCGGGAATTGCATTCATCAACATGGAGGATGGGTAGTTCGCCTTGCCACCAGGCACATAAATCCCGACACGGTCCAGCGGACTTACCTTTTGGCCATAGATCGAACCATCGGGCTCCTGATACTGCCAGGACACTTGCTTCTGTCGCTCATGGTAAACACGGATTCGCTCCGCCGCCGCCTTCAGCGCAAGAGCCTGAGACTCAGGCAAGCGCTGCAGGCTGATCTCCATCTGAGCCTTCGAGACAGTCAGCTCGGCGATGCTGTCAGCCTCGAAGCGGTCGAAGCGGCGCGTGTACTCCAACACGGCGGTATCACCACGTTGGCGCACATCGGACAGGATATTCTCCACTGTTCTATTAGTCTCAGGATTGCCGATCATGGCCCGATTGAGCATCGCTTTGAGCTGAGCATCAAAGTCGGGATTGCGGGTATCCAGCTGGGTAATCTGCGGCTTGTCTGTTGACATCATACTTATCTCAGGCGCGATTGCTGGCCTCAACGGCCTCGGCGAGCTGTTGCAAGAGAGGACTAATGACCGCGTGCTTCATTTTCATGGCAGCTTTGTTGACGATGACACGGGAACTGATCTGAGCAATCAGCTGCAGAGGCTCCAGCCCGTTAGCCTTCAGCGTGTTTCCGCTATCCACGATATCCACAATAATGTCGGCCAGACCCATGGATGGAGCCAGCTCCAGCGCGCCATTGAGCTTGATGACCTCAATCTGGACACCTTGCTCGGCGAAATAGCGGCGCGTGATATTGGCAAATTTCGTCGCCACTTTGATCCGCCCGGCAACCGGCGCAGCGCCTACGGGAGCTGCTGTCATCAGGCGGCAGCGCGCGAGACGCAGATCAAGTGGCTCGTAGAAGCCTTCGCTGCCATATTCCATCAACAGATCCTTGCCCACGACACCCAGGTCGGCACTCCCAAACTCCACGTAAGTGGGGACGTCCGAGCCACGAATTACCATGATCTGCACGTTCGGCATGGTGGTGTCGAAAATCAGCTTGCGACTGCTATTGATGTCTTCCAGCGGCGCTATGCCGGCGCGCTCGAACAAGGGCAGCACCTCTTCCAGGATGCGCCCCTTGGTCAAAGCAATGACTGTATTCTGCTTGCTCATGGGTTTAACTCGCTCAGGAAGGAATCCGACGGATGCGGGCACCCAGCGATTGCAGTTTCTCTTCAATACATTCGTAACCGCGGTCGATGTGGTAGATGCGGTCGACAATCGTCTGGTTCTCGCAGACCAGCCCAGCGATGACGAGACTGGCTGACGCACGCAGATCGGTTGCCATCACCGGAGCGCCCTTCAGGCTCTCAACACCCGTGACGATGACAGTATTGCCTTCGACATGCATGTTGGCGCCCATCCGGTTCATCTCATGCACGTGCATGAAGCGGTTCTCAAATACCGTCTCGGTGATGGAACCCGTGCCAGTAGCAATGGCATTCATCGCAGTAAACTGTGCCTGCATGTCAGTTGGAAAGGCAGGATATGGCGCGGTACGCAGAGACACAGACTTGGGGCGCTTGCCGTGCATGTCCAGTTCAATCCAGTCGTCACCGATTCTGATATCGGCTCCGGCCTCTTCCAGCTTGCTCAACACAGCCTCAAGAATATCCGGACGCGTGTCCTTTACCTTGATCTTCCCTCGCGTGGCCGCTGCTGCGATCAGATACGTGCCCGTCTCGATACGATCCGGCATCACTGCATAACTGCAACCATGCAGACTCTTCTTGCCATTGATGACGATAGTGTCCGTGCCCTGCCCCTTGATGTCGGCGCCCATCTTGATAAGACAGTTCGCCAGATCGACTATTTCCGGTTCGCGCGCGGCATTCTCGATAATGGTTTGTCCATCCGCCAACGTCGCCGCCATCAAGACATTTTCGGTCCCCGTGACTGTGCACATATCCATGAATATGTGAGCACCCTTGAGCCTGCCATCGACGGAGGCTTTGATATAGCCATCCTCCACGACAATTTTGGCGCCCATTTTCTCAAGAGCGCTGATGTGCAGGTTAACGGGCCGACTGCCGATTGCACAGCCGCCGGGCAAAGCGACCTCTGCCTGACCGAAGTGAGCCAGCATAGGCCCCAGCACCAGGATCGAGGCGCGCATTGTTTTGACCAGATCGTATGGCGCGTTGAAGTGAGTGATAGACCCGCAATTGACTTCAACATTCAGCTTGGCGTCCACGACAGGCTGGACTCCCATGCTGCCGAGCAACTCGAGCATGGTGGTAATGTCATACAGGTGGGGAAGATTGCATACCTGCACTGTCTCCCGTGTCAGCAGGGTCGCGGCAAGAATAGGAAGCGCAGAATTCTTGGCGCCGGCTATACGGAGTTCACCATTAAGGCTAATCCCCCCGTGAATCAGAAGCTTGTCCATTAATTTCTCAGTCTTTGGATTGGAGGAAACTCAGGCAGAAGCTGCCCTTTCATTGGGAGTCATTAATCGCATGCTCACGGCATGAATGGCACCGCTGGCGATATGAGGGTTTAGAATCTGATAGATTTTCTGCTGTCGTTTGACGGCGTTAAGGCCGCTGAATGCGTCGCCAACCGCAAGCACCTGAAATTTATTGCCCTCACCCTGCACCTGAATGTCGCAGTCCGGTAATTGCGATTCGAGCAGTTGCCGAATCTGATCTGAATCTATCGCCATAAAATATAACCTTGAAAATCGGGACCGTGGGGCGTGAAAAACGGCTACTGCCAATTATCGATAACCTGATCGATATCATTACCATAGCGGTTCATGAGCGCAGAGAACTGTGTGAAATATTGGCGACGAAGATTGATCCCGCCAAGATACAGGTTTTTCAGCTTCCACTCTCTGTCCGCATTGAGGAACAGCGTGTACTGCAGTTCGATCTTGGAATTGTTAGCACTGAGCTGCATTCTGACATTGGTATTCAGCTCAGGATCGGGTGATGGTTCACCGGCCGGCATGAACTCCAGCTCCTGCCCGTCATATCCTACCAGCGCTGCGCCGTAGAAACGTGTCAACGTGACTTTCAATTTCTCACCGAATCGGGAAATCTGCTCAGGAGTCGCATTTTCGCCCAAGCGCGCCATGACACCAATGGCGACCTCGTCAAAATCCACAAATGAACTGAGGGATTGCTGAATGCCGGCGAAGTACCGCTCTTTGTCAGTTTCGAAATAAGGCTTGAGCTCTTCCACCGTCGCGAGCAACTCGTTCACGGATTTCTCCGCAGAAGCAACGGCACTGAGTTCCTCGGCAGCGTGCAATCCGGCAGAGGCGACCAACGCCAGTGCGGCCGTGAGTAAGTATGTTCTGATCGACTTCACCTGGTGAATCTCCTGTGTGTTGAGTAACTCCTGGCGTCGAACACCTGGTTCAACCACCCTTCGCCCGCCTGCGCACCGGCCCTGATTGGCCAGGCAGCCGACAGTTCTTCCATTACCCGCTAATGCAGGCGGCAGTTTACATGAAACGGGAGCGTCAATAAATTACTACTTGCAAACAATAATAATCCCTCGTCTAATTGTCGCCCTTCCGTAAAATGGTAGTATCGAGGCCATCCAATACAGGCTGGCGCTGCCGTGCAAGACGTGCCTCATCACTGCAAAGTGTCGGGCCGAATCAAGTATCCACAACATCGGTACAGGCAGGCTCTCAAGCCTTGCGAGTCCATGCGAGACGGGCATCGGCGTGTTTTTCCATGACTTCCGACAAAATACTCCAGCGCCTATTTCTGGACTTTTAATTCAGAAAAAATCAAAGTTGATGTGAGACAGGCACGCATTGTGGCCTTGAATATTACATATGAGTGGCAGGGAGCGTGAAATGACCGATAGTGACATCCTGATCAACAGTGCGCGTCGCACGATCGAGATAGAGCACAGAGCCATAGGAGAACTGCTGCCGCGCATTGGCAGCACATTCATTCAGGCGTGTGAAATTCTGCTGACCTGCGAAGGGAGGATTATTGTCACCGGCATGGGAAAATCCGGGCATATTGCGCGCAAGATTGCGGCGACGCTGTCCAGCACCGGGTCTCCGGCCATCTTCGTCCATCCGGGTGAAGCGAGTCACGGCGATCTCGGCATGATCACGGAAAAGGATGTCGTCGTGGCACTTTCCAACTCCGGCACCACGAGTGAGATATTGACCATTCTGCCAGTCCTGAAACGCAAAGGCATCCCGCTGATCAGCATGACGGGCGACAGCCGCTCGATGCTCGCGCAGACGGCCACGGTGCACCTGGATGCAAGCGTCAGCGAGGAGGCCTGCCCGCTGGGGCTCGCACCAACCACCAGCACGACAGTGGCACTGGTGCTAGGTGACGCGCTGGCCATGGCACTGCTGGAGGCCAAGGGATTCACCCGCGAGGAGTTCGCATTTTCCCACCCCGGCGGCCGACTGGGTCGCAGACTTCTCTTGAAAGTTAAAGATGTCATGCACAGCGACGCCGCCATCCCCATGGTGTCCCCTGGAACGGTGCTAAGCGACGCATTGCTGGAAATCACCCGCAAAGGCCTGGGGATGACAACCGTCGTAGATACCAACGGAACGCTGTGCGGCGTGTTTACCGACGGGGATCTGCGCCGTACACTCGACTCCGGCAAGGACATTCACAAGACCTTGATCAGCGACGTGATGTCTGTGCGCAGCAAAAAAGTCCGCGAAAATGCATTGGCCACCGAGGCAGTGCACATGATGCAGGAAAACAGCATCTACACGTTGATCGTCGTCGACGACCAGGATGCTCTGAAAGGCGTTATTCGCATGCACGATCTCCTCTTGGCCAACGTCGTCTGAGCAGACCGGCCGCACTGTCGAAGAACTGGTTCGACCCAAAGGAAACACCATAAGATGATTTTCAAAACGGACAAGAACGACATAGTCAGGCGCGCACGCGAGGTCAGATTGCTGGTGCTGGATGTCGATGGAGTGTTGACTGGAGGCGAATTGTTCCTGACCGACAGCGGTGAGGAGATGAAAGCGTTCAACACTCTGGATGGTCAGGGCATAAAGTTGTTGCAGAACAGTGGCATTCAAGTCGGCATCATCAGCGGACGCAAGTCGGCGCTGCTGGCCAGACGGGCCGAGAATCTGGGAATCCGACTGCTTATTCAGGGGCGCGAGGACAAGCTTGTGGCCTTGCAGGAAATGTGTGTGGAAACAGGCCTGACACCAGCACAGATCGCTTACGCCGGCGACGATCTGCCGGATATCAAGCCCATGAAAGCCGTACAATTCGCTATCGCGGTTGCCAATGCGCACAGCTCGGTCAAGGAAGCGGCGCACGCTCAAACCACCCTGCAGGGTGGCCGGGGCGCGGTACGCGAAATTTGTGATTTCATACTGCAGGCACAGGACCGTTATGACTCAGCCATTGCCCACTTCCTCTAGGAGCTCCAGCGGCACACCAGTCAACAGTCAGCCCTTTGACGAGGTCGTAGTCGGCGAAGAAGTTGTCGACGAGGCAACGCGCCAGGTGCTGACGGGTTGGCGCCTGTGGGCCTTGCTGGTGCTGCTCGTACTGGCAATCTATTCCGGCCGCTATATGCTTTCAGGCGCTCCAGCGGTTGTCGAAACGACAGCACCAGGAGCCGAAATCACCTATGACGCCTATTCGGTGGGCATTACCAGCGTTCTCTACGATGAGGCGGGACGACTCGACTACACCCTGGAAGCGACCGAACAAACCCATTATCTGGATAACACGACCGTACTCAATAATCCCTACGTGCGCCTCTATCAGGACTCAGGGGAGCGCTGGAATATCGCGGCCAGATCGGGCAGAATCCACGGGGCCGCGGACAGTGACAATATCGAACGCCTGGACCTGAGTGACGAAGTCGAGCTTTTCCAGGTCGATGCTGCCGGTGAAAGGATGACACTGACCACCGGATTCATCTCCCTATTTCCCGGCACCGAGACGATGAACACCGACCGGGAGGTCACCATGACAACCAACGCCCTGCGACAGACGGCTATCGGCATGCACGTCGATCTGCGCCAGGACAAATTGACTTTCCGCTCACAGGTCAGAGGCAGATATGAAGTTCCCAGCAGTCAACCCTGATCTGACCAAAGTCGCCACGCTGCTCGGAGTGACACTCCTATTAGGATTCGGCTCCTTCACTCTGGCGCAAGAATCCACGGGTGCTCATGAGTACAGGGCCGATGGGGAAACTACCATCGAGACAGTGAATGGTTTGCGTGTCATTACATTGCGAGACAACGTCTTTGTGCGCCAGAACGATATCGAACTGGCTGGCGATCAGGCAATCCTTGAATACAACCTCGACAACCAGCTGCAGACCGTGCGCCTGACCGGCTCGCCAGCAAGCTTCCAGCAAGTGCCGGATGGCGAGTCAGCGCCACTGACAGGCAGCAGCGAAACCATCAATTATTACGCTGGCAGCGAATCGGTCGTGGAATTCATCGGCAGCGCCAGCTTCAACCAGCCCGGCACTACCCTGCAGTGCGCCCAGATTCGTCATGTGATTGAGTCCGGCGCCACCTCCGGGCAGGCATGCAGCGGCTCCCTGAGCCAGCAAACAAACTGATGGATACCTTAAAAGCCTCTCATCTCGCCAAGTCCTACAAGGGCCGAAAGGTTGTCAGAGACGTGTCCCTGAGTATCAACAGCGGTCAGATCGTCGGCCTGCTGGGCCCCAACGGCGCGGGCAAAACCACCTGCTTCTACATGATTGTTGGTCTGGTGAAGGCCGACAGTGGCAGCATCGAACTGAACTCCAGCAATCTGACCTCATTACCGATTCACGCGCGGGCGCAACAGGGGCTAGGATATCTGCCACAAGATTCCTCCATCTTTCGCACCCTTACAGTATCCGAAAATATCCTCGCCATTCTGGAGACTCGCAAAGAGTTGACGCGCGCTCAGCAGATGGAGAAGCTCGAAAGCCTGCTGGATGAATTCCACATCGGCCATATCCGCAACAACAAGGGTATGAGCCTGTCAGGAGGAGAGCGCCGTCGTACCGAGATCGCCCGCGCGCTCGCCACTGAACCGCGCTTCATTCTGCTGGATGAGCCTTTTGCCGGCGTCGACCCGATCTCCGTCAGCGATATCAAGGACATCATCACGCACCTTAAGAACAAGGGTATCGGTGTACTGCTCACAGACCACAATGTGCGTGAGACTCTCGACATCTGTGAGAAGGCCTATATCGTCAGCGAGGGACAAATCATCGCCGAGGGCTCCTCGGAAGACATCCTTGCTAATCAGAAGGTTCGGGACGTTTACCTCGGCCACCAATTCCGTATCTGATGAATTAATCGCTCTGCGCGTCGGCAGTGCTTGAAATTTACCCTGCAACTACGGCACGATACTTGCTAACATCGCGCTACAACGGCGTCGTTCATCCAAAAGCGTCAAATTTACTTATGACTCTCATGAAGAAGTACTACACATTATGAAAATGTCGCTCCAGCTCAAGTTGGGTCAATCGCTGACCATGACACCGCAGCTGCAGCAAGCGATTCGCCTACTTCAGCTGTCCACGCTTGATTTGCAGCAGGAAATTCACCAGGCATTGGAATCCAATCCCATGCTTGAGCTGGACGAGGGCACCGATGAGTTTCACGCAAAGGCTGATGCCGGCACAGAGCAGAACAGCGAGAGCAATACCTCCAGTGACGAATTCAGCGCCGACCGGATTCTGAACACGGAGAGCTACGAAAAGAGCGATAACCAGCAACTTCAAGACCAGGATGAAAATCGCTGGGAAGAGCATATCCCCGAAGAGTTATCCGTGGATACCAGCTGGGAGGACGTCTACCAGAGCAGCTACACCTCCAGCAGCAATGGTTCGAGTGAAGGGGACGGGCTCGACTTCGAGTCGCGCAATAGCGCCACCGAAACCCTCCAGGACCACCTGATGTGGCAGCTTAATCTGACACCGATGTCCGACCCGGATCGTCTGATCGGACTGGCCATCATCGATGCCATTGACGCCAATGGGATGCTGACGTCCACTATAGATTCCATCCACGCCAGTTTGATCCGTTCATTGGACATCGACCCGGAAGAAGTGGTTGCCGTACTGCATCGCATTCAGCAATTCGACCCCGTCGGGGTGGGCTACCGGGATCTGGCCGAGTGCTTGCTGATCCAGTTGCAGCAGTTCACCGACAGCGAACTGACCCCGGCCATTCGCCATGCCAAGATTATCGTCAAGGATCATCTGCAGTTGCTGGGCAACCGAGACTACGCTCAGCTCATGCGCCTCACCCGTCTGAAAGAGCCGGAGCTGCGGGATGCCATTGCCATCATCGAAGGGCTCAATCCGCGCCCGGGCTCGGATATCGCACCGCCTTCGACAACCTACATCGTGCCGGATGTGATCGTCTCCAAAGATTCCGACACCGGGCGCTGGCTTGTAGAGCTCAATCCGGATACTGCACCGAAGATTCGCATCAACCCCGATTACGCGTCCCTGGTTCGCCGCGCCGACAGCAGCAGCGACAACAATTACCTGCGCGACAATCTGCAAGAAGCACGTTGGTTCATCAAGAGCCTGCAAAGCCGGAATGAGACACTCATGAAAGTTGCCACGCGCATCGTCGAACACCAGAAAGGGTTCTTCGAGTATGGTGAAGAGGCAATGAAACCGCTGGTCTTGCACGATATTGCAGAAGCAGTGAATATGCATGAATCCACCATTTCGCGCGTGACCACTCAGAAGTACATGCACACACCGAAAGGCATATTCGAGTTGAAGTACTTCTTCTCCAGTCACGTCAGCACAGCCGGTGGTGGCGAATGCTCGTCCACGGCCATCCGGGCGCTGATCAAGAAACTGGTGGCGGCGGAGAATGCCCGCAAACCGCTCAGCGACAGCAAAATTACCAAACTCCTCGAAGCACAGGGTATCAATGTCGCACGGCGCACCATTGCCAAGTATCGGGAATCGCTGTCAATTCCACCATCCAATGAACGCAAGAAGCTGATTTGAGCAACACGGAATGCAACAACTGGTCGCACCTATGTCGCAAAAATCGCTCATCAGCTCGTTCAGTTCGGTGTTAGAATCAGCCGCGCGAAATTTCCCTTTGAGATCTGTTCAACATGCGACTTGATACCATCCTGACCCCCGAGCGCTGCTACTGCAACCTGCCCGGCGTCAGCAAGAAGCGCTTTCTGACAACGATCAGCGAGCTGATTGCCGCCAACACGCCTGCACTCAATGCCGACAGCATCTACACAGCACTGCTGGCAAGAGAACAACTGGGCAGCACCGGCATCGGCAACGGCATAGGCATCCCTCACTGCCGCCTGGCCGAATGCAAAGCGATCACCGGTGCTCTGATCAAACTGGAAGAGGGCATCGACTTTGACGCTGTCGATTCGCGCCGCGTGGACTTGTTGTTTGTCCTGATAGTGCCTGCAGAGGAAACCCATGAGCACCTCAAAGTTCTCGGTGCATTGGCAGCACTTTTTCATCAGGAATCCTTTTGCAGCAAGCTGCGCCAGGCGACATCCGCGCAGGCGCTTTACGAGATTGCGGTGAATTCCTGATCACTGTTCACGATCAGGCAAACCTGATACTGTTAGCCCCAAATTCATGCCGCCAGACACCCGGCGCCGCATTACTCCTGCTCCAAATCCCAGGCGACAGAGATTGTGAAACTGCTCATCATCAGCGGCCGTTCCGGTTCCGGCAAGAGCACGGCGCTCAACATGCTGGAAGATCACGGCTATTACTGCATCGACAATCTGCCGGCCAGCCTGCTGCCGGCACTGGCGCAGCGTGTCAGTTCACAGGCTACTGATCTGCCCAGAGTTGCCGTGAGTATCGATGCGCGCAATGTGCCGACAGATCTCAAGCAGGTACCACAGATTCTGGAGGCATTGAACCAGACGTCGCTAAGGCCCGAGATCATATTCCTCGACGCCAGCAGCCCGACACTGATCAAGCGCTTCAGCGAGAGTCGCCGCAAGCACCCGTTGACGACAGACAAGATTGGTCTGCGTGAAGCGATCAACATGGAAACGGAACTGCTTGAACAGATTGCGCTGCTGGCCAGTCTGTCCATCGATACCAGCCATATGTCATTGCACCAGCTGCGAGACAACATCAAGACGCGTATCGTGGAGCGGGATGATTCGACGGGCATGGCACTTCTGTTCGAGTCATTCGGATACAAGCACGGTGTGCCGATTGATGCGGATATCGTCTACGACGTCCGCTGCCTGCCGAACCCTTATTGGGAGAAACAGTTGCGCCCACTGACCGGGCTGGACCTTGACGTCGGTGAATGGCTGGAAAGTCAGCCCGAGTTCCGCGCCATGTATGAAGATCTGCGCGAGTATCTGGACAAATGGCTGCCCAGATTCGCGGAGAACAATCGCAGCTATATGACCGTGGCCATCGGTTGCACAGGCGGCCAGCATCGTTCCGTCTATTTGAGCGAACAGTTGCGACACCATTTTTCCAAGACCATCAGAAACGTGCAGGTCCTGCATCGTGAACTGCGCCGCAGGGAAATTGCCTAGAAAATCATGATCACGTCTACCATCACCATTTGCAACAAGGCGGGATTGCACGCCAGAGCCGCATCGCGCATGGTCTCAGTGGCCTCCGCATTCAGCAGCAGCATCAAGGTCGGCAAGGACAAGCTTGTCGATGGCAAGAGCATACTCTCTCTGATGATGTTGGCTGCCAGCAAAGGCACTGTACTCAATATCATCATCGACGGCGATGATGAAAAAGAGGCGCTGGAGGCCATCACAGCGCTGGTTGACAATCGTTTTGACGAAAGCGAATGACACACATCCCGTAACGGGACAGGAAAGCAAGCATGAAACAGCGTGAACCCATCGACTGGAGCCTGGAACCGCCCAGCAAGTCACAACTGAAACGAGACGCCACCCATCTTCAGGAGCTTGGGCAGGAGTTGACGACACTGAACAAGAAGCAGCTGGAGAAGCTGCCTCTGCCGGACACATTGATCGCCGCCATCAATGAATTCAATCGGTTGCCCAACAGCAATGGTGCAAGAAGGCGCCAGCTGCAGCTCATTGGCAAGATCATGCGCGACTCCAATCATGAGGAAATCCAGGCACAACTCGACAAGATGCGCACACCCGATATCGCGCAGGTGCGTCGGGCACAACTGATCGAGGAATGGGGTGATCGACTGCTGATCGGGTCGGAAGATGACGTGAATGCTTTCGTCGCGGATTTCCCGCTCGCCGAACGCCAGGCTATCCGTCAGATTGTCCGTAACTACAGCAAGGATGACACGGAGGCTGCGCGCGTGCATCGTCGCCGACTCCTGAACTACATCAAAGAATATATCGAATAAGCAGCGCTCGCTCCGCCTTGCAGTCCCTCACGGCTTGAACAACCTCGTCATGACTTCCCGCAACCAGCGATGCGATGCATCGCTGTCGGACTGCTTGTGCCAATACAGATGGAAGTCGAGTTTAGGAACCTCAAAAGGCAGCGGCAGAATCTCCAGGTCGTATTTGAGCGCCAGGTAGCGTGGCAGGCTCAGAGCGAGATCGGTTGTCCCGACGATTGCAGCAGCAACCCTGTAATGCTGAACCCGCAACATGATGCGGCGCTCGCAGCCATGTTTGAGCAGAGCCACATCGATCTGCCCTAACCCCTTACGGCGACTCGATACGTGGATATGCTGCAGAGCCAGGAAGCGCTCCAGCGTCATTTCATGTTGCAGTGCCGGATGTCCATGGCGGACAACACAAACGTAGTCATCAACCATCAGCGATTGATGACAGAGCTGAGGGTCCTCCACGATCGGGATATCCACAGCGAAATCAACATCACCACGCGCGAGATTGCGCACAAGTTCCGTGCGCTTGACATAGTAGCTCTGCAAGGCCACGCCGGGAGCGTGCTGCTGAAAATACGGAATCAAACGTGGCAGCACCAGAGCCTCTGCCAGATCGGTCATACTGAACTGATAAGTCCGCTCAGCGAGTGCCGGGTAAAACTCTTCCCGTTCCATAATGCTGGCGTTGAGAAGGCCGAGAGCATCCGAGACATTCTGCGCAATGCCATCGGCCACAGGCGTCGGCAGCATGCCTCTGGCCGTCCGCACGAACAGCTCGTCATTGAAAAGCTTGCGTAACCGCGACAGCGCATTGCTGACGGCGGGCTGGGTAATACCCAGCGCCTTTGCTGCCTGCGTCAGATTCCGCTCCGAATAAATGGTATCGAACACCAGAAACAGATTGAGATCACACCTCTTCAGGCTCATACGCGCCACCACTTCTCACTAATCAGAAATACTACTTTCACTTTATATCAGCTTCATGAATATTAATGGAACTGACTAATAAATCAACAGTGAGCCCGAGGACCACACTTGACCACCGAGCCCGATGTACGAGCCATTTTTTTAGTGATACCATCGGCGCTGCCCTTGTACAAACCAAGAATAAAAAACAACAAAATCAATAAATTATAAGAGGCTCGCGATGTCCGACAGAAATGCGCGTTCGTACTGGAAGGCGAACATCAGAATAGTGCTCATTCTGCTGTGCATATGGTTCTTCATCTCCTTTGTCTGTGGCGTTCTGCTGGCAGATTTTCTCGATAATTTTCGAATCGGCGGTTTCAAGCTCGGTTTCTGGATGGCCCAACAAGGGTCGATTTATGGCTTTGTGATCCTGATATTTGTATACATCCGGCTCATGGACAGGCTGGATCATCAGTACCAGCTCGATCAGATCGAGACAGCCGACAAACCACATGCTCATCAGTCTTCGAATGTCGATTAGGAGGTCAGACCATGAGCGTGCAAATATGGACCTATCTTTTCATTTTTCTGTCCTTCGGCCTCTACATCCTGATCGCACTGTGGTCGAAGGCTGGCTCGACACACGATTTCTATGTGGCCGGCGGCGGCATCCATCCTGTGACCAACGGGATGGCAACGGCCGCCGACTGGATGTCGGCGGCGTCGTTCATCTCGATGGCGGGATTGATTTCATTTCTGGGTAGAGACGGCGCTTATTACCTGATGGGCTGGACCGGTGGCTATGTGCTGCTGGCATTGCTGCTGGCGCCTTATCTACGCAAGTTCGGCAAGTTCACCGTTCCGGCCTTCATCGGCGACCGCTATTATTCACAGAGCGCCCGGCTGACGGCGGTGTTCTGTGCCATCGTGATTTCCTTCGTATATGTCTGTGGTCAGATGCAAGGGGCCGGAATCGTGTTCTCGCGCTTTCTGGAGGTCGACATCACGACTGGTGTCATCATCGGCATGGCGATCGTGTTCTTCTATGCAGTGCTCGGCGGCATGAAGGGCATCACCTATACACAGGTCGCCCAGTACTGCGTGCTGATCTTCGCCTATATGGTTCCGGCGATTTTCCTGTCGCTGATGATGACTGGTAATCCGATTCCACAATTGGGCTTTGGCTCGGAACTCACGCCGGAATATGGCGGCGGCTATCTGCTGGATCGCCTGGATGGTCTGTCTCGCGAGCTGGGCTTTGGCACCTACACCGAAGGACAGAAGAGCACGCAAGACGTCTTCTTCATCACGGCCGCACTGATGTTTGGCACCGCCGGACTGCCGCACGTGATCATCCGCTTCTTCACAGTGCCAACGGTACGCGACGCGCGCAAGTCTGCCGGATATGCGCTGCTGTTCATCGCGCTGCTGTACACAACGGCACCTGCGCTGGCAGCTTTTTCCAAGACCAACCTGCTCGACACGGTCAACAATGCCGAATACAGCACCATGCCCTCCTGGTTCTCAACCTGGGAGCGCACGGGCCTTATCACGTTCAACGACAAGAACTCTGACGGACGGATTCAGTATGTCGGAAACGCCGAGATCAACGAGTTGACTGTTAACCGTGACATCATGGTGCTGGCCAACCCGGAGATTGCGCAACTGCCCAATTGGGTCGCGGCGCTGGTAGCGGCGGGCGCACTCGCGGCGGCACTCTCCACCGCGTCGGGACTGTTGCTGGTGATATCCACGTCCATTTCGCATGACTTGATCAAGCGCTGTCTACGGCCTAGTACAACAGAGAAGGAGGAACTGAATTACGCACGTATTGCGATCTTCTTTGCGGTCTTGATCGCGGGCTATTTCGGCATCAATCCGCCGGGCTTTGTGGCCGAAGTGGTCGCCTTCGCCTTCGGACTGGCGGCCGCCTCGTTCTTCCCGGCCATTGTGCTGGGTATCTTCTACAGCAGGATGAACAAGCACGGAGCCGTGGCAGGGATGGTCGCTGGCTTCACCTTCACGGCGGCCTACATCATCTACTTCAAATTCATCAATCCCTCGATGAGCACCGCTGAGCACTGGTGGTTTGGCATCTCTCCCGAAGGAATCGGGACACTGGGTACAATTCTCAATCTCGTGGTCGCACTCGTGGTCTGTCGCTTCACGGCGGAACCCCCATTCGAGGTGCAGGAGATCGTCAGGAACATCCGCCTGCCGGGGGAGCACGTTTAGTCATTTGCTCGATCAGGCTCAACGATAACCGGGGCTGGCTAAAGCCCCCTCAGGAGACTTGGCATGAAGACGACTATCCGTAGTAGTGTTTTGATTGGCGCAATGGCAGCTACCCTGTTACCCCACGCATTGGCGCATGCACAGAGCCCTGCGGTGTCTGCTGCGGCGGTCGTAAAGGCAACCGATTGGCAGGCGACAATGAGTCGCTCGGTCGCAGGCAACATTCTGGACACCAAGGTCAATGAGACGCCAGTAAAAGGCGGGCTGGTGCGCGTGGGCATTGTGCATCGCACCGCTGCAGAAAATCGGGCATTGATGCACGAAGAGTTGACGGAGATCTACCAGATAATCGAAGGGTCCGGCACGCTTGTCACGGGCGGGGAAATGCAGGAGCAGCGCCCCGTTTCAGATCCTCCCAATCTCGGCGACACGCCGAGCTTCTTTGTGACTCAGGTCGGGGGCGAGACCCAGGAGATCGGACCGGGTGATGTCGTCGTGCTGCCTGCCGGAATACCGCACCGCTTCAGTGTGCTGCACTCCCCCATGTCCTACATCATCTATCGCTTCGAGGTCTCGCCGAATCCCTGACAACGAGCTTCAATCGTCCGTCATGCTGATGGTGGGCTGAACCGGTTTTGAGGCACTCAGCCCTTCGACCTTCTGCACCACTCTTTCCGCCAGCGCGCGATAGGCCTTTGCCACCGCACCGTCGGGCTGAGCCACCACGATTGGGTTGCCACTATCCGTGTGCTCACGAATCGAGAGATCGAGGGGCAGCGACCCGATGACATCGACACCATAGTCATTCGCCAGCTTCTTACCACCGCCCTCGCCGAAGATCGCCTCTGAGTGTCCGCAGTTCGAGCAGATGTGCACTCCCATGTTCTCGGCGACACCCAGGATGGGGACATTCACCTTGCGGAACATTTCGATACCCTTGCGGGCATCCAGCAGCGCCACGTCCTGCGGCGTGGTGACGATTACCGCGCCACTGACAGCCACGGACTGAGATTATAAAGAGCTATGGCAATCAGTACTACACCGCTGAAGTAGTATATTTTTGCTTGATGGTTTTTCCAGAGTTTGTTCATAAGTTTTCTATAGCTTTGATTTGGGCTTG
>JBBTKA010000082.1:0-11957 GCA_038059145.1 Pseudomonadota bacterium
TGACATGACGGTTCTGCGAGCCTCAGTTCTGGGCGACCCAGGGCAGTGTGCGCGAGCGACCCGTGTCGATATTGACCACCGCACTCATCCCGGCGGACAGGGGCAGTTCGCCGTCATAGTCTTCCAGGGTGATGTTGACCTTGATGCGCTGCACCACCTTAATCCAGTTGCCAGAGCTGTTCTGCGCTGGCAGCAGGGAAAACTCTGCGCCGGTGGCAGGAGTGATGCCATCGACCTGCGCCTGCCATTCCTGATCAGGGTAGGTGTCGATGGTGACACTCACCGGCTGGCCGGGGCGCATCCAGGTCAGGTCGGTTTCCTTGAAGTTTGCTTCCAGCCAGATGTGGCTGTCATCGACCAGGCTGAAGAGCTGGGCACCGGCCATGACGTACTCGCCTTCGTGCACCGAGACATTGGCAGCGATGCCATCCACGGGGGCGCGAATCTCCAGTTTGCTGATATCCAGGCGAATCTTGTCCAGCTCGGCCACCGCCTGCAGGAAGCGCGGGTGTTGCTCGGTCGGCATGGCGGGATCGATAAGACGGGCCTTGGCTACCTGCAATTCCTGCTGCCGTGCTTCCAGCTCGTTGGCGGTGCTGCGCCAGGCGTACTCGGCCTGATCGAACTGGGCGGCGGGAATGGAGCGGGTCTCTACCAGATGGCGGATGCGCTCCATCTCTTTGCGGCGAAATTCCACGTCGTCCTCGGCCTTGCTGATGTCCAGCTGACTGTTGAGGATGTCGGCCTTCTCCCCCTCGATGCTGGCGCGGACATTGGCCAGATTGGCTTCTGCCTTGGCCAGCGCAATGCGGTAGGGCTCGTCGTCGATGCGGAAGAGAAGCTGACCCTTGCTGACGCGGTCGTTGTCGCGGGGAATCACTTCGATGACGCGCCCGGATATCTCACTGCTGATGGCGATGATGTCGTGTTTGACATAAGCGTTGTCGGTGCTGACGTAGCGGCCGCCCTGCAGATATACATACAGCGACACGCCGGCGATCAATGCCGGAACCAGAAGCAGCAAAAATACGTGTCTAAGAATGGCTAAGGCTTTCATGCTGTCATTGTCCTCATGACGTGGGTCTTCAAACTGTTGTTGGGTCGGCTTCTTCGTTGTGGCTGGATGCTGTGCACTGGCGGTCGATGTCACAGAGATTGCCGCGAATGCGCAGCAGCACGGACATGAATAGCTCTTCCTCTTCGGGACTGATGCCTGTCATCGCCTGTCTGCGTACCTTCTGTCCGAGTTTGCTGAGCGAGGCGATCACCGTCCTGGCCTTTGGATTCAGGAATACGCGTTTGGCGCGACGGTCGTCGGGATCGTCGCGACGTTCGATCCAGGCCTCGACCTCCAGACGATCCAAATGGCGTGCCAACGTAATAGGCGTGATGTCCATCAGGTGGGCCAGCGTCTTCTGCTGGACACCATCGTTGCGGTGCAGATAGGCGAGCACCGACCACTGGGCACGCGTCAACCCGATGTTGTGCGACTGGCGATCGAAGCTCCAGCGCAGCAGACGGGCGACATCGTGGATGGCGAAGCCGAGGCTCTTGTCAAAGTTGGTATTCATGATGAAGCACATTATAAGCTAGCTTACTAACTGTGAACAAGAGCAAGGTTGCAGTTGTCATGTGGAGGTGCGGCAATGGTGTGGTTGCGTACAGCACTCATGAAATAATCACACTATGCTGTGGATACCCCTGTCATATGGCAAGAGAGTTGCTTAGCATTGGGGAGTACCAATGGAGGTTCGCATGATCTGTGACATTTTGATTATCGGCGGTGATGGAGATCTGGCGTTCCGCAAGCTCTATCCGGCGCTTTACCACCTCGATCTTGATCAGTGCCTGCCACCTTGCCAGCGCGTGATCAGTGTCTCGCGAGACGCCACTTCCGCAGAGGGTTTTGCGGAAAAGGTGCGTAATAAATTCATCAAATACACTGGCGGTGCGACGCTGGACGAGAAAGTCTGGTCCCGTTTCGCCGCGCGCTTGCAGCACGTGGCACTCAATGCCACCAGCGAGGCCGAGCTGGCCCGTCTGCGCACGCAGGTGTTTACCGATCCCAGCCGTGACCTCATTGTCTATCTGGCAACACCCCCGGCGATCTTCGCACCCATCTGCCAATCGCTGTGGGCCGTCGGGCTGGTGCGCGACAATATGCGCATCGTGATTGAGAAGCCGCTGGGCAAGGATCGCGAGACGTTTCTGCAGATCAACACCAGTCTCGCCGCACACTTCAAGGAAGAGCAGATCTACCGGATCGACCACTACCTGGGCAAGGAAACGGTGCAGAATTTGTTGGCCATGCGCTTTGCGAATGCACTCTTCGAACCCCTGTGGAACGGCAACTACATCGATCATGTGCAGATTACGGCTGCAGAGACTGTCGGCGCCGAGGGGCGCTGGCAGTTCTACGACGAAGCGGGTGCCTTGCGTGACATGGTGCAGAACCATCTGTTACAGCTCCTGTGTCTGGTGGCCATGGAGCCGCCAGCGTCACTCGCGCCGCACGCCGTGCACGATGAAAAGCTGAAAGTGTTGCGTTGCCTCGCGCCCTTGTCCGGTCGCGCCGTGCAGGAGCAGACAGTGCGCGGTCAATACGTTGCGGGCAACAGTGGCGGACAGTCGGTGCCAGGTTATACCCAGGAGGAGGGCGCTTGGGCGGGAAGCACGACCGAGACCTTTGTTGCCATCAAGGCAGAAATCAAGAACTGGCGCTGGGCGGGCGTGCCATTTTATCTGCGTACCGGCAAGCGCATGCAGAAGCGTTTTTCGGAAATCGTCGTGCAGTTCAACGAGGTGCCGCATGCCCTTTTTTCCGAACAGATGCGTTCCGGCACGGCTAACCGCCTGGTGATTCGATTGCAGCCCGAGGAAGGCATTCGTCTGCACCTGCTCAATAAAGTACCGGGGCTCGATGACGCGATGCCCCTGGAGATGGTCTCGCTCAACCTGTCATTGTCGGACGTCTTCACCCAGCGCCGTGTGCCGGATGCCTACGAGCGCCTGCTGCTGGATGTCATGCGCGGCAATTCCACCTTGTTTATGCGTGCCGATCAGGTCGAGGCAGCCTGGCAGTGGATCGACGGAATCTCGGCCGGGTGGCAGACCGGAAAGCAGCGGCCGGTGCCTTATGTCGCGGGCAGCTGGGGCCCTTCAGAGAGCATTGCACTTATCGCGCGAGACGGCCGCAGCTGGCAGGAGTAGGGCATGAGCTGGACGCTGAACAGTTTCGAGGACAATCCGACGTTGGTGCGCCAGCTGGCGGCGAGCATCGCGTCGACTCTGGCAGAGTCGATCGATGTTCGGGGCCGGGCTTCACTGGCTGTGTCTGGCGGCGGCACGCCGCGGACGCTCTTTGATGCGTTGTCGGGGATCGATATCCCCTGGTCCAACGTGATGATCACTCTGATAGACGAGCGCTGGGTGGACGAGAACGATCCGGCGTCCAATGCCTTGCTAGTGCGCAGACATCTGCTGCGATCACATGCGGCAGGGGCGCAATTCCTGGGTCTGAAGAACGTCGATCGCGATCCCGCGCTGGCGGTGTTCGCTGTGGACAAGCAATTGCACGAGGGGTTGCTGCCCCTGGATCTGGCGGTGCTGGGCATGGGCGAGGATGGGCATACGGCATCCTTCTTCAAGGATGCGGAAGGGCTTGCAGCGGCGTTGGCGCCGGATACGCCGACAGCTTGTTGCGCGGTACGCCCGCCACGTGCGCCGCATGCGCGCATGACATTGACACTGAACATCCTGCTGGCCTCGCGGCGGCTGGTGCTGCATATGGTCGGTGCCGCCAAGCTGGCCGTTCTGCAGGAAGCCATGCAGCCGGGGCCGGTCAATGCATTGCCAGTGCGCGCGGTGCTGCATCAGCTGCAACGCCCACTGGAAATCTATTACGCCAAGCGTGAATAGGAGAGACCATGCCACATGTTATTCATCCAGTGATCGAGAGTGTGACCAGCGCGATTGTCGCGCGCAGCCTGGAATCGCGGCGCCGTTATCTGCTGCGCATGCAGCGTACGCGCGAACTGCTGCCGCCGCGGCGCACGCTGTCCTGCGGTAATCTGGCCCATGGCTTCGCAGCCTGCGGCGCTCAGGACAAGCAGACGATTCGCCTGATGCAGAGCGCTAATCTCGGCATCGTCACCGCCTTCAACGACATGCTCTCTGCGCATCAGCCGCTGGAGTTCTACCCCGATTTCATCAAGACGGTGGCGCGGGAGGTGGGGTCCAGCGCGCAGGTGGCGGGCGGCGTACCCGCCA
Organism: Pseudomonadota bacterium; assembly: GCA_038059145.1. Lineage (GTDB taxonomy): Bacteria > Pseudomonadota > Gammaproteobacteria > Pseudomonadales > Pseudohongiellaceae > UBA5078. The sequence continues at coordinate 4,270 of JBBTKA010000082.1, forward strand.
TGTGCGACGGGGTGACTCAAGGCCAGCCGGGCATGGAGCTGAGTCTGTTCAGCCGCGATGTGATCGCCATGGCGACCGCTGTCAGTCTCAGCCACAACCTGTTCGATGGCGTGTTGTGTCTGGGTGTCTGCGACAAGATCGTCCCCGGCATGCTGATCGGCGCACTGCAATTTGGTCACCTGCCAGCCGGTTTCATTCCGGCCGGACCGATGCCTTCGGGTATTCCCAATAAGGAAAAAGCCCTGGTACGGCAGCGCTACAGTCAGGGACTGGCGAGCAAGGAAGAGCTGCTGGCGGCCGAAGCGGCCTCCTATCACAGCCCCGGCACCTGCAATTTCTATGGCACCGCCAACAGCAATCAGGTGCTGATGGAGATGCTGGGCGTACAGCTGCCGGGCGCTTCTTTCATCAACCCCGACAATCCGCTGCGCACGGCGCTGACGCGCGAAACCGTGCTGCGGGTCATCGCGGCCGCCGATGTTAATGGCGCGCACGTGCCGCTCTCAGCCATGGTGACGGAGCGCAGTCTGGTGAACGCGCTGGTGGGACTGCTGGCCACCGGAGGCTCCACGAATCACACACTGCATCTGGTCGCTATCGCCCATGCCGCCGGCATTCAGTTGACCTGGCAGGACTTCGACGCGTTGTCACAGGTGACACCCTTGCTGGTGCGGGTCTATCCCAATGGTGAGGCCGATGTGAATGCCTTTCAGGAGGCTGGCGGCATGGCGTTTCTGGTGCGCGAGCTGCTTTCTGCCGGGCTGCTCAATGAAGATGTGCAGACGCTCATGGGTAAGGGGCTCGACGCCATGGAGTGCGCGCCGCAGCTTGATGCCAGTGGCAAGCTGCTGTGGACACGGCATACGGCGCCGTCGACTCGCAGCGATGTCCTGCGTCCGGTCACCAGCCCCTTCGATCACCACGGTGGGTTGCGCGTGGTCCACGGCAATCTCGGCGAGGGCATCATCAAGACCTCGGCGGTCAAGGAACAGCATCGTCGCGTGCAGGCGCCGTGCGTGATCTTTGATGACCAGGACGCGCTGGCGGCGGCATTGCAACGTGGTGAGTTGCAGCGTGACTTTATCGCCGTCGTGCGTTTTCAAGGGCCTAAAGCCAATGGCATGCCCGAGCTGCATCAACTGACGCCACCGCTCGGCGCCTTGCAGGATCAGGGCTTCAAGGTGGCACTGGTGACCGACGGCCGCATGTCAGGCGCCTCGGGCAAAGTGCCGGCTGCCATCCACATGAGTCCGGAGGCGCTGGACGGCGGGCCGCTGGCGCTGCTGCGGGACGGCGATATGCTGAGCCTGGACGCTGATGCCGGGACGTTGGAGGTGCTGTTGAGCGCGGAGGCCTTCGCGGCGCGGACACCCCAAGTGCCCGTGCTCAGCGAAGAGGACCTGCTATTGAGGGGCACACTGGGGCGCAATTTGTTCGAATGTTTCAGGCATGACACGAGCCCAGCGCGGGCGGGCGCCTCGGTCTTCGGTGAGAGCGTGTCTGCACGCGAATAGTGACCTCGGTATTCCGTGGGAGCGTGCCTGCACGCGATTGGTTGCGTTGGTCTTCAGTGAGAGCGTGCCTGCACGAAATTGGTTGCTGTGTTCAGTCGCGTGCGGGCACGCTCCCACAACAATGAGGAATTGAGCATGAAAAATCTGAGTGAAATGCTGCGCGCCGTACGCGTACTGCCCGTGTTGATCGTGCAGTCCGAGGCCGAAGCGCTGGATGTCACAGCCGCGCTGGCTGCCGGTGGCTTGAACGCGGCCGAGATTACCTTGCGAACGCCCGCAGCGCTGGCGGCCATCGCTGCGGTAAAGAAGGCGCGGCCAGAATTCATTGTGGCTGCCGGCACAGTGCGAACCGTGGCCGATATGCGGGCTGTAGCTGCAGCGGGGGTAGACTTCGCCGTCAGTCCCGGCTTTACGCCCGCACTGTCGGCCTGCGCACGCGAGTTGCAACTGCCATTTCTGCCGGGGGTGTGTACGCCTTCGGAAGTGATCGCTGGTAGCGAGTGCGGGCACAGCAGCTTCAAGTTGTTCCCGGCCGAGGCCGTCGGAGGAATGGCGCTGCTCAAGGCGCTGGCATCGCCGTTTGCGGGCATTGAGTTTTGCCCGACCGGAGGCATTGGCCCGCACAATTTCCTCGACTATCTCGCGCTGCCGAATGTAGTGTGCATAGGGGGATCGTGGATGGCGGACAGCGCGCTGGTTCGACAGCACGACTGGGCGCGCATTGAGACGCTCACTCGCGCGTGTGTCGCCGCACTTGGGAATCCATGAGAGAACAAGGTTTGAATTAGGAATTGAGAAGGATGCAGCGATGAGGAGGGCTGGGTGAGCATGCCGCAAACACCGGATGAGTCTGCTGGTTGGCACATCGTCGCCGACATCGGCGGCACCAATGCGCGCTTCGCACTCGCCCCTCAGGCCGAGGCGCCATTGCAGTGCGTCAGCGTTTTTCGATGTGCCGATTTTGTGCACTTTGAGGATGCTCTGGAGGCTTATAAGCAGGCGCTTCGCGAGCGTTCTGCACCACAAGTGGTCAGCGTGTGTCTGGCCGTGGCCGCTGCGGTGCATAAAGATCTGATCAGCCTCACTAATCATTCGTGGCAATTCAGCCGTCGTGCGCTGCAGACTGCGCTTGGCATTCCGGTTCACGTGCTTAATGATTTCACGGCGCAGGCCCTGTGCCTGCCGGCGCTGGGCGACGCCGATGTGCAATGGCTGCGGCGCGCTCAGGGCCGCCCTCACGCGGCTGCACGGACGATCGCTGGGCCTGGCACCGGTTTCGGTGGTGCGACGTTGACCGCTGCTGGTGAAGTGGTGGAGTCCGAGCCGGGTCACTGTTCCTTTGCGCCTGTCACCGAACACGAGTTGCAGTTGCTGCAAGTGTTGTGGCGGCGCCATCCGCGCATCTGCGTGGAACAACTGCTTTCTGGCCCGGGCCTTGCAAATCTGTACTGGGCGAATGCTGTATTAAGTGGCAACCCCCGTGAACTGGAGGCTGCTGCCATCGTGAATGCGGCGGAGCATGGTGATGCGCTGGCGCTGCAGACGCTGCGGGATTTTTCCGGCATTCTCGGTTCGGTATGCGGCGATATCGCGCTGTCGATGGGCAGTCTGGGTGGTTTTTATCTTTCAGGTGGAGTGTTGGAAAAATTGGGTGCCTTGTTTGATCAGACCTTGTTCATGACGCGCTTCGTCGACAAGGGCGCCTTCCGAAGCTGGTGCTCGGAAGTGCCAGTGGCGCGCGTGACCCTCGCCTGGCCGGGGCTGCTGGGCTGTGCCCGTCATGCTCGTCTGCAGGCGCAGAAGAGCGAGCGCGGTACAACGACGAACAAGGTGGTTTCTCATGCCTCTTGAGGAAAAGTTGGGCGTCATCGATCCTGACTATGCTGCACTGCTCAACGGTTGCGCACGGCTCGGCGCAGACGAGGTGCGCCAGATCGGCGAGCTGCTGGCACTGCATGGCATTGCCGAGGAGTACATCGAATACTCGGGCAACGTGGCGCATATTCCGCTGGCCGATCGCGTGGACATTCTCGCTCTCAAGGGAGGCGGCTTGTTTAACGGCGAAAATCTGGACCGCCAGGCGCTCGCCTCGCAGATACAGGAATTGACGCAAGGTCCCTGGCAGTCATTATTGCCGCCGGTTGTCGTGCTGAGCCGGGGCGGTTGCGAGAGTATCACTCTGAATTTCACCGAGCTGGCTCTCGGTCTGGAGTGGCAGTGGACCATCGTCTGTGAAGACGGTCGTCAGTTAACCCAGCGTTTCACACCGCATGAATTGCCGGAGTCGGAAACGCGGACGCTGGCCGGTCTGAGTTACAGTCGCCGTCTCCTGACTCTGCCACCATTTCTCGACGGCTCGCTGCCGGAGGGCTACCACCGACTGACGCTGCAGGCACTCGCTCTTGCAGGCGGGGACTCGGGCGCGGGCTCGTGTGCGGAGATGCAGAGCAGCCCCCTCATTGTCGCTCCAGCGCGTTGCTACGAACCCTCCTGGGTGGTGGAAGGTCAGCGACTGTGGGGCTTTTCCGTGCAACTCTACAGCCTGCATTCGGAACGTAATTGGGGTATTGGAGACCTGACGGACCTGCAGGAGCTGATTCGTCTGGCGGCGCACAAGGGGGCCAGCTTCCTGGTGCTCAATCCTCTGCATGCGCTCGATCTGCGCAATCCTGACAATTGCAGTCCTTACAGTCCCAATGATCGGCGACGCCTGAATTTGCTTTATATCGATCCCACCCGGGAAGAAGAGTTCCACGCCGACGCCTCACTTCAAAGTGCCGAAGCGGTCGAGCGACGCTTGAATATGCAACGTCGCTTGCAGCAATGTGAGTCAATCAATTATCGTGCGGTCGCCGAATTGAAGCTGGCAGTGCTTTTGCCAATGTTTTTGCATTTTGTGGAGCACCATCTGGCCCTGGACAGTCCGCGGGCTCAACAGTTCGGGCGGTTTGTGACAGCACAGGGTGCCTCACTGCAGGCTTTCGCCGAGCATGAGGCGGCGCGCTGGGCAGGGCTCGCAGAGGGCATTGACGATCCGCGCTTTACGCTCTACACGCAGTGGCTGGCAGAGATGCAGCTCGAGGCCTGTCAGCGTCTGGCGGTTGACCTCGGCATGCGCATCGGATTGATCCGGGATCTCGCCGTCGGTGGTGACGGCGGCGGGGCAGAAGTGGTCCTCAATGAGGATTTGTTCTGCGAGCGTGCGAGTATCGGAGCACCACCTGATCCGCTGGCGCCCCAGGGACAGAACTGGGGCTTGCCACCTCTGGATCCGCAGCAGTTGCGGGCCAGTGGCTACAGTCATTTCATCGATCTGTTGCGAACCAACATGGCCCATTGCGGGGCGTTGCGCATCGATCATGTCATGGCACTCATGCGGCTGTGGTGGTGTCCGCGGTTTGCGGAGCGTGGCACAGGCGCGTATGTGCATTACCCGGTGGATGATATGTTTGCCCTCTTGCGTCTGGAGAGCGTGCGCAATCGTTGCATGGTGATTGGCGAGGATCTGGGGGTGGTGCCACCGCAGGTGCGCGAGTATCTGAATTCGTCGGCCGTATTTTCGAATGTGTTGTTCTATTTCGAGAAATACGACGGCTTCAATTTCCGCCGTCCGGAGCACTACAAGGCGCGCGCGCTGGCCATGGTGGCCAATCACGACGTGCCGACACTGGCGGCGTGGTGGAATTGTGCAGACTTGCGCTTGCGCCATGAGCTGGGGTTGATTTCCACTGCAGCCGCACTGGAAGAGCAGACGCGGTGGCGCGGCGTCGAAAAGCGTCAGGTATTGCAGTGGCTGGGCGAGCAGTGGTTATTGCCGCCGCAGTGGCAAGGAGACTGCACGTTGCGGCCCTTCGATAACGCCTTGTGCGCAGCGATCTTGCGCTGTTGTGCGCGCAGCAGTGCGCAACTGCTGTCCGTGCAGCTGGAGGACCTCGCATTGTTGGAAACGCCCGTGAACATTCCGGGCACCAGTACCGAATATCCGAATTGGCGTCGAAAATTACCGATCGCTCTGTCGGAGTTGATTGATTCGCAGACAGGTCGAGACCTGCTGAGCGGCTTTGCGCTGGAACGAGCGCTGCCAGAAGCGCCCCAGGCGCGCGTGCGCAGCCAGCCAGCACCATGAACAAGAACAGGACAAGGTTGATGAGCAGTACCCCGGTCAAGAAAGTTACCAAAGTCACCAATAGTCCCGCATCGCCAACGTTGCTGCTGAGCGACGCCGATCTCTACCTCTTCAGCCGCGGTGAGCAGGAGCACGCCTATCGTTTCATGGGCGCCAACTCACGCAGTGTCGATGGTGTCGAAGGCGTGTTGTTCGCCGTCTGGGCGCCTGCCGCCAGAGAGGTGGCCGTAGTCGGTGATTTCAATGGCTGGCAGCCACACGCTCACGCCATGCACCGGCATCCCGGCTTCGGGGTCTGGGAATTGTTTGTGCCCGGTGTTCGCGCGGGCATGCATTACAAGTATCACATCATCAGCGAGCACGGGCAGTTGCAGCCCTGGAAAGCTGATCCCTACGCACAGGCCATGCAACTGCGTCCTGACAATGCGTCGACCGTGCCGGATGCCACAGTCTACGAATGGCACGATGCGCAGTGGCTGGAGCAACGTCGCGGCGGGGCGCTGCATGCCGAGTCCATGCTCATATACGAAGTGCACGCCGGTTCGTGGCGGCGACATGCACATGACAACGCCTTTCTCGATTACCATCAACTCGCTATTCAGCTGGTGGCCTATGTCAAGGAAATGGGGTTTACGCACATTCAGCTGATGCCGATGAGCGAGTTTCCCTTCGATGGTTCCTGGGGATATCAACCTATCGGTCTCTTTGCGCCGACGCGACGCTTCGGTACTCCTGATCAGTTTCGCTTCTTCGTCGATCACGCACACCAGCAAGGCATTGGTGTGCTGCTGGACTGGGTGCCTGCTCATTTTCCCTCTGACGAACATGGTCTGTGCCGTTTCGATGGCAGCTGTCTATACGAGCATGCCGATCCACGTCAGGGTTTTCACCCGGACTGGAATACCTTGATTTTCAACTATGGCCGTTCCGAGGTAATCAGCTATCTGCTCAGCAATGCGATGTACTGGCTGGAGGAATTCCATATTGACGGCCTGCGGGTCGATGCCGTCGCCTCCATGCTGTACCTGAATTACAGTCGCAAAGAGGGCGAGTGGCTGCCCAATCATTTCGGCGGCATCGAGAATCTGGAAGCGATCCATCTGTTCCGTGAGATCAACGAGCGCGCCTATCGCAAGTATCCCGGCATCGCGATGATTGCCGAGGAATCCACGGCGTGGCCGGGTGTCACAGAATTCACCTCGCGGGGCGGGCTTGGCTTCGGCTTCAAATGGAACATGGGCTGGATGAACGACACGCTGCGCTACATGGCGCGTGATCCGATTCACCGCAAGTACCATCATTCGGACATGAGTTTTGGTTTGCTGTATGCGTTTTCCGAGAGTTTCATTCTCGCACTGAGCCACGACGAAGTGGTGCACGGCAAGCGTGCGCTCATCGAAAAAATGCCGGGAGATGACTGGCAGAAGTTCGCCAACTTGCGTGCGTATCTCGGTTTCATGTGGGCCCATCCGGGCAAGAAGTTGCTCTTCATGGGGAGTGAGTTTGCGCAGCGTCGCGAGTGGAGTCACGACAGGAGTCTCGACTGGCATCTGCTCGACGAGAATTTTCACGAACACGCGCGCCATCGTGGCATGCAGCAACTGGTGCGTGACTTGAATCGCGTGGCTGCCCGCGTGGCTGCGCTGCACGAGCGAGACGATGATGAAGCCGGTTTTGAGTGGGTGGATGCGGATGGGGAAGGGCATTGTATTTTTGCCTTCCTGCGCAAGAGCCAAGGCTCTACCGTGCTCGCAGTCTGTAACATGACCCCTACGTTGCACACGAATTTCCGTGTGGGTGTGCCAGCGCCAGGTTTGTACCGGGAACTGATCAATACTGATAGCAGGGATTACGGCGGCAGTGGCGCCGGCAATCTGGGTGGTGTGTCTGCGCAACCACTGCCAAGTCATGGCCGCGAGTGGACACTGCAGATCACGGTGCCGCCGCTGGCGACGCTGATATTCGAATTGGAGAACTCCTGACATGTGGGAGCGGGCTTTTATGTGGGAGCGGGCCCTGCCCGCGATAGCCCTGTGGGAGGGGGGGGG
>JBBTKA010000082.1:11967-15187 GCA_038059145.1 Pseudomonadota bacterium
CCGCGATGCTGATCCGCGGTGCAGACGACCATCGCGGGCCAGGCCCGCTCCCACAGTCACTGACAGGAATCATATGAAACAAACCGCAACACTTCTGCCTGGACTTCCTTATCCGCTCGGTGCCACCTGGGACGGCGAAGGCGTCAACTTCGCGTTGTTCTCGGCTCACGCGGAGCGGGTCGAACTGTGCCTGTTTACGCCCGATGGCGGGCGGGAGCTGCAGCGACTCGTACTGCCGGAGCTCAGTAATCAAGTCTGGCATGGCTATTTGCCGAAGGCTGCGCCGGGACTGGTCTATGCGTATCGCGTACATGGTCCGTGGCAGATTCATCTCGGTCATCGCTTCAATGCCAACAAGCTCCTGCTCGATCCTTATTGCCGGCAGTTGTGCGGAAAGTTCAGCTGGTCCGACACGCACTATGCGTTTGACAACAGCCATCCCGACAAGGACATGAAGCTCGACAAGCGCGACAACAAGGCCTTCATGCCCAAGTGTGTAGTCGTGGCCGATACGCACGGCAGCACATTACGTCAGCACCGCATTCCGGCAAGCAAGACGGTGTTGTATGAGACTCATCTGAAGGGTTTCACCATCAAACACCCCGGAATTCCCGCGGAGTTGCGTGGCAAATTTGCGGGCATGGGCCACCGTGAGGTCATCGGATATCTGAAGGCCCTGGGTATCACCAGCGTCGAGCTGTTGCCCATACAGAGCTACATCACCGAATCGTTTCTGCAGGACAAGAACCTCACGAACTACTGGGGCTACAACCCATTATGCTTCTTTGCCCCGCATCAGGATTACTTGAGCGGCAACTCCATCCTGGAAGTACGTCACATGGTGGAAGCGTTTCACGAGGCTGGCATTGAGGTCATTCTCGACATCGTCTTCAACCATACTGCCGAGGGCGGCAGGCTGGGGCCTTCGCTGTCGTTTCGTGGTATCGACAATTTGTCCTACTACAGGCTGCAACCCGAGGACAAGCGTTTCTACATCAATGACACGGGATGCGGGAACACGCTCAATCTGATGCATCCGCGCGTGGTGCAATTGATCATGGACAGCCTGCGCTATTGGGCGATCACCATGCAGGTCGATGGTTTTCGTTTCGATCTCGCGCCCGTACTGGGTCGCGAATCCTACGGCTTCGATCAGGGCAGTGGTTTCTTCGACACCGTGCAGCAGGATCCTGCGCTGGCGGGCATCAAACTGATTGCCGAGCCGTGGGACATCGGCCCCGGGGGCTATCAGCTTGGGCGCTTTCCGCCCGGCTGGAGTGAATGGAACGACCGTTATCGCGACACGGTGCGCCGCTTCTGGCGTGGCGATGCTGGCGTGCTTCCCGAATTCGCACGGCGTCTGCATGGTTCAAGCGATATCTTTGAACGCGATGGACGGCGTCCCTCTGCAAGTGTCAATTTCGTGACCAGCCACGACGGCTTCACGCTCAATGATCTGGTCAGCTACCGCGAGCGTCACAACGAGATCAATGGCGAGGAAAATCAGGACGGGCATCGCGAGAATTACAGTGACAATTTCGGTGTCGAAGGTCCGACGCGCGACGCCACCGTCAATGTGCTGCGCCTGCGCCAGCAGAAGAACTTTCTTTGCACACTGTTTCTCTCCCAGGGCACGCCCATGCTGCTCGGAGGCGATGAGTTCTGTCGCACGTTGAGCGGCAACAACAATGCGTATTGTCAGGACAATGACATCAGCTGGATGAACTGGAGTGGCATCGGCCCTGAAGGGCGTCAGCAACAGACCTTCACGGCCTATCTCACCGCATTGCGCAGTCGCTTCTCCTATCTGTTCTTCGAACGTTATGTGCACGAACCGCTGCGCCCGAATGATCCCGAGATTGCCTGGTACAACAGCGGCGGTGAGCGCATGCAGAGCAGTCACTGGCAGGAACATCACGCGAGGACACTGGGCTGCATGCTGAGCGGCAACGATCCGGTCACCGGTCTGCGCACGCAACTGCTGATCGTCTTCCATGCAGACCGCGTCGCACAGGCCTTCCGTCTGCCGGTGATTCCCGGTGTCCTGCACTGGGAATTGCTTCTGGATACCGGTCTGCAGACGGGCATCCCCGATGGTGAAAACTGCACTGTGATGCAACGACTGAATTTGTTTTCCTGTTCCACCGTCGTGCTTCTGGCGCATGGCGAAGGCGCTCCCTGATCCATCCCGATTTCATACAGCAGAGGTATTCGTCATGAGTAGTGATTCCGACAGTTCTGCCACTGGCACGCCAGTCTCCAATCCAGTGTCAAACCTGGCATTAACACAATGGCTGGGCCTGGACAGCGGTGCGCTCGCGACCGATCTGGATCGCCACTTCCACCTGACTCTCGGACGCGACGAGGGTGGCAACAGCCATCACTATCTCTACAACGCCGCAGCGCTGACCGTGCGTGACCGCTTGGTCGAACGCTGGCGTGCGACACGCATTCGTTATATGGAGGAGCGTCCGAAGCGGGTGGCCTACCTGTCGCTGGAGTTTCTGATGGGACGCACACTGACCAATGCTGTGCTGAACCTGGATATGGAAGAGTCGCTGCGCAATGCGTTGTATCGTTACGGCGTTTCGCTGGAAGAGCTGGCGGAGGAGGAGCGTGATGCCGGCCTGGGTAATGGCGGCCTCGGCAGGCTCGCAGCCTGTTTTCTGGACAGTTGTGCGACGCTCGGGTTACCGGTGACAGGCTATGGCATCCGCTATGACTATGGCATGTTTCACCAGCGCATCGAGCACGGTCATCAGGTGGAGTGCCCGGATCACTGGCTGGAGCGCGGCAATCCCTGGGAATTCGAGGCCCCGCAGGATACGCGCCGGGTGAAATTCTATGGTCGTGTGGAGGCTCTTCCCGGTGCAGAGGGTGGCTCGGCCAGAGCCTGGGTTGACAGTGAGGACGTGCTGGCCGTCCCGTATGACATGCCCATTCCAGGCTTCCGCAACAACACCGTCAATACGTTGCGCCTGTGGCGCTCAATGGCTACCGAAGATTTCAATCTGCATGAGTTCAATGCCGGGGGGTATGCCGAGGCAGTCGCTGCCAAGAATCAGGCCGAACAGATTTCAATGGTGCTCTATCCCAATGATGTCAGTGAGAATGGCAAAGTGCTGCGCCTGCGTCAGCAGTACTTTCTGTCTTCCGCCAGTCTGCAGGACGTGCTGGCTCGTTGGCTGTTGCGCAATGGTCGCAACTTTGCAGATTTCTC
>JBBTKA010000083.1:0-10139 GCA_038059145.1 Pseudomonadota bacterium
TCGATGTACTGTTTGCCATCGAATAGCAGAGCGCCATGTGCCCCGCGCGTCACGGCAAATTGCGCCGCTTTCTGTTCGAGCGCCTTGCAGGCCTCTTCCAGCGTGTCCGTGTCGGACCAGAGCATTGCTTCTTTCTCGTTGCAGAACAGCAGATCCACGCCGTCGCCGATGAATTCGTTGATGCCATCGCGGAAGTATTCGACCATCGCCGGATCAGAGAAGGTCAGCGCGAACTTCACGCCCTGTTCCTTGGCATGTTCCTTCAATTCCAAGACTGCAGCGCGAGCGCTCGGCGAGGTGACCAGATAACCTTCGACGTAGGCATATTCGGAGAGGCGAATCGCGTCGTAGTCCAGCTCCTCCACCGAGACGAGTTGCGAGATGCCGAGCGAGGTCAGCATGGTGCGTTCCGCGTCCGGGGTGACCATGACCACGCAGCGGCCGGTGACGCCTTGTTCGAGCGTGCTCGAGAGGTTAGTGCTGATGTTCTGGCTGCCTAACTCTTTGACATAAAAGTGCCCGGTCTCGTCATTCGCCACTTTGCAGGAAAAGAACACGCGGCCACCGAACTGGCTGAGCGCATACATTGAGTTGGCTGCCGAGCCGCCGCCTGCCCGCTTCTTCAATCCGTAGCGTTGGGTCAGCATCGCCACCAGCTCTTGTTGTTTGTCGGCGTCGATCAGCGTCATGAACCCCTTTTCGATACCCGCATCGACGAAGAACTGGTCTTCCACTTCGAACTCTTTGTCCACCAGCGCGTTGCCGATGCCGTAAACGTCGTACTTTTGCATGAATCACTCAGTCCTGTGCGTGTTGTCAGTGGGGATTTTCAGAGGCTCGCGAACGCTTTTTCGGCGGCATCCAATGTCAGTTGAATCTCTTTGTCACCATGCGCAGCGGACACGAAGCCCGCCTCGAATGCGGACGGCGCCAGATAGACGCCATTGTTCAGCATGCTGTGGAAGTACTTGCGGAAGCGCGGCACGTCGCAAGCCATGACCTGGTCGAAGGTGCTGACCTGCTTTTCGTTGGTGAAGAAGCAACCGAACATGCCACCGACCTGATTGGTGGTGAAGGGGATCTTCGCGGCATCGGCGCGTTCCTGCAGTCCTGTCATCAAGGCGCTGGCGCGCTGTGATAGTTGAGTATAGAAGTCCGGCCTCTGAATCTCGGTCAACATGGCCATGCCCGCAGCGACGGCAAGTGGGCTGCCCGCCAGCGTGCCGGCCTGATACACCGGGCCCATCGGGGCAATCATTTCCATGATCTCGCGACGGCCGCCAAAGGCACCGACAGGCAGACCACCGCCAATGACTTTGCCGAGCGTCGTCAGGTCGGGAGTCACGCCATAGACTGCTTGTGCGCCCCCGAGCGCTACGCGGAAGCCACTCATGACTTCGTCGAATATCAGCACGCTGCCGTATTGAGTACACACGTCGCGCAGCGCTTGCAGGTAGCCAGGAATGGGCGGCACGCAGTTCATGTTGCCTGCCACCGGCTCGACGATGATGCACGCAATCTCGTGGCCATTGCTGGCGAAGAGATTCTCCAGTGCATCGATATCGTTGTAGGGCAGCACATAGGTGAGATCGGTGTAGGCTTTCGGTACGCCGAGAGAGTCCGGTTCGCTGAGTGTGAGCGCGCCAGAGCCCGCCTTCACCAGCAGTCCGTCGACGTGACCGTGGTAGCAGCCTTCGAATTTGACGATCTTGTCGCGGCGGGTGAAGCCACGCGCCACCCGAACCGCGCTCATGGTGGCCTCGGTGCCCGAGGTCACGAGACGCACGCGTTCAATCGATGGCACGAGGTCGCAGATGGTGCGAGCGATGGTGATTTCTGCCTCGGTGGAAGCGCCATAGCCAAGGCCGTGGGTCAGCTGTTCCTGAAGGGCCTTGATGACTGCGGGGTGTTTGTGTCCGAGAATCAGCGGGCCCCAGGCGCCCACGTAATCGATATAGCGGTTATTGTCCTCATCGATCAGCCAGGCGCCTTCGCCGCCCTGGAAGAACAGGGGATTGCCACCCACACCACGGAACGCGCGCACGGGGGAGTTCACGCCGCCGGGAATGTAGCGTTTGGCCTCTTCAAACAGTTGCGCGGAGCGGCTGACTTTTTTCTCTGAATTGCTTTCACTCGCAGACATGATTTCCTCGATGCTACCGCTGGTTCGGGGGTGCAATGGATGGTTGGAATAGTGAATTCAGTTGCCGAACCCGAGCGGAGACATCGGGGAAGGCGAACAGATAGTGAATGACTGCCAGCATATCCGCGCCAGCCTCTATCAATGAGGCGCCATTTTCGGCGTTGATGCCGCCGATTGCAACAATGGGCAGCTGCAGTGCTGCTCTCGCTTGACTAAGATCATCGAGCGTTGCCGGGGGCGCGAGCGGCTTGGTGCTGGAGGGGAAAAAGCGTCCCAGCGCGACGTAGGATGCACCCTGCGCTTCAGCTTCCCGGGCCAGTGTCAGGTTGTTGTGGCAGGTGATGCCAACGATGGCCGAATCTCCCAGGCGCTGGCGTGCGGCGATCAGTCTGGCGTCTCCCTGCCCAAGATGCACGCCGTCCGCACCCACTTCCAGGCATAGATCGACGTCATCGTTGATCAGAAATGGCGTTTGGAACTGCTCGCACAAGCTCTTGAGAGTTAGGCACTGAGCCACACGTTCAACCCAAGGCGAGTGTTTGTTGCGGTACTGCAGAAGCTTGAGTCCCGCGTCCAGTGCGGCGTGCACGCGCTCGCCAAGGAGACCTTCAGTGAGCAGGGTTTCATCGGTGATGGCATACACGCCGCGAGACAATTGAGAAGCCAGCGCCATTCAGTGGTTCCAGTGGCTGCGATTGGGCAACAGCTGTCCGAACCCTGCGCGGATGCCGTGATTCAGGGATTCCCAGGTAAAGCGCTGCGCCTGCTGGGCCGCCTCGTTGATTTGCAGACCGTGCGCGAGGTAGCCAGCGAGAGCGGCGGCCAAGGTGCAGCCGGAACCATGATATTCATGTTCGAGTCGCTGCCAGGTGTACGACCGGGTGGGCTGATGACGCGTGTAGAGACGATTGATGACCTTGGGGCTGTTGGCATGGGTACCAGTCAACAGAACATGCTGACAGCCACGGTCCAGCAGTTCGTTAGCGCTTGCGTCGAAGCTGTCACCATTGGGAGCGAGTGCGCGCAGCTCATTGGTATTCGGAGTCACAACGGTCGTCAGAGGCAGGAGCAGGGCATTGATCGCCTCTGCAATTCTCTCGCTGGTGAATTCATAACCTCCTCCAGCCCGCAGGATGGGGTCGAGTATGACGGGGATATCCGGATAGTCGGTCAGGAGAGTGTGAATGACCTCCACTGTCTTGATGCCGCCCAGCAGTCCGATCTTGAAGGCCTGGACTGGGATGTCTTCCAATACGGCACGCGCCTGTGCAATCAAAAGCGCCGGATCCGTAGGGTGTGAGGCCATCACATTGCCTGTGTCCTGCACAGTCAGGGCGGTGACGATGGGCAAACAGTGGCAGCCGGTGCTGAAGAGCGCCTCAATGTCTGCCTGAATGCCCGCCCCGCCAGTGGGGTCAAGCCCTGAAAAGCACATCACATTCGGTTTATTGTCAGCAATACTCTGCACGGTGGAGACTCGCTTCAGTGGTGCCTTTTAAAACGGACGAACGACAACGAGAATGACAATTCCGATCAGCAGGAACACCGGAAGTTCATTGAAGTAACGAAAGTAGACATGACTGTGCGTGTTCTTTTCATCGCGGAACGCGATCATCATGCGCCAGCAGAAGTAGTGATAGATGCACAGCAGAACAACGAGGGCCAGCTTGGCATGCATCCATCCGAAGCTCATGTAAGAGGACGGATTAAAGGAAATAAGCCAGATACCCAGTACGATGGTGGCGATCGCGGAAGGCGTCGCGATGCCCCGGAACAGCTTGCGCTCCATGATGACGAAGCGATCTTTGCTGATCTTGTCTTCGCTCATGGCGTGATAGACGAACAGGCGGGGCAGGTAAAAAATTGCCGCGAACCAACAGACAACTGCGACGATGTGAAAAGCTTTGACCCAGGCCATTATGTTCCTCGAGATTGAAACCCTGATGCCGCACGCGCCGCAATCAGAGGCGCTGATGAGTGGTCGTGCGGAGGGAGAGGCTACACTAGCACAGCTGATAAAATGGATCGAGCCGGAAAACACGGGTATCATCGCGGGCCCGTAAATTAGAAATGCAGCCAGGAGCAGCCAGTGATCAAGGTCGGAATTGTCGGAGCAACAGGTTATACCGGAGTGGAATTATTGCGTCTGCTCGCCCCACGCAAGGATGTCAGCATCAATGTCATCACATCGCGTGAGTTGCAGGGTACTGCTGTGGCCGATCTGTTTCCAAATCTGCGAGGTCACATTGACTTGGCGTTTTCCGCTCCGGATACCGAAGAGCTGTTTGCGTGTGACGTGGTGTTTTATGCGACGCCTCATGCCGTAGCCATGAAGACGGTCCCGCAATTGCTCGCCCGTGGCGTCCGTGTGATCGATCTTTCTGCAGATTACAGACTGCGCGACCGAGCCCTCTGGGAGAAGTGGTACAACGTCACCCACGAAAGCCCTGATCTGCTGGGACAAGCTGTCTACGGACTGCCCGAGGTGAATCGAAAGCAGATTGCCGATGCGCGTCTGCTGGCTGTGCCTGGCTGTTACCCTACTGCAATTCAGTTGGGGTTCCTGCCATTGCTTGAAAAGGGGCTGATCGATACCGGTAGTCTCATTGCCGATGCCAAGTCGGGCGTCAGCGGTGCCGGACGCAAGGCCAGTGTCGGCAGCCTGCTTTCCGAGGCGTCTGAATCTCTGCATGCATACGGCGTGGCGGGGCATCGCCATCTGCCGGAAATCTCTCAGGGGCTTAACGCTTACGCTGGGGAAGAGGTCAAGTTGACCTTCATCCCGCATCTGACTCCCATGATACGCGGCATTCACGCCACTCTTTATGCCCCACTGCGAAATCCTGAGTCGGCCGTGGATCTGCAAGCGGTGTTTGAGGAGCGCTACAAGGATGAACCTTTTGTGGATGTTCTGCCGAAAGGCCAGTTTCCCGCGACTCGCAATGTGCGAGGCTCGAATCGTTGCCAGATCGCCGTTTGTCATCTGCCCCACAACAACATGGTAGTAGTGCTGTCTGTCATCGACAATCTGGTAAAGGGTGCGTCCGGTCAGGCCATTCAGAACATGAACATCATGTTTGGGCTCGACGAATCCGAGGGGCTGCAGGTGGTCGCCCTCCTGCCTTGAACTGAACATTCACTGAGGTCTCGTTCCAGGAGTCGGGAAAGACAGCACTGGCCGGCACATACTTTCATTTCGCGGCAGGCTGAGCCTGAGTTTCAGGCAATGTCTTTTCCTGCGATTCGGACAATGAAGCAATAGTTGACTGATTTGCTTGGTTTTCGCGATAATCGGCGAGTCGCGCCCAGCTCCAGCCTCCTTGGCGCTCCCTGCTGCAGATAATCCATGGTAAGCCGATGTCCGTTGTTCAGTCACACGATCCAGCCAGCATCTCTCTCTCTCAGAACGCCGCTGACAAGATCAAGACATTGATTGCGGAAGAGGGAAATCCTCGGCTGAAATTGAGAGTATTTGTGACCGGCGGAGGGTGTTCAGGGTTCCAGTACGGATTCAGTTTTGATGAGGAAGTCTGCGAAGACGATACTGTTGTCAGTAACTTCGGTGCGGAACTGATGGTGGATCCGCTCAGCTTTCAGTATTTGCAGGGCGCCAAGGTCGATTATGTTGAAGGATTGCAGGGGGCGCGCTTTGTCGTCAACAATCCCATGGCGTCCACCACTTGCGGACGTGGCTCGTCATTCTCGGTTTGAATTTGACCACGAGCCTTGCCTGCGCCCATCGGTCTCACTGCGGTAAATCCCTCCGAGTATGCATGGTTGTCGGGCTCCGGTGACGCTGCGGCAGTCAATTGCTTCCCCCAGCCAAGTCTTTCTTGCCATCCAGGCAAACGCTACACCCTCTACCCAATTGGCGGGTAATCCCGCCTCATCCCTTGACATTACACGCACAGGCGCTAACAGCGCTCTGATCCTTTGCAGCAAGGCAGTGTTGTAGGCTCCTCCACCGCAGACGATGAGTTCTTCGATCTTTCGCGAATGCCAATCAGTGCTCTGTGCAATTGTCTGAGCGGTGAACTCCAATAGTGTTGCCTGCACGTCGACATCCGATATTGGTGCTAGATTGCCAAGCTTTGCTGTCAGCCAGCTCAGGTTGAATAACTCCCGACCTGTGCTCTTGGGGGCTGGCAAGGAAAAAAAGTCTTCGCGCATAAGGCTCTCGAGCAGTGTTATGTTGACTGCACCACTCTGTGCCCACGCGCCATTTCGATCAAATGATGCCCCTCTCTTCAAGTCTATCCAGGTGTCCATCAGTACATTTCCAGGACCCGTATCAAATCCAATCAGTGGCGACTCGGTGCCAACGCTTAATAAAGAAACATTGGCTATGCCTCCAATGTTCAGCACAGCTCTGCGTACGCTGCCGATGCCGAAATATTCTTGATGAAACATAGGAGTGAGTGGGGCACCTTGACCGCCGGCAGCCATATCCTTTCTTCGAAAGTCTGCAACTGTCGTGATGCCAGTCATCGCGCTGATGGTATTGGGATCACCGATCTGCATTGTGAACTGATTTGGTCCCAGGGGGTGATGCTGGATTGTCTGTCCGTGGCTCCCGATCGCAGTTATATCTGCGGGCTTCAGTTTGCACTTTGATAGTAGAGCGCTGACTGCCTCCGCAAAAACTCGCCCGAGTGCGATGTCGGTTTCTCCCAGTAGTCGTAGCGAAGAAGTCTGAGTCTGTTGGCACAAATGCAGCAAGTTATCTCGCATTGAGGCAGGAATTGACTGTGAGTGCGTGGCGACGAGAGATGGTTGGGTCTGGGAGAAGTCAACGAGAGCGCAATCTACACCATCCATGCTGGTGCCAGAAAGTAATCCAATGAAGTATTCAGGAGCGGGCATATTGGCAAGCTTCCTCTATACAGAAAGAGCGACTGCACGGCGGTGTAAAGCTGGCGTTCTTATTGCGCCAGGGAGTTCTGGCTTCGCGGGGTTGTTGTGTTGTAGCTGAGAATTCTTGTGTCTGTGCTGCGGATGTGCAGTTTTGCCAGCTGTTCCCTCATATGGGAACGGAACCGCGGTAGTTCGGAGGGATCCAGGGAATTGGCCTTCGGCATTTGATCAAGCATCTTGGCAGGATCCTTGTGTTCGCCGTTCACGAGGAACTCATAATGCAGATGTGGGCCGGTTGATCCTCCAGTCGTCCCGACATAACCAATCACTTCGCCTTGGCGTACGCGGGTTCCCTTCTTGAGACCTGGTGCATAGTCATTTAAGTGTGCGTACTTGGTCTCGAACTGGCCATTGTGTTGAATGACGATAAGCTTGCCAAAAGATCCATTTCTGGCGGCCCAGGTCACGACGCCATCGCTGGTGGCTCTGACCGGCGTTCCTCTGGGGGCAGCATAATCGGTGCCGCGATGTGCGCGAATAGTGTTAAGAATTGGGTGTTTTCGGCTGAGATTGAAATTAGAGCTAATTCGGAATACATCCAGTGGGGTGCGCAAAAACGCTTTACGCATATTCTCGCCTTCGGGATTGTAATAACCCACTTCGCCGTTTTCGCTTTCATATCTAAAGGCCGTGTACTGTAGGCCTTGGTTGGTGAACTGGGCAGCAACTATTTCCCCGTTACCAATGAATTCTCCATCCAGATATTTCTCTTCGTAAACGATACTGAAATTATCGCCTTCCCTGGGGTCTAGGATGAAATCGATCACGCCTCCGAAGATATCAGCCATCTCCATGATCGACGCGGCAGGGATGTCGGCCTTTTGACCAGCCATGAAAAGGCTATCGTTGATGACGCCTTCCTTGTAAGTTTCGATTATCTCGGGAGTTCTTTGGATTGGCTCGACTTGGTAGCCATCGTTGTCCAGTGTAAAAAGGTAGCCATCGATGGGTGATTTCAAAACCTTTAGCTGGGAAAGGGTGCCCGGTTCGGAGATATTGAAGCTGAGCTGGTAGCCTGGGTAGAGTTTGTTCAGGACCTGAGCTTCCTCGTTGCTGTTCAGAACTTTGTACATATCCTGAGCGTCAAGTCCTACTTTGGTGAAGATGGCTGAAAGGTTATCTCCAGCTTGTACTTCATGTTCAGTCCATGGTGTCTGGTCTAGAGGGAGTGGCTTTGAAATTGGAGCAGATGTTGCGGCAACTATACCGGCGTCCATCGGCGCCTCAAGACTGGCGCGGTTGCTATTTGCCGACTCCGTGGGAGCAAATACGAGCGTAATTGCCAGCGCCATGGTCAATGCACCGGCTAGAACCAAGTAGTTACGGGGGTAATATTTGCTGACCAGTAGTTTGGTTGCCCCCCAAAAAGTTACGAAAGTGCTGATAGTTTTTCTCTTTTTTTATTGCCGTACTAGGCTTGTAAGGTAGTGCCAGACCGGCAATTCTTATGACTTTTCCAGGGCAGGTCAAGTCTTATTCTTTTTAGTAGTGTAAAATCCCCCGCCTTGTCTGTCGCCTTGAATTGTCGCTGCAATTAGAGTTCACGTGAGATGCGGCTTCACGGCGTAGTCGCAGTTTTTTCCAGGCTATTTATTCTTTCAGGATTGATCTATGCCCACTACATCATTTGACATCATTAGTGATCTGGAGAGTCGGGGATTAGTGTCTCAGATGAGCTCCGGTGATGAGCTTAAAGCATTTCTTTCACAACCGCGTACCTTGTATAGCGGGTTTGATCCCACCGCGGAAAGTCTGCACATTGGTAATCTGGTTCCATTGCTGGCGCTTAGAAGGTTTCAACTTGCGGGGCATAAGCCGATCGCTCTGGTCGGCGGTGCGACGGGTTTGATTGGCGACCCCAGTTTCAAGGCGGCAGAAAGGCAATTGAATTCGAGCGATATCGTTGAGGGGTGGGTGGAGCGCCTGAAGGGGCAGGTTTCTCAATTTCTAGAGTTTGGTAGTCAGGCAAATTCAGCGATTGTTGTTAACAATCTGGACTGGGTGAAAGGTGTCGGTGTTCTGGATTTTCTTCGCGATGTGGGAAAGCATTTTTCTGTTAATGCAATGATTCAAAAAGATTCTGTAAAGCAGCGGCTAGATAGGGAGGGGGCCGGCATTTCGTTTACAGAGTTCAGTTACATGATCTTGCAGTCCTATGATTTTGCAGAGCTCTATAATAGGTACGGTTGCACGCTACAGATTGGCGGGAGCGATCAGTGGGGTAATATTACTGGCGGGATTGACCTAGCCCGGCGCATGTACAGGGCTCAGGTTTACGGTCTCACTATTCCGCTGGTAACTAAAGCGGACGGGCAGAAATTTGGTAAAACTGAAACTGGGACTATCTGGCTGGATTCTGACAAGACCTCGCCATATGCGTTCTACCAATTCTGGTTGAACGCAGCCGACGCCGACGTGTATACCTACCTCAAGTATTTTACGTTTCTTGACGTGGCGGTAATTCATGACATCGAGATGTCTGATAAGTCTCAGCAGGGCAAGCCGCAGGCTCAGAGCATTTTAGCTAGGGAAGTCACGCGACTAGTGCATGGCGATGAAGGGCTGGCGGCTGCCGAGCGCATCAGTCGAGCGCTATTTACTGGAGATACCAATGCGCTAAGCAGGGAGGATTGCGAGCAGCTAAAATTGGACGGATTACCTAACACCCGTGTCGTAGGCGGGCGAAAAAACTTAGTTGAGGCATTAGTGGAGACGGGCTTGGCATCGTCCAATAAAATGGCAAGAGAGTTTATTGCCAATAACGCTGTCACTGTAAATGGGTGTGCTGTGGATTCGCTAGGCTATGATCTTTGTGCAGAGTCATCCTTGTTTGGCAGATATGCAATAATTAAGCGGGGCAAGAAGATGTTTCATCTGATCCATTTTAGCATCTGAAAAAAAGTGGATAAAATTTGAATTTGGCGATTGTCAGGGAATAAAGTTGTGGCATAATGCGCGCCCTTGTGACGATATGTGCAAGGGGTTGAGGGACGGTAAGAGAGTATCCTCAGGCAGTTTAAAGATTTGAAAATCTTCTCTTGCCAAGATTAAACAAGTGCGTATAATGCGCGGCCTCCCAGCC
>JBBTKA010000084.1:0-8066 GCA_038059145.1 Pseudomonadota bacterium
CTTGGGCAGTCGATTGGCCTGGACACGAGAACGATCATCGTTCTTGACGCATTGCGTAAGCAACGCCATGTCGCCGATTATTCTGGAGACTTTGTTCCTCTCAGCGCTGTTGTTGAGTGCCTCACCGAAGCGAAGGAGCTTGAGCGGAAAGTATTGCTCTGGCTGAGAGAGCAAAAAGTGATAATTCTCGATGATGAGGACCTCCGCTGACACGCGGCATTGCACCGAAACAGCTTGAGAAGTCCTGACCTCCAAGGTGACAATGCGGCCAGCGTTGCAGAACGCAGATTCTGCCTGGCCAAGAGCGAAACATGGCGATGATTGAGTACACCGAATACACCAAGATGCTGATTGGCTTGATCGCCATCGTGAACCCGATCGGCACGGTGCCAATCTTCATCTCGCTGACGACAGGCCTCAACAATGCCGAGCGCAATGTCATCGCGAGGACCACCACATACGCAGTGTTTCTGATCCTGATGTCGGCGCTGTTGCTCGGTGAATTCATCCTGGAGTTTTTCGGCATCACTATCAGTTCGTTCCGCGTCGCGGGAGGCATTCTGATTCTGTTGATGGCGATCTCGATGATGCACGCGAAGACCAACAATGGCATCAAGCGCACCGACGAAGAGGCGCTGGAAAGTGAGCAGATGAAGTCGATCGCCGTGGTGCCTCTGGCAATTCCCCTGCTGGCGGGGCCCGGCGCCATCAGTACGGTGATCCTCTACGCGCACCGGGAGCCAGGACTGCTGCATTACTTTCTGATCGGCGGGGTGATCTTCATCGTGTGTGCGCTGCTGTTTCTCGCGTTCCGCTCGGTGAAGTATATTTCCCGCTACCTGAGCCAGACGGCCGTGAATGTGTTTGCACGCATCATGGGTTTGGTTCTGGCGGCCATCGCGATTGAAATCATTGCGGGCGGGCTCAAGGGTTTGTTTCCCGATCTGTTGGGTGTTTAAGCGCGGCGAATTACCCGGAGCCTTTTCATGGATCTCACGCTGTTTATCCTTCTCTCAGTGGGCTTGATTATCATGCCCGGCCCCAACGTTCTGGCGATTGTGTCCACGAGCATCGCCCATGGACGCGCGAGGGGACTGCAGACTGTGGCGGGCACCAGTCTGGCCATGCTCGCGCAGTTGACGATTGCAGCGTTGGGCACGGCGTGGTTCGTCGAGACGCTCAGCTCGGGCTTTCTGGTGTTGAAATGGTTCGGCGTTGCCTGGCTGCTGTTGCTTGGCCTGCGACATCTGCGCGATGCGTTCGAACAACGGGAGGTGCCGCCACTCTCTGCGCTGGCGTCTGTGCAGCGCGGCTTCTGGATTTCCCTCACCAATCCCAAGACCATTCTGTTCTTCAGTGCTTTTCTGCCCCAGTTTGTCTCTCCGGACTCGGGGTATCTGTCGCAGGTGCTGACACTGTCGGCGATTTTCTGGGGCCTTGCCGTGTTATCTGACACCAGTTACGCGCTGTTTGCAGGCTGGCTGGGGAGAATGGTGCAGGGCATGCAACTGCCACGGCTGCAGAACGGGGTGAGCGGGATGATTTATCTTGGAGCCAGCGCGGTGCTTGCCGGTACCAAACTACGTGACCTATGATGCCGCCACTGTCGAGTTGAACCCGTGCCAATCTGATGCACCGCTTATCGGACCCAATGCTTTTCTGAACCAAGGCTTTTCTCAATGAGTTTCCTCATGACGCTTCACCTTTACGACACCTGGTCTCGCGAGTTGCGCGAGTTCAAACCTTTGCTGCCTGGCGTGGTCAGTCTGTATGCCTGCGGCCCCACCGTTTATGACTATGCACACATCGGCAATCTGCGCACCTATCTGTTCGAAGATGTGCTGCGGCGCGTGCTGGAGTTCAACGGCTATCGTGTGAAGCATGTCGTCAATATCACGGACGTCGGGCACCTGGTTTCCGATGCCGATTCCGGCGAGGACAAGATGCTGGCCGGGGCACGGCGCACCGGCATGACAGCCTGGCAGATCGCCGAGCTTTACACGCAGGCCTTCAAGCAGGATCTGCAGCATCTGCACATCGAGGAGCCGCACGTGTGGTGTCGCGCCACCGATCATATTCCAGAGCAGATCAAAGCCATCGAACAGATCGAGGCCGGTGGTTTCGCCTATCGCACCTCGGATGGCATTTACTTCGATACGTCCAAACTTTCTGACTACGGTCATATGGCTCCTCTCGATATCGAAGGGCTGAAGGAAGGCGCGCGCGTGGACAAGGGCGAGAAGCGTCTGCCCACCGACTTCGCTCTATGGAAGTTCAGTCCGCAGGACCAACAGCGGCAGATGGAATGGGACAGCCCCTGGGGTCGCGGATTTCCCGGCTGGCACATCGAGTGTTCGGCGATGTCGGCGCGTTATCTCGGCGAGCTGTTCGACATCCACTGCGGCGGGCAGGACCACATTCCCGTGCATCACACGAACGAGATCGCGCAGGCCCAGGCCTGTTATGGCACGCGCCTCGCCAACTACTGGCTGCATGGTTATTTCCTGCAGGTGGACGACGCGAAGATGGCGAAGTCGTCGGGAGAATTTCTGCGCATCGCCTCGCTGATCGAGCGCGGCTACGACCCGATGGCGTATCGGCTGTTGTGCCTGACCGCCCACTATCGCAGCAATCTGAATTTCAGCTGGGAAGGGCTCGATGCGGCGGCCACCGCGCTGGAGCGTCTGCGGCGGGCGAGTCATGAATGGGGCCAGCCAACAACGGAAGATGCCGCTTTTATGGAGCGCTTTCTCACGTGTGTGAATGACGATTTGAATACTGCCCGCGCACTGGCGCTGACCTGGGAGCTGGTGCATTCCGAGCTTAGCGCGGGCAGCAAGAAGGCCACTCTGCTGCGCTTCGACGAGGTCTTCGGGCTGGATCTGGCGCAGTGGCAACCGACAGCGGTCGTGATTCCCGAGAACGCCCAGCATCTGTTGGCCGAGCGCGAAATCGCGCGCCGCGAAAAACGCTGGCAGGATGCCGATCGCCTGCGCGCGGAGGTGCGTGCGCTGGGCTTCGAGATCGAGGATACTGCCGCCGGCGCTGTTCTCAAGAAAGGCTAAGAAGATCTAAGAAGAGCTGAAAACCAACACTCAAGGAAACTCATGAAAGACGTACTGATCAACCACGAGCCCGTCGAGCTCTACAAGATTCTGAAATTCGAAGGCATCGTCGACAGCGGTGCGGCGGCCAAGGCTGTCATCGATGAGGGCAATGTCATGGTCAATGGCAACATCGAGACCCGGCGCCGAAACAAGATCAAGTCGGGCGATCTCATCGAAGTTGGCGGCGAACAATACAAGATCGTCCTGGCGCCGCCCGCCGCATAAACATACTCTCTACCTGCACCTTCTGGAGCCGTTTTTGACAACCATCACCATCCGTCCGGCCACTGCCGCAGACGCCGCCCTCATTCTGGGTTTCATCACACAATTAGCGATTTACGAGCGAGCCGAGCACGAAGTCGTCGCCAGTGAGGCAGATATCGTCAGAACGCTGTTTGGCGAGCACTCGCCCACAGAGGCACTGATCTGCAGCATCGATGATGTGCCGGTGGGATTTGCCGTATTCTTCACCAGCTACTCGACCTGGCTGGGCAGGAATGGCATCTATCTGGAAGACCTTTATGTGTCGCCAGAGTATCGCGGCTACGGAGCAGGCAAGGCCTTGCTCGTGCATCTCGCGCAGCTCGCAGTTGCCCGCGAGTGCGGACGACTGGAGTGGAGCGTGCTCGACTGGAATGAGCCCGCGATTCAGTTTTACCAGTCACTGGGTGCGGCGCCACAGGATGAGTGGGTGCGCTACCGCCTCACCGGGCAGGCGCTCGTCGATCTGGCCAACACCAATTCCCCTGTAATTTGAATGCAAGGAGCACTTGCTGTGCAGAATTTCTTCTCGCGATTTCTTTTGATGATTCTTGCCCTCGGCTTCCAGGGCACCTATGCCCAAACACCAGCAATCGCCATGGTCGAGGAGGTGCCGGAGCTGCGCGCGATCGTCGATGCCACAGGCTTCGAAGGCAGCGTGCTGATCTATGATCTTCACAACAATGCGTTTATGGCCGGGCATGCGGAGAGCGTCGAGCAGACTTTTCTGCCGGCTTCCACCTTCAAGATCTTCAGCGCAATGGCGGCACTGGAAACCGGCGTGATCGCCGACAAAAGCACCGTGATTGCATGGGATGGCGTACAGCGCAGCCGCACCGAGACCAATCGCGATCTCGATCTGCAATCGGCGTTTCGGCTCTCGTCGGTGCCTCATTTTCAGCAGCTGGTGAAGAGCGTCGGTGCCGAGCGCATGCAGGGATTCATCGATGCGGTGGGCTACGGCAATCGCGATATTTCCGGCGGCATCGACAGATTCTGGTTGACCGGGGGGCTGCGTGTCTCGCCACGCCAGCAAGTCGACTTTCTCGTGCGCCTGTATCGCAACGAACTGCCTTTCTCAGAACAGAGCATGACGGCGGTGAAGGAGATGATGGTCACGGAAGAAGGCGACGGTTACGTGCTGCGCGCCAAGACCGGCTGGGCCACGCTGGAGAATCAGGACAACACCGGCTGGTGGGCCGGCTGGGTGGAGACCACGGACAATGTCTATTTCTTCACTTCGCTGCTGCACGCCAATGCACCAGCGGAGAGTTTCGGCCCCGCGCGCCAGGGTGTGGTGCGGGAGTCGCTTATACAGCTAGGGATTCTTCAAGCGCCGCTGTAAGAAAATCCGGCGGCCTCCGTACTCTTGCTAAGTACTTCATTGCCAGGCACTTCTTTGCCAGGTAATTCCACCTTACAAAACACCTCAGGATTCCAGGACGATGTTCAAACCCGTTTCGCCGCGCCTCGCCACCTGCGCACTTATTGCCACCACGACTGCACTCGTGAGTGCCGTCACTCAGGCCCAGATCACTGAGACCGTTCCTGCCACTGCCCAGAAGCAGGTGCGCGCCGTGCGCGTCGCGACTCCTCCGGTCATCGACGGCAAGATGGACGACGCCGTCTGGCAGCAGGCCGAGCCGATCACCGATTTTCATCAGATACGCCCCGGTAATCAGACTGAACCTAGCGAGCGCACCGAGGTGTATGTGGTCTATGACGATGACGCGATGTATATCGCGGCACGCATGTACGACAGCGAACCCGATCTGATCGCGGCGCCGGTGATTCGCCACGGGCAGGGCATGGGCTCGGACGACCGGCTGGTGGTGATTCTCGACCCCTTCAATACGCAGCGCACCGGCTACCGCTTCGAGACCAATCTCAATGCCGCGCGCCATGAGGCGCTGTACACCAGCGTCAACTCGTTTCAGATCGAGTGGAGCACCATCTGGGACACCGCCACCAGCGTCGATGGCAACAGCTGGATTGCCGAATTGGAGATTCCCTTCAAGTCCCTGCCCTTTGATCCGAGCATCGACACCTGGGGTTTCAACTTCGGGCGCGGTATTCGTCGCCGGGGCGAGGAGATGGCGTGGGTGTCCTACAACCGCACCTACAACCCCAGCATCTCGGGACTGGTGACAGGACTGGAAGGGATGGATCAGGGCGTGGGGCTGGACCTGGTGCCATCGTTCTCCACCAGCCGCCACAAGAACTTCTCGCTCAATACCACCAACACGCAGACCGACCCCTCGCTGGATGCGTTCTATCGTCTGACGCCATCGCTAAACGCGGCGCTGACCATCAACACGGACTTCTCGGCCACCGAGGTGGACAACCGCCAGGTCAACTTGACCCGCTTCAACCTGTTCTTCCCGGAGAAGCGCGACTTCTTCCTGAATGACTCCGACCTGTTCCAGTTCGGCAGCATCGGGGGAGGCTTCGGCAACTCTGCGGAGTCCCGCGCGGCGCGTGAAAATGCGCGGCCCTATTTCTCGCGCAAGCTAGGCCTGAGCCAGAGCGGCGCACCCGTGGATATCGAGTACGGCGGGCGCATCAGTGGCCGCGTAGGGCGCTGGAACATCGGCACGCTGGCCATCAAGCAGGATGAGTTCGGTGCGGTGGATGCGTCCAATCTGTTCATCGGACGCATGTCGGCGAACGTCATGGCAGAGTCCAGCGTCGGCATGATCTTCACCGACGGTGACCCGGCCTCGAACCGCGACAACTCGGTATACGGGCTGGATTTCCGTTACCAGAACACGCGTCTGGCAGGCGGTCAGACCATAGAAGGCGATGTATGGTACCAGCGTTCTGACACGCCTGGCCTGAGTGGCGACGATGCCGCCTATGGTCTGGCACTGCGCTCGCCCAACAACACCGGGCTGCGCGGCGGCATCGGCTTCAAGGAAGTGCAAGCGAACTTCAATCCGGCGATGGGTTACATCAACCGCGCCAATATTCAGGATTACACGGCCGATGTGGGCTACACGCATTTCTTCCGCGACAGCTTTCTGCAGACGGCCTATACCGGCATCGATGCCCAGAAGGTGAACGTGATTGGTGGCGGCCTGCAGAGTCAGGTGCTGGCCTTTCGCCTGCTGGAACTTGACACCAATTCACGCGACCGCGTGAGCTTTCAATATCAGACCAACAAGGAAGTGGTTCGCAACGCTTTCGCTGTATACAACGCGCCGGACAGGCGCGTGCTGATCCAGCCTGGCAATTACTCTTTCAATGAAAGCACGGTGGCATTCAACACCGCCGGACAACGGGAATTCTCGGGCCGCTTCAGCATGACCCAGGGCGATTTCTACAATGGCGAGCGCAACAACCTCAACGGCTCGCTGTCGTGGACGCAGTCCCGCAATTTCGTGATGTCGATGAGTTATGATTGGAACGACATCACGCTGCCGCAGGGCGATTTCATTACACGCCTGACCTCACTTTCCACACAGGTCGCGTTCTCGTCCACGCTGTACTGGGTGAGTCTGGTGCAGTATGACAATTTGTCTGAAGAAGTCGGGGTGAACACCCGCTTGCAATGGGTGCCACGAGCGGGCCAGGAGGGCTTCATCGTGCTTAATTACAATCTTCAGGACAAAGACAAGGACAACTCCTTCGAGTCGGCGACGTCCGATCTGAGCGTCAAATTCAAATACACGCTGCGTTTCTAAACATGGACAGAAATGTAAACAAAAAGATCTTTGTCTCCATCGCCTGTTTCATGGACAGCGATGTCGTCAACACCGTCAATGATCTGTTTCGCCAGGCGAAGTTTCCGGAGCGCGTCAGCGTCGGGGTGTGCCTGCAGTATGCGCCTGAGCTTGCGAAGAAGAATGCTGATGGCGTTGATGAATTTGCCGCGCTGGACACTATCAAACGGGTGCAGGTCGACAAGCTTCATTACACCGAGGCGCGCGGTCCGATCTACGCACGCTATCGCTGCGAGAAGCTGTTGCGCGATGAAGATTTTTTCCTGCAGATCGATTGCCACAGCCGCTTCTTTGCGAACTGGGACGAGATTCTGCTGGAAGAGTTTGCGCGTTGCCGGGAGGTGAGTGACAAGGTTGTTATTTCGCATTATCCGATTGCGATTCCGGAGATGACCAATCCAGAACGTCTGAATCTGATTGGCAGAATAGATCGCTTCCGCGAAGTCAGCGCGGATGACATCAAGATGCACGGTACGCTGGTGCGGGTTCCGAATACTCCGCAAGCAAGCTTCGGAATCAGCGCCGCAATGTTGTTCATGGAGTCGTCCGTCAAGCGCGCTCTCCCCTACGATGCCAATCTTCATAACGGTTTACATGCGTCCGAACAGTTTCTCTACTCTGCCAGACTATGGACGGCGGGTTATGATTTCATGGTGCCGACTCGTCATGCACTGGCGACGGAATATCTCTCCAACCGAGAGCGTATTCCTGATCCAGCGTGGCAACATTACTGTAGCGAATACAACAAGTGGCGATTGAAAACCTGGACGAAGGTGAAATATTACCTCGAGCTGGATAACCTCGCGCAAGTAGACGAAAGCTATCAAACTGATGTATTGGAGAATCGGGAGCGTTTCGCACCTGGGACAACAAGAGCACTGGTTGACTACTATCGGTTTACGGGCCTGCACACCGAGTTGATCAAATACTTCCCCTTCTATGCGCAGCGGCACGTGCAGGCGTTTTCCATTTTCAA
>JBBTKA010000085.1:0-8772 GCA_038059145.1 Pseudomonadota bacterium
GTCGTTTCTTGCTCCAGAAGTTGAATTCTCCGCCTGGCTCTCTGCAGGCGCTCGTCTTTGCGCACAATACCGACATAAGCCCACATGAATCGGCGCAGCTCGTCCCAATTGTGAGCGACGATGATCTCTTCGTTGGAGCGAGTGACGAGACTTTCGTCCCACTGGGGAATTTCGTCGGGAGTGCTGGTGGTGGCAATTTTCCTGCGAATATCATCGCTCGCACTGAAAGCCAGTACAAAGCACTCGAGCAAAGAGTTGCTGGCCATGCGATTGGCACCGTGCAATCCCGTAAAGCTGGTTTCACCGATAGCATATAGATTGGGTAGATCGGTCCGCCCCTGTTTGTCCACCATGACTCCGCCGCAGGTATAGTGTGCTGCTGGCACAACGGGTATGCGCTCCCTAGTGATATCGATGCCGTACTTCAGGCAGCGTGAGTAAATTGTCGGGAAATGCTCCTTTATGAAATCTGCAGGCTTGTGTGTGATGTTCAGGTACACGCAATCACACCCCAGCCGTTTCATTTCGTGATCTATTGCCCGGGCGACAATATCGCGCGGCGCCAATTCGCCCCGGCTGTCGAATTTATCCATGAAGCGACTGCCATCTGGCAGTTCCAGGACGGCGCCTTCTCCTCGTAAAGCCTCGGTGATAAGAAAAGATTTGGCATGCGGATGGTACAGGCAAGTGGGATGGAATTGATTGAACTCCATATTGGCAACCCGGCAACCCGCTCGCCAGGCCATTGCGATTCCATCGCCCGTGGCGCCATCGGGATTAGTCGTGAACAGGTAGGCCTTGCTGGCGCCACCGGTGGCTAGAATGACAAATTTTGCTCTAAAGACATCCACTGCACTTGTCTGCGGGTTGAAGATGTAGGCGCCAACACATTGCTCCCCCTCCAGGCCAAGTTTGTTGAGTGTGATGAGGTCAATTGCAACTCGGTTTTCGTACAACGTGATATTGCTGTTGTTGGCGGCTCGCCAGGCTAGTGTTTCAAACACCGCTCTTCCGGTGGCGTCGGTCGCATGAATGATTCGTCGGTGACTGTGTCCTCCTTCCTGAGTCAAGTGCAGTGGGGCTAGATTACCAGGCTGCAAAGGCTCTCTGGCAGGACCATCCTTCGCTTCGTCTGGGGCGATAGTTGTAAAGGGGACTCCCTGCTCAACCAGCCAGCGCACACATTCGCCACTGTTCTCCACGACATGGCTCACCATATCGAGATGACATAAGCCCGAGCCAGCATTTAGAGTGTCCTCTATATGGGCTTCTATACTGTCCTCATCATCAAGGACAGCGGCAATCCCGCCCTGTGCATAGTACGTCGCGCCTTGACTGAGTTGCCCTTTGCTTATGACCGCTACCTTGGCAAAGTCCGCTGACTTCAATGCAAGTGTAAGCCCCGCAGCACCGCTGCCTATTATCAGTATGTCGTAGTCGTAAAAGGATGTGCTATTGTTTGCGCTCATAGTGGCAATGGTTCTTTCACTGTTGTGGTGGACAATTTGCCGTCTGAATCTGGCAGATATAATTAAAGGGCTCATCTTACAGCGTGGTTGGCATCGTGTGCCATCACGACTGAATGCCTTGTTCCGGCATCAGCCTCGACTGCTTAAATGGCGAATAATTTGATTATCCCTCTGGTTTGTCTTTTGAAGAAGCAAAAATCCATTCTGCTTGATCGCCGGCCTTCGTTGCGGAGTGGGGCTGTATGAAGAACGATACTGATCAGCAGCTCGTGGATCGGGTTCTAAGTGGGGAGAAGGTTGCGTTTAACCTTCTGGTGCTTCGCTATCAGCATAAAGTAGCAGCACTGATTGCTCGCTTTGTGAAGGATCCTCACGAGGTGGAAGATGTATCGCAGGAGGCTTTTATAAAAGCTTACCGTGCGCTGGATCTATTCCGCGGGGAGAGCGCCTTCTACACCTGGCTCTATAGAATTGCTGTCAATACTGCGAAGAATTATCTGGTATCCAAAGGGCGGCGCCCACCCAGTCTCGATGTCGATATGGATGACGCAGAATTGGCAGAAGATACACCGGCACTTCGTGATATCGATACGCCGGACGCCAATCTGGAAAGAGAACATCTGCAGAGAATTATAAACCAGGCCATTGAAGACCTCCCGGAGGATTTGCGGACTGCATTTACGCTCCGTGAATTTTCTGGTTTGAGTTATGAAGATATTACCGAAATAATGGATTGTCCTGTGGGGACAGTCAGATCTCGAATTTTCAGAGCCCGTGAAGCAATCGATAAAAAGATTAGAGAATTGTTGTAAATAAAGCCGGAACGATCTTGAGAATCCGTGGTCAAACGGTGAGAAATGGAAATCTGAGTCGAGATTTTCCACCCGGAATTTCAACTGATGTAGGTGTGAAGTCAACAGAGGTTATGCATGAACTTGGATCATAGTCAAAGCAAGTGCTTCGATGAGTCTTTGTCAGCGTTGATGGATAACGAAGCAGACGATCTTGAGTTACGTAGATTATTGAAGGAGCTGCCAGACAACCCTTCGTTATTGGCGACCTGGCGGCGTTTTCACGAAGCTCGTTCGGTGCTGCATAATGAAGAAATGCAACCCTTGTCTCATGCTGCCTCCCTTCGAATTCTTGAGGCGATCGCTGAGGAACCTGCTTACCTTGGGAAGAGCGCTCTGCCATTCAATAAAGATAAGCCGTTGGACAAGGTAAAGTGGTGGGAGTCTGCCGGCCGCGTGGCGATTGCCGCCTCTGTGGCGCTGGTTGCCTTCCTCGGGCTGCAGTCAGTCCTGCTCGACCCTGTGCCGCAGCAAGCCATTGCAGACAAGAGTCCCGGTGTCGAGTCTTCCATGCTGTCCGCGGACGGTATAGCCAGGCTTGAAAGTTCGAGCGGTTTTGATGCGCAGGCGCAGCAGCGTCTGGACGACTATATTCGCAGTGTATCAATTCAATATCGTGACGAAGCCGCGGGTGTGCCGCAATTTAACATCCTCCAGGATTCTCAATTGATCCGCCAGGTTAATCAGATCGGCAATTAATTCTGTTGTGCGAAACAACAGGCTTGTCGCTTGTTGTTTCGCCAATCTCAATCCGTAAAAACTCTCCCTGCAGCGTCTGAATTATCCACTCCGGTTCTTTGTCATGCAGACAAAGCTTGCTCCATACGATTGTGCGCTGTACTTTACCCCCGGTGCACAATGAGTTGTGTGGGCTGCTCAAGATATTGTTGTTCTGCGATCTGAAGGTGAAGAGATGAAAAATTTGCAACGAAGTTCGACGTTCACAGGAGTATCGCTATTACTCCTTTCTTTGATTGCCGGTCTTGCTGCAACTGGGGCAGCAGCGGCATCTCTCCCGGACTTTGCCGATCTCGTCGAAAAGAATGCACCTACGATAGTCAACATAGCGACAATTCAGCGTCCGGAGCCAAGTGCTGGTGGGCGTGACAGAGACATCGAGGAGCTGTTGCGTCGCCTGAGTCCCGATGGCGACGTTCCTCCAGATCTGGAAGAGGCTCCAAGTCGTCCACGCGGTGGCGTGGGGTCAGGTTTCATCATTTCCGAAGACGGTTACCTGATTACCAATCATCATGTCGTCGTTGATGCCGATGAAATCACGGTGACTTTGAATGATCGTCGGGTTTTTCAAGCCGAGGTCATAGGCACCGATGAGTTATCGGATATGGCGCTTCTCAAAATCGAGGCAAGCGGTCTTCCTGCAGTCAGCTTTGGAGATTCGGAGCGGGTCAGAGTGGGAGAGTGGGTGTTGGCAATTGGGTCTCCATTCGGATTGGAGTTCTCTGCGACAGCAGGCATTGTCAGTGCCAAAGGGAGAACTGTTCCAGGTAACCAGACTAGTTACGTGTCCTTCATACAGACCGATGTCGCTATCAACCAGGGAAATTCTGGAGGGCCGCTCTTCAATCTCGATGGCGAGGTGATAGGGATAAACTCGCAAATCCTCAGCAGTTCTGGGGGCTCCAACGGGGTCTCTTTTGCAATTCCCAGTAATGTCGCCCTCAATGTGGTAGAACAACTGCGCGAAAGCGGCACAGTAAGCCGGGGTCTCTTGGGCGTCCTGATCAAGGATGTTGATTACGCGCTCGCGGAGGCTTTCCAGATGCCGCGCCCGCGCGGTGCATTTGTCGACGAAGTACAGCCTGGTAGCCCTGCCGAAGAGGCGGGAGTTCTGAATAACGATATCATCATTGCTTTCAACGACAGCGAAATTGAAGCGTCTTCGATGTTGCCATTCTATGTCGGGCAGGTACGTCCAGGAACTCGAGCGCAGCTGACCATCATGCGCGACGGTGAAATTATCACCTTGCCGGTCGTCGTTGGAAGTTTGCCAGGAATTGGTGTCACTGCGTCCCGAACCCCTGAGGAAGAGCCAAGCACCAACAGTCTGGGTATTTCAGTTAGCGAGCTCGGTAGAGAGGCACAGGAAGTCTCAGGGGTATCAGGAGTTCGGGTGGAGGAGCTTCTGGATGGCCCGGCTGCCGATGCCGGCTTGGCGGTTGGAGACGTGATTGTCGAGCTTAACAAGGAAGCCGTGCCCAACATGACTGAATTCGCCCGCGTGGCAGATGCACTGCCGAGGTCCGGTTTTATTCCAATACGCATTGTCAGAGAAGGACGTGGTACTACCTTGGTACTGCAGCTCGAATAAGCCACTGAATTATGTTGCCCCGGCGCCAATCCCAGCAGCGGATTTTGCGCCGGATCGCCACGAAATCGACCATGTTTTTCAATCGGTCACTGCGGCGCTTCCCCTAAAATTCCACTGACAGTCCTGACCTAATACTGTAGACTTGCGCCCTGATTTTCAGCTCAAATCCGGTTATCTGGAGCCTTTCGAGGTGCTTTTGACGGTTAATCCGGAAAGTCAGCCCCCATTAATTTTGTTCAAGTTGTGATCCTATCAAGTGAGTGATTTAAGCAGTATTCGCAATTTTTCGATAATTGCACACATCGACCACGGGAAATCCACGCTGGCAGACCGCTTCATTCAGACCTGCGGCGGACTGGAAGAGCGTGAGATGAACGAGCAGGTGCTCGACTCACTGGATATCGAGCGTGAGCGTGGTATTACCATCAAAGCGCAAAGCGTCACGCTCTACTACACCAGCATAAAAGATGGGCGCAAATATCAGCTTAACTTCATTGATACGCCTGGCCACGTTGACTTTACCTACGAGGTGTCCCGTTCTCTCGCCGCTTGCGAAGGCGCTTTATTGGTCGTGGATGCTGGGCAGGGGGTTGAGGCTCAATCCGTAGCCACTTGTTACACAGCCATTGAGCAGGGACTTGAAGTCATACCTGTGTTGAACAAAATGGATCTTCCCCAGGCCGAGCCTGACAAGGTGCGTCAGGAGATCGAGGAAATTATTGGAATCGATGCGTCTGCCGCAGTGTGCGCAAGCGCGAAGACCGGGATGGGCATCGTCGACATTCTTGAGGAATTGATTCGTCTGGTTCCGCCTCCCGTTGGAGATGTTGATGCGCCATTGCAGGCACTGATAATTGACTCCTGGTTCGACAATTACCTGGGCGTCGTTTCTCTGGTCCGTGTTAAACATGGCACCCTGAGAAAGGGCGACAAGATTATTGCCAAGTCTATCGGAAAAGCGCACCTGGTCGACGGTGTCGGGGTATTTACTCCCAAGCGGTTAGAGACTGACGTACTGAGAGCCGGGGAAGTGGGCTTCGTCGTGGCGGGCATCAAGGAAATCAAGGGCGCTCCTGTTGGTGATACGTTGACTCATGCTTCGACTCCCAATGTAGACGCCCTGGAAGGATTCAAAAAGATACAACCACAGGTCTATGCAGGCTTGTTCCCCGTTTCCTCTGACGATTTCGAGAATTTCCGTGATGCTCTTGAGAAGCTCACGCTCAATGATGCGTCGCTGTACTATGAGCCCGAGAGTTCCGATGCGCTGGGTTTTGGTTTCCGCTGTGGTTTCCTCGGCATGTTGCACATGGAGATCATTCAGGAACGGTTGGAGCGGGAATACGATCTTTCTTTGATTACCACTGCACCAACGGTCGTATACGAAGTGCTTTTGACCAATGGCAAGACCGTGCGCGTGGACAGCCCATCGGCATTGCCAGCAGTGACTTCTATCGATGAGATGCGTGAGCCGATTGTGCTTGCGAGCATCCTGGTTCCTCATGAATATCTCGGCAACATTATAAATCTCTGCATCAGTCGTCGAGGGGTGCAGCGCGATATGCAGTTCATAGGAAGACAGGTGTCACTGCGCTATGAATTGCCAATGAAC
Organism: Pseudomonadota bacterium; assembly: GCA_038059145.1. Taxonomy (GTDB): domain Bacteria; phylum Pseudomonadota; class Gammaproteobacteria; order Pseudomonadales; family Pseudohongiellaceae; genus UBA5078. The sequence continues at coordinate 6,262 of JBBTKA010000085.1, forward strand.
GAGGTGGTGCTCGATTTCTTCGATAAACTGAAATCTGCCAGTCGTGGTTATGCATCTCTGGATTATCATTTCATTCGCTTCGAGCCCGCTAATCTTGTCAGGCTGGATGTGTTGATTAACGGTGATCGCGTAGATGCGTTGGCTCTTATCGTGCATCGAGATCAGGCCCATCACAAGGGGCGGCTGCTGGTCGAGAAAATGAAGGAACTGATTCCGCGGCAAATGTATGATGTGGCCATTCAGGCCGCCATTGGCGGACAGATCATTGCAAGACAGACAGTCAAGGCCTTGCGCAAGAATGTGACTGCCAAATGCTACGGCGGTGACGTGAGTCGCAAGAAGAAACTCTTGGAGAAGCAAAAGGCTGGCAAGAAGCGAATGAAGCAAGTGGGGAATATCGAAGTTCCCCAGGAGGCATTCCTCGCGGTGCTGAAGGTTGACAGTTGATGGATATTGATTTTTCGTTGGTATTGCTGATTCTGGTGGTTATCTCTGGATGCGTCGCTTTGTATGATCGGCTTGTGTTGGCCGGCCCACGCAAGGCGTCTGCGGATCGCTTGCGCAAGGCACAGACTGTCGAAAGCGATGCTATCAGACAGGCGATTGCTGCAGCAGAGCAAGAGCCCGTCGTTGTCGAATATGCAAAATCGTTCTTGCCAGTTCTGTTGATTGTTCTGGTCTTGCGCTCTTTTCTCGTCGAGCCTTTTCAAATCCCTTCCGGTTCCATGATTCCAACGCTGGAAGTGGGCGATTTCATCCTGGTCAACAAATACACCTACGGTCTACGACTGCCCGTTGTAGGAACCAAGATTGTTGAAATGAACGAGCCTAAGCGTGGCGAGGTCATGGTATTCATTCCTCCACACGACAAGCGGTACTTTATCAAGCGAATTGTAGGTCTGCCGGGTGACACCATACGCTACGAAAACAAAGTCCTTAGTGTGAATGGCGAGCAGATCATGTCGGAGACCATCGGCAGCGTGCAGATCGAAATGCCCAATGGCATGGAACAGTCGGGGATCCTCTTGAACGAGACGCTTGGCGAAGTTCAGCATCAGACGCAAATTGTCAGCACTCCGGCGAGAGATGGCGGAAGAAATGTCTGGGTAGTGCCTGAAGGACATTATTTCATGATGGGAGACAATCGGGACAACAGTGCTGACAGTCGCGTCTGGGGCCCAGTACCCGAGCAGAATATCGTAGGCAAAGCATTTGCGGTCTGGATGCACAAGGAGCCGGGCTGGGGTCTGCCGACTTTTGACCGCAATGGTCTGATTCGCTGAAACGCCGACTGCATCGCGGTAACTGACTGAAAGAGCACTAGAATACCCACTGGGCAATGAGATAACGGTTCTTCATTGTTCAATTTCCATAGACAAAAGGTGGTGTTATGAGCGGTGTTAATGACGGTAGAATTGTCGGTGCTATGAAGAATCTGTCTCTGCCTGTGGCTCAGCGGGGCTTCTCCAAATTTGGCCTGTTGATGACCCTGATTGTTCTGGTCTGCTTCCTGACCTTCGGGTTGAAGGTCCTGCCTGTGTATATAGATCACAATTTTGTCAAAGGTTTTGCAGAGGATATGGTCGAGAGCGGACGTGCGTCCAGCATGACGCAGGCTGAGGTGCGTGAAGAGGTTGGTCGTGGCCTCGCAATCAACAATGTCCGTGAGTTCGATATCAATAGCATCACCACTTCCATCAGTGACGGTGTTTCGGTGATTTCCTTCAAATATGAACGGCGCATTCCGTTGTTCTCCAACGTGGATATCGTGGTCTCTTTTAATGACCGCGTAGAATAGATGGCCGACAGCGTCCGTCAGCTAGAGAAGCATTTTTCGTATCGGTTTGCTGATCGTTCACTGGCCGAATTGGCTCTGACTCATCGTAGTGCTGCCCGCGCCAACAACGAGCGTCTGGAATTTCTTGGGGACTCCATTCTTGGTTTTCTGATTGCGGACGAGTTGTTGCGGCGGTTCCCGGAATCCCCTGAGGGCGCTCTGAGTCGCAAGAGATCTCTTCTAGTGAATCAGCAGACATTGGCTGATCTTGCGACGAGGTTGCGTCTGGGAGAGCTTCTCTTGCTTGGGCCGGGGGAACTCAAGAGTGGTGGCAAAAAACGCGAGTCAATTCTTGCCGATGCGGTAGAGGCAGTGATTGGCGCAATTTACCTTGATGGTGGATTGGAGGTTTGCCGAACCATTGTCCTGGGCCTGTACAGTGATCTTCTTGATAATGATTTGTCTGCGGTCACCGCCAAAGATTCCAAGACTCGATTGCAGGAATTATTGCAAGCCAGGTGTATGCCATTGCCTGTATATAAGGTCGTGTCGATAGATGGTGAGGAGCACGAACAGGATTTCCTTGTCTCCTGTCAAATCGGGCTCCTGAGTGAGTGCACCTTCGGTCGAGGTGTCAACCGCCGAGTGGCAGAGCAGCAGGCTGCCAGCAAGGCCCTGGAAGCGCTTGGCTTATAGGGTTCTAGTATGGAATGCACAATATTTTGGAATGCGAG
>JBBTKA010000086.1:0-6224 GCA_038059145.1 Pseudomonadota bacterium
GCTCCATCAGGCCTCTGGGTAAACGTGCCCTCAAGATGAGCGCCTCATTGGTTTCGCTGCCTCAACAAGCCATTCAACATGTGCCGCAGAAGCCATCGGCGCCCAAGATTTCACTCAACAAGGCGCCGCCGCCGATTACCGGCTTCGACCGGCGCACTTATGAGGGCAAACAGTGGTTGCTGGACGCGGCCGAGCGCGTGCAGAACAACGCCGATCGTTACGAGGCGCAGTTGGGACAATGCCGTGCCGATCTGGAAATGGGCTGGTTCGGCAGGCTGCTGAGTTGATCGAAAACAACAGAGAGCGAAGAGAAGGGAGATAGCGGATGAGTTGGTGGGGCAAGGTGATAGGCGGGACATTCGGGTTCGTGATGGGTGGACCTCTGGGAGCGGTGCTGGGCGCAGCCCTCGGTAATTATTTCGATAACGGTATGGATCGCATCACGGCCGACGACGCCTTGCTCGGCGCCGCGGACCCGCAGACGAACGAGCGCGTGCAGACCGCCTTCTTCACGGCGGTGTTCTCATTGATGGGCTATATCGCCAAAGCCGACGGTAAGGTCAGCCGCGACGAAATATCGCTGGCCGAACAGGTGATGGGGCAGATGCAGCTCCAAGCGGCGCAGAAGAAACTCGCCGTCAGCCTTTTCGAGCAGGGCAAACAGCCGGCATTTCCTTACGCCCAGGTGTTGGAGCAGTTCCGCAAGGAGTGCCATCGCCGCCGCAACCTGATTCAGATGTTTCTGGAGATTCTCACAGCGACCGCGCTCGCCGATGGACAAATGGACCCAGCCGAACGACGTGTGCTGGAATCGATTGCCACCAGTCTCGGCTATGCCAAGGCGGACTACGACCGGCTCGTGATGCGCATGAGCGCCCAGTACCGATTCAACACCGATGAGACGCCGGCGCGGAAACTCAGCGACGCTTACAAGGTGCTCGGCCTGACTGCCAATGCGGAGACAGCGGAGGTCAAGAAAGCCTATCGCAAACTCATGAGCCAGCATCATCCAGACAAACTGGTATCCAAAGGCCTGCCGGAAGAGATGATGGAAATGGCGACGAAGAAGACCCAGGAGATCAAGACAGCATACGACACTATCATGGCGAGCCGTGGGGAATAACTATCGGTACATGGCGATCTAGCCGGGTTCTATGAAACGCGGGCAAAAAAAAGCCCAACCAGAGGTTGGGCTTAAGTTACTGCTATCAAGGGAGAGATAAAATGAAACAAAACCCACAATTTTGTCTGCAATCTACCTACATACTGTCTGACTGTGCCGTTCCTTCTTAGTTCCAGCACTTGCAGAAAAATATTTGAATTATTTTTCAGGACTTCTGGTACACGTGCCTCCTTCCTTTCAAAGCACTCAATAACCATATGAATATAAAGAATATTTTATTTATATGGAGAACTCCTCCAGTCCCAGATTCTGCACTGATTTCAGTTGCTGAGGATTGCTGATCACACCAATACTTGCCTTCTCCGGCTGCAGATAAAGGCGTGCCACGCGTTGCAGATCTTCGACCTGAGTTGCCAGAACCTGGCGTCGGTAAGCCAGTCTCTGCTCTCGGGTACGTCCGAACAGGTCGTTGTAGAACGCCTGTTTTGCCTCGCCGGCCGGAGATGAAGACTTGTCCATGGCGCTGATAACCCCCAGGATTGCCTCTTCTACCTGACGCCATTCATGCGTCTCCTGCAGCACCCATTCTATGGCGCGATCGAAGTCGTGCAGTGTCTCGCTCAGACGCGGGTCTCGGTAGGAATAGAAGCGGAAGGCCGCCGAATTGGCATCCTGATCCGCACCACCACCGTAGGCACCACCTTGTTCACGAATGCTGCGATGCAGGAAGCCGTTGCGCAGGAAGCCCCCCAGCACGGTCAGTGTGGCGTGATCCGGATGCGCAGCGGGCACCGTCGGATAAGCCTTGGCGCAGAAGTTGACCTGGGTGTTGGTGGTCCAGATCTGCCGAACCTTCTCGCGCACCGGCGGCAGTAGCAGACCAGAAGAGGCAGCATTCGTGCCGTCGGCCAGCTGGCCCCAGCGCTGCGCCAGTGTCGAGGTCAGGGCATCCTGATGCGCCGCCTCGCCGACCAGAAGGAAGCGGCGCGGAGCACTCATGACCAGCTCGTGGATAGCCTGGAAGCGTTCCAGAAGTGCTTTCGCCTCCTTGCTGACCTTGAGCGATTTGCTCAGAGCACGCAGGGTGCTGATGCCGGCGAGTCCGGTGAATTGGTGGCTGAGACGGGCGCTGGGACTCATGCCGCTGCTCGCCAGCGACATCGCCAACGAGTGGCCCTGGCCGGTGATGCTGCTGTCACGGCGTGCCGTGATCTGGTCCATGATCTCGCGCAACCGCTTTGCTTCATCGAAACGACAGTGGGTAAAAGTCTCGGCGAGCAGCTCGGAAAGCGCCTCGTGATTGCTCTGCAGCGCCTTGCTGGAGAGCACCAGGATGGCCTTGCTCTGCTGCTCGTCGTTGATCTGGCTGCGGATGTTGGCGTAGTAGTTGACGCCACCGCTGATTCTGGACTGCCAGGTCTGCACCTCGGCATAGCTGCGCTTGCCGACACCGAACTCTGGCAGACAGCTGCTGTAATAGGGCAGCAATGCCAGTAACTCGTCGTCAAGCGCTGGCAAGTCCACCACCACCTGTTGATAGCACAGGCCATTGGTGCCTTGCGCGTAGAAGTCTACGGGCATGGAGCGGTGCGCGGACGTGATGACGGTCTTGGTCGCGGTGAGCTGAGGCAAGTCGGCCGGTACATCTTCCAGGCCCACCTTGGGCAGAATTGACGGATCATCCTGTGCCTCCTGGCGCTCTGCCAGGCGCTTGCTGCGCTCGACGATGGCCTGCGCCTCTTCCGGCGCCAGGTTGTTCTTGATTTCCTGCAGTTTGCGCTGCTCGCCAGCGCTCTGGCGTTCCGCAAGCTGCGTATCCGGGCGCAGCGTCAAGACGACGTTATGTGGGTTGTCGATCAACAGGCGCCTGATCAAACCGGGAATGAACGCGGGGTCTTTGATCTGTTCACGCAGCCTGGCCAGTGCGGGATCGATGTCGAGCAGATTGATCGGATCACCGCCGTGGATCGCGCTGGACAGACTGGCGATGATCAGCTGCAGTCCGTAGGGATGGCTGTCACCCGTGATCTCACGTTGATGCAGCTCCAACTGATGAAGTGCAGCCTCGACCTGTTCTTCTGGAATGCCTTGTTCGGCGATGCGCTCTAGGGTGTCGCGCACCAGCTTCTCGACCGCCGGGGTGGCGTCGCTGGCGCAGCCTTCGAGGCCACACATCAGGCTCATTTCGCGGTTGCTGTCTTCCAGGCCGCACAGAGGGGAGGGCGAAGAGCCCAGCCCGCAGGTCTCCAGCACCTGCATGAGAGGACTGGCACTGTTGTCCATCAGCACGCTGGAGAGCAGCTGGGCCTGGAACATGTCGTTCAGATCGATGCTCTTGCCGAGCAGCCAGCTCAATACCACGTGAGTCTTGTTCTTGCTGCCCGCTTCCTCGGCGTCATCGACCTCCTCTTCCTGCAGCGGGTAGCTTTCCTCTACACGCACCGGTGCGTAGTAGCGCTTCTCGTCCCGCACACTGATATGGATATCGAGTTTCTCGAAACGCGACAGCGCCAGTTCCTCGAAACGCTGTTGATGCTCGATGGCCGGAATGTCGCCATAGGTCATGAACACCGCGTTACTGGGGTGGTAGTGGGTCTCGTAAAAGGCCTTCAGATCCGCATAGCTCAGGTCGGGAATATGTTCGGGCTCGCCACCACTGTTGTAGTGATAGGTGGTGGTTGGATACAGATATTTGCTCAGGGTGTGCCACAGGATCGAGTTGGTGGAGCTCATGGCACCTTTCATTTCGTTGTAGACGACGCCCTTGAACTGCAGCTCGCTCGCGGGGTTTTCCGGCTCGCTGAATTCCAGGCGATGACCTTCCTGCGCGAAGTCCAGTTCGTGCAGACGCGAGAAGAACACCGCGTCCAGATAAACCTCCAGCAGATTGTTGAAGTCCTTGCGGTTCTTGCTGGCAAATGGATACGCCGTCCAATCGCTGCTGGTGAACGCATTCATGAAGGTGTTGAGGGAGCGGCGGATCATCATGAAGAACGGGTCACGCACCGGGTATTTCTGGCTGCCACACAGCACCGTGTGTTCGAGAATGTGGGCCACTCCGGTGGAGTCCATCGGTACCGTACGCAGACCCACCAGAAAGACATTTTCGACGTCATCGGCGGCCAGGTGAAAGTGCAGGGCACCGGTGACGCGATGGCGATACTCCTGCATGTCGACGTTCAACGTGGGAATGCGCTGACTGCGGATCCACTCGAAGGCCGGGTGGCAGGTGCCAGTCGCCTGATCAGTGTGTTCAGTTCTCATTATCGTGTTCTCTCGCTGGGTGAATTACTGCGTGAATATCACATGCACGGCCACCAGCTCGACGCTGGCCTGCTTCATGCATTGATGCAATTGCAGTGTTTGTTCTTTCAGGTATTCAAGTTCTGATTCGCGCACATTGGGGTTGACCTGTTTGAGTGCCACCAGGCGCTTGATCTCGCCCGTCTGTACCTGCAGCATGCTCGCGGCGGCGGCGTTGACCGCCTCGCTCATCTGCAGCTGGGCGCGCTTCTCGCCTTGTTGCAGCAATTGGCTGATGCGTGACTGCTGTTCACTGACCAATGCAGCCGCCTCATGCTTGTCGATAAAACGCAATTTCTGCCGCGCCTTGCCGAGCTTCACAACGCCGCTGCGCTCGCCTTCAACCTCTGGCACCAGCGTGAAATGGAAGCTGGTGGTGGGTAGAAATCTCGACATCTGCAGATGCTTCGGCGCTGGAGCAAGTGTGCGGAAGATCGCCTCGACGATGAACTCATGTTCCGCCAGATCCGCCTCGTCGCCTTCAAGATCACGCAGATCACGCGCCCTCAGCAGACTTACCGCCGCGCCACCCTGCGGCGAATCCAGCACCATATCGATGGCACCGCGCACCATGGGGTGTTGCCAGGTGAGGAATTGAATGTCTTCACGGTGCAAGCTGAGCTGACGGTTGAAGGTCGCGTCCATGCCATCGTCGGGCAGGGCAGGGAACGACGATACGATCATCTCTTCGGTGGGTTGCACCGCGTAGCTGTCATCCGAGTTGTGTTCGTAATGGATGCCGAAGGTGTCGAATACCTCCTTCATGTACGCCTCTGGCGTGCAGGCAGATTCAAATTCGCGAATCTGCTGCACGGTGCGCTCCGCAATCTCCTTGTTGAAGGAGTTGATCTCCAGCAGTCGATCGCGGCCGTGTTCCAATTCGGCGTTGAGCTCGGCGTTCAGCGCGCGAGCCTCTGCAACAAAGGTCTTGAACGCGGGAGCCTTGGCGTCACCTGCCAGCATGAAGGTATGCAGTGTGTCGCTGTGCTGTCGATAGATACGGTAGGCAGCCGGGGCGACTTGTTCGAAGGCATTAAGCGCGTCCTGGTACCAGTGATAGAGAACCTCCTGAGCGCTGCCTGCAAACAACGGCAGATGAATCTGAATCGTGTGTTTTTGACCGATGCGGTCGAGGCGGCCGATGCGTTGTTCCAGCAAGTCCGGATTCAGGGGCAGGTCGAATAACACGAGATGGCGGCAGAACTGAAAGTTGCGGCCCTCGCTGCCGATCTCTGAGCACACCAGAATCTGGGCGCTGCTCTCGGTACCGGCGAAATAGGCTGCAGCGCGATCGCGATCGAGCAGATCCATATGCCGATGGAACACGCTGCTGCGGATACCGGCATTCACGCGCAGGTATTTCTCCAGACTGATGGCAGTGACGTCTTGGGCGCAGATCAGCAATACCTTTTCGCCGCGCTTGCTCTGCAGGAATTCCACCAGCCATTTCACACGCTCGTCGAACGAGGTCCAGGGCAAGGTACGGGCCTCTTCATCATCGTCCAGTCCGGCGACGGCGCTGATGAAGGCGGTTTCGGGTTTCAGGTGTGCGTCGATCTTGTCCGGGTGCTGCTGCAGCAGTTCTGCATACGCCTCGGGCAACTCCAGTCGGTGCGCATGGACAGTGCGACTCGGGAACCCTGTCAACGACTTGCGAGTGTTACGGAACAGGATGCGACCGGTGCCATGTTGATCGAGCAGCAGTCGAATCAACCGTTGACGCGTGGCGCTTTGCTCTGCTGCCGACACTTTTGACGACGGCAGCAAGGGCGTGAGCAGTGCGGCGATGATGCTCGCG
>JBBTKA010000087.1:0-6477 GCA_038059145.1 Pseudomonadota bacterium
TCTCGGTGAAGTGGTGATTCCAGCGCACCAGAACCGAGTCGCTGTCGCGGCTATCCGGGCGGGCGTCATAGAGTTTGTATTGATCGGAGTAGTAACCGCGACCCCGGGTGTGGTGATAAGTCACCTGTGCGATGTCCGTCTGGCTGAGCACCTGCGTGACACCAAGTGCCACGTCAACCACACGCTTGTCTTCCTTCTGTGTCAGGAAAATGCTGTTCGGAATAATCTGATCGGAGGTGTAGCCAAGACCGAAGATGAACGTGGTGTTCTGGCTCGGTGTGGACCAGGAATTCTGGATCGAGTAGTTGCGGGAGAGATAATCCTTCTCCTTCGAGTAAGCCGTCCCCACTGTCACACTGCCCTGCTGAAAATAGCGGGTCACTGCACCGGTGTAAGCCTTGCGGGTGTCTTTGATCTGCGCGAGCGAAGACGAGTGGTAGCGCGGTGAGGCGCCGGAAATCGCATCATGCACGGCGGTGCCGGTGATGCTCCACTGGCCCGCGATCGGCACCTGGATCAGGAAGGATTCGGCGTCGATGTCGATCCTGTCGTCGGAGGGCTGATAATCGCGATAAGTCAGTGTCTTGAAGTTGATGGTGGACTTTTCCGGTGCTGCTTCGGCGAACACTGGTTGAGCGACCAGCGCGGCAGAGGTCATGGCGACGGCTGCCAAGGCGCTGCTTTTAAGACCGCTGCCTTTCAAAGCAAGGAGCAGCTGACTTCCATCCGTTGAGTGCTTCATGCTGGATATCCCTGATTCTGCCTTAGTTGCAACCACAGCCGCCTCCTCCCACGCCCGCGCCACCGAAGGCGGCCTCTTTGCTGCTGTAGGTGTGTTCTACATAGGCGGAATCGAGTTTGTCTTCGTCGAAAATCATTTCAGGCTTGGCGAGAATGCCCTTCTCCCAGGGCTGCACTGGCTGAATCAGGGAACAGGCGCTGACGCTCGCGGCCATCACGGAGAGAACCAGGGCTTTGCGCACCACTGGCAGGACTGATTTGCGTGACTGTTTCATCAAGGGGTCTCCTTCGTTATTGGTTTGCGAGTGCCTTCTGAATGGCTGCCTCAAGATCCGCTTTGTGTGAGTCGTTGAAGCCGGTGTGCTGCAGAATGATTTCGCCGTTGCCGTCGATCAGATAGCTGGTCGGCATGCCTTTGACTCCGTACTGCGGCGGCATGGTCGCCTGGGGGTCGAGTGCCACAGTAAAGCTGGCGGGGTTGTCGGCGAGAAATTTGTCTGCTTCGGGACGCCCTGTGTCGAGGTTGACGGCGATGATCTCGAAGCCTTGCGCCTGATATTTGCCGAGCATTTCGTTCATCCAGGGAAAAGACTGGCGGCAGGGGCCGCACCAGGATGCCCAGAAGTCCACGTAGACAATCTTGCCTTTGTGATCGCTCAGGCTGACGTTGGTGCCAGTGGCTGTCGGCAGCGTGAACGCCGGTGCTGGCGCGGCCATGCTGCCCATGGCGAAGGCCAGCGCAGTGGCACCCAAGGCGAGCGAAGTGATGCGACGAACAGTGTGTCTGGCGTGAGCTAAGGCGACGTGCATGTGAGGTCCTCATTCAGGGTTTTTCAGGAATGAGGCAATAGTGGTGCGTCAAACTTAAGGAAATATTAATCACGCGAGAGGGGGTTTAAAGAGTTGCAAGCCCTTGCCGATTCAAAGGGTTCCATTGTAACTATTTGTATCCATTGCGGATCGCATGAAATATTTCAGGTATATTCCTGCACCTGTTGAAACCAGCCTGCAAAATGACCCAATAAAGCACCCTACAAAAGACCTAACAAGAAGAGCGTTTGCTGATGTTTAAGAAGAATCGCAAGTCCCTGCTGGCGCTTGCCTGCGCCGCTGCCACCCTGGCCGCCTCCCTGACAGCGCCCCTGATTGCCCAAGCTCAGGAAATCGTTCCTCAGCTCACCAAGATCGATGAAAGCGGAGCGAATATTCGTCTGGACGGCCGCCTCGACGAAGGCATCTGGCAGCGTATTCCCGTTGTCGATGGCATGAAGGTGGTCATCCCCGATACGCTGGCAGATGCCTCGCAGGAGACCCATACCCGCATTTTCTACACCGAGCGCGGCATCTATGTCGGCATCATGAACTTCCAGGAAGAATCGACGCTGGTGGCGCGCATGACGTCGCGTGACACCCGACTGGAGCGCGACGGTGTGGTCATCATGATCGACCCGTCCGGCGAGGGCCTCTATGGTTACATGATGCGCGTCAATCTGGGCGGCTCCATGACGGATGCCACCATTCTGCCGGAACGTCAGATGAACCTGCAGTGGGACGGCTCCTGGGATGCCGAGACCAGCGCGGTTGACGGTGGCTGGGTGGCGGAGTATTTCATCCCCTGGTCCATGGTGTCCTTGCCACAGGTGAGCGGAGAGACTCGCCGTGTCGGCTTCTATGTCGAGCGTCAGCTTGGCTCCACCGGCGAGACCTGGTCGAACCCGCCACTCCCGGAAACGGTCAACGAATTCCTGTCAGCCTTCCAGAAGTACGAACTGCAGGACATCGAGCCGCGCACCCAGATTACCTATTACCCCTACGTCTCCACGAGCTATGACGGCATCAAGAATGATTCGGATATCCGCACGGGTGCCGAGGTGTTCTGGCGTCCATCCTCAAACACGCAGATCTCCGCGACACTGAACCCGGACTTCGGCAACGTCGAATCAGACGACGTGGTAGTGAACCTGACAGCCTTCGAGACCTTCTTCCCGGAGAAGCGCTCTTTCTTCCTGGAAGGGCAGGATGTCTTCAACACGTCCCCCCGTTCGCAAGGCGCGCGCGGCCCGGGCGGACCATCGACCATGCTGAACACACGCCGTATCGGTGGTGCCGCGAAGTACACCGTTCCAACCGGTGTCAGCGTCACGGCCACGGACCTCAGCCAACCGTCTGACCTGCTCGGCGCATTGAAGCTGACCGGGCAGAGTGGCAGCTGGCGCTACGGTACCCTGGTGGCATCCGAAGACGACATGGAGATTCGTGGTTACCGCGCGGATGGTTCGCGCGTGAAGCTGGAATCCCAGGGGCGCGACTTTGCGGTGGCCCGCCTGTTGTACGAAAACACCAACGGCGGTGGACGTCGAGCCATCGGCTGGATGGGCACCAGCAGCATGCACCCGGATAACGATGCTGTCGTCAACGGGATTGACCTGCACTACTTCTCTGCCGACACCCGCTGGGTGGCGGATGCTCAGGTGCTGCACAGTGACACGCGTGGCGTGACCGGTGCGGGGGGCTTTGCCGACATCGTGTATCAGCCGATGCGCGGCCGTCAGCACCGAGTGGCGCTGTCCTATCTGGACGAGACCATCGATATCAACGATCTCGGTTTCCTGAGCCGTAATGACAACGTGCAGGCCGAGTACTCTTACAGCCGCAACGAGTCCAACATCGAAGGGCTGCGTTCACGCAGCAGCAGCTTCCAGATGATCAACCAGTGGAACATTTCCGGTCAGCCAACGCGACTGGGCCTGTTCTTCACACGCAACTACACGTTCCTTGACAACACGACGCTGCGTACCGGCGTGCGTTACTTCAATCCCCGCATCGATGACCGTCTCGGTCGTGGCTCGGGTGAGTTCCGCATTCCTGAGCGCTGGGCAGCGAATATCGGCTGGAGCAGCGATCCCGGTCGTCCGCTGAGCTACGGTTTCAACCTCGACGGTAATCAGGAAGATCTGGGCAAGAAGATTGTCACCACGTCGGTGGACATGAGCTACCGCCCGGTGGACAGTTTCTCCCTCGGCATGGAAGTGTCCTACGCCGATCGCGAGGCGTTGCTGGTTTACAAGGGCAATGGTCGCTACACCAGCTTCGAAGGTTCCCAGTGGTCACCGAAGGTCACCATGGATTACTTCATCAGCGCCAAACAGCAGCTGCGCTTCAGCATGCAGTGGACCGGCCTGAAGTCGCAGGAAGATCGTTTCTGGCAGGTAGATGCCACGAAGCTGCGCAACCTGCGCCCTGTCGGCAAACCGAATCTCGTCTCCGACGACTTCATCATCAGCCGCATGACCTTCCAGGCACGCTATCGCTGGGAGATCGCTCCGCTGTCTGATCTCTTCGTGGTGTACACCCGTGGCTCCAACATCCCGGGCACGATGTATGACGATTACGGCAGCCTGCTGTCCGAAGCCTGGTCCGAGCCGATCGTGGACACGATTGTCGTGAAGCTGCGGTACCGTCTCGGCTCGTAACCACTGATTGTGGGAGCGGGCCTGCCCGCGATAGCTTTTGACTTGCACTGAAAAGCAATCGCGAGCAAGGCTCGCTCCCACACGTGATAGAGAAAGCCCATCATCGGATCCTTGCAAGGGTCTTGTGATGGGCTTTCTTCATTGCGGGAAAGGTGTCAGGATGAACTCAACGAAAGCATTTTCGTTGCATTGAGTAACGAGCAAGCCAGTCAATAATTACAATCAGAAAATGGTGGAGATTTTATGTTCAAGAAGCCTGATTCGCCCGCTGCAGGAAGGTTGTTTGCGGGCGGCATTGCCACGTTGTTGATCGGCGCGCTGGTCGCCAGTGTCGCTATCGCCCAGCCGCAAACAGCGCCGACTATCGCTGAAATTCGCCCCGGTGTACTGCGTACCCCGGATGAGCGCTTCGCCGATCTCCAGGATTATCCGTTCGAGCCCCATTATGTGGAGGTCATGGTTGAGCGCGGTGTGGCCGGACAGGAGCGCGTGCCGATGCGCATGCACTACGTGGATGAAGGGCGAGGCGACCCCGTTCTGATGCTGCACGGGCAGCCGACCTGGAGCTATCTGTATCGCAAGATGATTCCTCTGGTGGCGGCAGAACATCGCGTAATCGCCCCCGACTGGATCGGCTTCGGGAAATCCGACAAGTTCATCCGTGAGGCCGATTACACTTTCCAGATGCACTTCGATGCAGCCATCGCCTTCATCGAGGCGTTGGATCTGCACGATGTGACTCTGGTCATGCAGGATTGGGGTGGCTTCCTCGGCTTGCCGATTGCCGCTCACATTCCGGACAGAATCGCACGGCTGGTGGTCATGAACACCGCACTGCCAACGGGTTACGGCATGATGACCGAGAACTGGTATGCCTACAGGGACAGGACTCGCCAACAGACTCCGCTGGGCCAGGAGCGTACTTTTTCAGCAGGCAATGCGGGTCGCAATGATCCCGAGAACGTCAGAGCCTACAGCGCTCCATTCCCCAATCCGGCTTTCTATGCCGGGCCGAACATGTTTCCACAAATTGTACCGATGCTGCCGGGCGACCCCGCCGGGCCTCTGATGTTGGAAACAGCGGATCGCCTCGCCCGTTGGAACAAGCCCGCGCTGGTCATGTTTTCCGATGGCGATCAGACGCTAGGGCCACACGAGCATTACCTGCGCAGACTTATTCCGACGGCGGCCAATGAACCGCACATTGTGATCGAAGGCGCAGGTCATTTTCTTCAGGAGGATAAGGGAGAGGATGTGGCACAGCAGATACTGCAATTCATTGAAAGGCATCCGCTCCCTTGATCAGCTTTCACCTCGTCAGCGCCGTTGCGACATGGCAGTCGTGATAATAGAAGTAGTCGCGTCGCACACATTTCAATTCGGTCATGATTGTGGTATCAAACTTCCGTTCCTGAATGCTGTTAAAAATAACAATTACTGCGTTACTGAAAATGAGGAGTCTGTTATGAAATCTATTACGATTGCATTGGCATTTATGGCGACAATATTTACCGGAAGTGCCTCAGCGCTTGATGTCGCCGCATTGAACGCGGCACTGGCCAGTGCCGAGCGGCCAGCCGCAGATAGAGACGCAGACGCGCGTCGCAAACCGGCCGAAACTCTGGATTTCTTCGGTATCGAGCCGGGCATGACAGTCGTCGATCTGGTGGCTGCGGGAGGTTACTTCACAGAAGTTCTCGCAAACGCCGTAGGGCCGCAGGGCAAGGTCTACATGCAAAACTCTCCAGCCTCTCTGACCGGCGAACGTGGACTGCGTACAGAGGCGGCTATTGTCGAGCGCCTGTCTGGTGGTCGGCTTGCCAATGTCGAGCGCCTGAACACGGGCTATGAAAGTCTGGGGCTGGCCGCAGGGTCTCTGGATGCTGCAGTGATAGCACTGGAGTACCACGAACTGTATCGAGCTGAAGATCCGCAGACTGAGGCAAGATTTCTCGCTGAAATGAGGCGAGTGCTGAAGTCTGGTGGCATCCTTGGCATCATCGATCACGCCGGCAATGCGGGCAACGACAATGGCCCGATGCATCGTGCCGAGCTCGAGAAAGTGCTGGCTGGCGCTGCCGCGGCGGGCTTCGTCGTAGAGGGCACCAGCGACCTTCTCAGCAATCCTGCCGATGATCGCAGCAAAACGGTTTTCGACGCATCAATTCGCGGGGTCACCGACCAGTTCATTGTGAAGCTGCGCAACCCGTAATCCGTTCCGGCAGCGTACCGTTTGTGGGAGCGAGCCTTGCTCGCGATTGCT
>JBBTKA010000087.1:6487-6862 GCA_038059145.1 Pseudomonadota bacterium
CCCCGCTCCCACAGGTCGTGCTTAGGCGATATTGATGCGGTGGCGGGGCTGATCAGCGATGGAGCGTGTTGCCGCAACCCCGGGCAGCAGCGCTTCCGTGAGATAGAGAAACTCCAGGCGGCCGGGCTGCACCAGGACCTGACTGATGCTCTTGGTGTGGGAGAGTTCGCGGGACATCAGGATGCTTGAGGAGGGATCATCGCGCTCCTGCCGCAAGTGCAATTCTTCGAGAATCATCTCGGCCGTGACTGCCTCTCCCCGCTTGCCATCCAGCCAGGTTTGAAATAGATCGCTTCGCAAGGCCACCGTACTCTCCGCGTTCACCGACGATGAGGTGAACATATTTGGCCTGTTCTGGTCGTGTTCCTGAAAACT
>JBBTKA010000088.1:0-5466 GCA_038059145.1 Pseudomonadota bacterium
CATCACCAGCGCGCCGCAGGCTATTACCAGGAAGGCGATCTGCTCGATGGCCGAAGTCACCTGCGGGATGATGGTCTGAATCTGCTCGATCAGGGCGTCGATCTCGAGGACAACGATAGTGGGGAACAACGCCAGCAAGCCGTTGATCAGGGCCTTCTGCTCCTGCTCCATCAACGCAGTAGACAGATACGTACCACCCAGACCATCCAGCGTGCCCGGCGAGAAGATCACGAAGAAATTCGGTTGCATGTTGTCCCAGCGCACCGTGCGCAGGCTCTGCACCCGAGCCTCGATCAAACGCCCCTGACCGACATCGAACTCGATGAGATCACCGAGCGCGGCGCCAAGACGCTCCGCGTAATCCTGCTCCAGCGACACAAAGCCGGGCTGTGGATTCTCACTCCACCACTCCCCTTCTACCACCTGATTGTCCTTCGGCAAGTCACTCGTCCAGGTGACCTGGCGGTTGCTTACGCGCCGCGGCCCGCCCTGACGCTCGCCGTCTGCACCAGAGGTAGCGCCATCGGCGGCATCACCGGTGTCGCGATCGGCTGCCTCAATGTCCTGATCTGCGCTTCCAGAGTCGGCACTGCGCTCGGTCACGTTGCTCTGCTCTTCGTCATCATCCCAGCTTGGGTTCGGCTCTTCCCCGTTGATGCGCGTGATTCCAGCGCTCATCATCGGGAAGAACTGGTTCGGCTCCACGCCGTTTTCCCTGAAGAAGGACTCGATGCCCGCTACCTGTGGCTCGGTCACGTTCATCAGAAAGTGATTGGGTGTATTTTCCGGTAACTGAGCCTGCCAGTCGGCGATCAGATCCGTGCGCAACAAGGTCAGAATCAGCAGCGACATGATGGTCAGCGAGAACACCAGCACCTGCAGAATATTCTGCTTGCGGCGACGCTTGGTGGCGGACATGGCGAGCTTCCAGGCGCTGCCCGCCTTCATGCCGACACTGTTGCTGGAATGCAGCAGCAACCAGGAAATCCCCGACAGCACCAGTACCACGCCCGCCACTGCCAATACGATGATGCTGGTGAGCAGCACATCCTGGCTGTACCAGAGCATCAGCACCAGCGAACCAGCCAGTCCGATGCCATAGGGCAAGCGGGCGCTCAGGCTGTTGTCGTCCAGATCCTTGCGCAGCACGCGCAACGGTGACGTCTTGTGCAGCGCCAACAGCGGCGGCAGCGCGAAGGACAGCAGGCAGATGATCGCCGTCGTCGAGCCGATGATGTAGGGAGTGACTCCAGCTGGCGGCAAGGTGATCGGAATTACCGATGCAAGTGCCTGCAGGATCAGCGCATGAATCGCCCAGCCCAGCACCGAGCCGACCACGATGGCAATCACGCCCAGCACGATCTGAATACTGAGATAGATCGACATGATCTGGGACGAGGTGCAACCGAGGGTCTTGAGAATGGCCACGTAGTCGAAGTGCCGTTCGCTGTAGCGCCGGGCTGTCAGCGCAATCGCCACGCCAGCGAGCAGCACCGCGAACAGGCTGCCGAGCAGCAGGAAGCTCTCGGCCTTGTTGAGGGCATCGGCCACCTCGGCGCTCTCGTCGCGCACATCGCGCAGGCGGAACTCTCCAGCGGTGCGCTCGTCGAGCCAGACGCCGTAGTCTTCCAGCACCGCTTCATCACCGGCGAAGAGATAGCGATAGCTGACGCGGCTGCCCACCTGGATGACCTGGGTCGCCGGAACATCGGCGAGATTGAGCATCAGGCGCGGACCGGCGTTGTCCATCATGCCGCCCTGCTGGCGATCCGGCTCCTGCACGATGATGCGTGTCACGCGCAGTGCCGCTTCGCCCACATACACGGTGTCACCAATCTGCGCGCCGAGCGCGGGCATGACCCGCGATTCCACCCAGACCTCACCGGCAGGCGGGCCTCCGGCGATGGGCGCTCCGCGTGTGAAGGGCTGATCTGCGACCAACAGTTGTCCGCGCAGCGGATAGGCATCGCTGACCGCTTTCGCGGACACCAGCACATTGCCGTTGTCCGAAAACACCATGGAGCCAAACGACACTGTCTCCGCCGTTCGCAGGCCACGGCCGCGAGCCTCGTCAAACCACTCGGCAGGCGCGGCAGTGCGTCCACTCAAGACCCGGTCTGCGGCCAGCATGTTGGCGGATTCGACCAGCAATGCCTGCTCCAGGCGATCGGTAAACAGGGCAATACCCGTGACCGACGTGACGGCCATCACCAGCGCCAGCAGCAGCAGACGCAATTCCCCCCCCTGCCAATCCCGCCACAACAGACGCAGAGACAAGCGCAGCAGGGTCGCCAGCTTCAGCGGCTCGACGCGGACCTCGGCCTGAACGCTGCTGTTCGTTCCAGGCACGGCCTCCTGGCCGCTCTGTTGCATTCCCTCTTGAACACTACCTTTAACACTAGGCATGGACGCTGCCTTCGGCCACGAGAGCCGCCGCAGCATTGATTTCGTCACTCACGACTTCGCCCGCCACCAATCGAATGGTGCGATGGCATTGACGCGCCAGGCGTTCATCGTGGGTCACCAGCACCAGCGTGGTGGCGTATTCCTTGTTCAGGGAAAACAACAGATCGATGACCTTGGCACCGGTCGCACTATCAAGGTTACCGGTCGGTTCATCGGCGAAGAGGATGCGCGCCTCCGAGGCGAAGGCGCGGGCAATCGCGACACGCTGCTGTTCACCGCCGGAAAGTTGGTTGGGGTAATGATGACAGCGCTCGCCCAGACCCACGCGCGTCAGCAACTGGTTGGCCTTCTCGCGGGCATTGCGATCGTTCTTGAGCTCGATCGGCAGCATGACGTTCTCCAGCGCCGTCAGGCTCGGGAGCAGTTGAAAGGACTGAAATACGAAGCCGACCAGCTGACCACGCAGCACCGCGCGCTGCTCCTCGTCGAGGGAGGCGAGACGATTTCCATTGAGGATGACGTCGCCGGAGCTGGCTGTGTCCAGGCCCGCCATCAATCCCAGCAGCGTGGATTTGCCGGAACCCGAGGCTCCCACTATCGCCACTGTCTCCGCAGTCTTCACGGCGAGCGAGATACCCTTTAGGATCACCAGCTCGCCTTCACTGGTCGTCACGCGTTTTACGAGATTTTCAATTCTTATCATGGATACTTACCTGATCGCCCTGTGGCCGTGTCGAGCTGCTGATTGTCCTGAATACGCACACGAAGCGCAAACCGGTTCATCTGCCCCCTTCGGAATATTGCTCGAGTTGACTCATCCGAGCCGGTAGCGGCAGCATTGAATAACCCGATGGGAACGATTAAATTGGCTCCTCGCTCATTCACCTGTTTACGACAAGTCGACACATGACCGGTATTTCTGCAAAACATATCCTGCCGCGCCAGCTGTTCAGTGCCATATTGATCCTGTGCAGCCTGCTGCTGTTGGCGGGGCCCGCGCGCGCGCAGGACGACGCCCCAGTACTGCTGGTGTTCGGCGACAGCCTGAGTGCCGGTTATCGCATGGATGAAGAAGAGGGCTGGGTGGCGCTTCTGGCGACAAGACTCGCGGGGGAAGGCGTGAACGTGCGTGTCGTCAATGCCAGCGTGAGCGGCGAAACGACCGATGGCGGGCTGGCGCGCCTGCCCGCCGCTCTGGACACCCACAAACCGGCCATTGTGATTCTTGAACTGGGCGGCAATGACGGTCTGCGCGGCCTGCCCGTAGCGAATATCAAACAGAACCTGATGCAGATGGTCGCGCTGAGCCAGGCTGCCGGGGCGCGCGTCATTCTGGCCGGCATTCAGATTCCCCCCAACTACGGGCCCCGCTACACCGGTCCGTTTACGAGTCAGTACCAGGAAATTGCGGAGGACATGCAGCTGCCATTGATTCCTTTCCTGATCGATGGCATTCCCCAGCAACCCGAGCTGATGCAGGACGACGGCATACACCCGCGTGCGGAAGCCCAAGGCCTGGTTCTGGAAAATGTCTGGCCGGTGCTGGCACCGGTATTGAAGGAGCTGGGTGTCGGTAACAGCTGACGCTGGCTGCGACTTACTGTTCGAAACAAATCTCGATGTTGTCGATGGCATCGACAGTAAAACCGTGATTGCGATACCACCTCTTTAGAAATTCCGTCTCTCCTTTTGCCTCGCCGTAGAGTCTGGTGATGCGATGCGATCGGCAGAATTCGAGCACCTCATCCAGCAGAGCAGTTCCAACCCCCATGTTCCGGTAGTTCTGCGCTACGGCAATGTTGCGCAGACAATAGCTGACGCCAGGACCTGCGTTATCGCTGACGGCGGCGATGTTGCGACGCGGACCGGAGGGGCGGCTGAGTTCGGCAAATGCGATGGAGGTGGGGCCACTGTAAACCCGGAAGAATAGCTGCTCTGACAAACCACGAGGCTGAAGGATCTGCAGGTCCGGAACCGGACATTTGAATTTTTTCATGCTGTACTGATTACCAGGGACTTATATTCGCGTCAGCGCCGCTCACAAAACGATCAACTTCAGAGTGTGCTTTGCCTTGCCTGGCAATCGGACCGGCCAAAATTAATCTGGCCCAAAAATCTTGTCTACGAAAATCTGGACTTTAGCCCTGTTTCAACCCGCTGCAGGGGGACACCTGACGGGCATCCTCTCCATATCAGCGGGTTTCGAGCGTACAGCTACTTGTAGTGGTTACGGCCACCGCGTTCATCCCGATCATTGCGATCTCTGTCGTGACGATCATAGGTGCGCCGGTCATTGTCGTACTGATCAAAGTCACGACGGCCGTCGTCGTACCGATCATGATCGCTCCAGTCATCCCGACGATCATGCTGCAGACCGAATGGCGCATAGATGATCGGGGGCGCACGACGAATGACGATGCGGTCGGGTTCGTAGCGCGGAGCGTCCCATCCACGCACATAACTCACGTAGCTGCCATTGATGCCGTAAAACACCGAGGTGATGCTGACGTACGTGCGATGCACATGGCGATACTCCGGCCCGAATTGACTGCGGCGATAGCGACGCTCGAAGCGCTCGTAATACTTTGCCATTTCATCGTAACGGGCCTGCACGTAATGACGGTCACTGCGACCGCCCAAGGCATCACGAAAGCGGCGCGCCTCGCGGGCCAGTTTCTCCGCGTCGTCACGCAACGAGCCATAGACTCCCGCGTGGCGTAACTCCCGAGCCATCTGGTAACTGATGTCTTCGAGATGGCTGGCTTGGCTGAGCAGGCTGCCGTCATTGGCAAATGCCGGGGCGGCAAACACCAGCAAGCTGCAAAACAGAGTGAGTACTGCGGTAAAGCTCAGAGTTGTGTTCTTCATGTGAACTCCCTGGACGCGCGCGGCGAACTCGCGCAGACCCGAAGGCACCATTGCCTTCTTGAGGTTCATTCTAGGCAACCCAACTGAACTCGACCTGAACGCCCTCACGCACCATCGGCAGCAGTGGTAATGGCGAGGTACTGACGCACGACGTTGTCGATCCCCTGCTCCAGTGATTCCACCACCAGCGCG
>JBBTKA010000089.1:0-6619 GCA_038059145.1 Pseudomonadota bacterium
CGCGGCCGTCATCATCCCTCTGCCGTCGGGGGCTAGGGCGGGCGGCGAGTTCCGCTTTGAGCTGTTGGAGGATATGGACGCCGAATTCCGTACGGGTTATAGCGGCCGGGGCTACTATTCAATTGAAGATGACTGCGTGCACACGGCGGTAATACTGAAAGCCCGGGTCCAGGATGAATGATGACGCTATCCCGCAAAAATGATCCACAAGCCCCCTCCCTTCGTACTCCTATCAAGGAGAAACCTCATGCAAATTGCCATTCTGTTCGTCGCCACATCCGTTGTCTTTCTCGTCGCAGATGTTCTGATGCTGCGATCCGTGATACAGCCACTTTTCCAGCAACACCTGGGCGGGCAACTGATCGATGGTTTGCGCGCGGCCCCTGCGGCCTTGTTCTACCTTGTCTACATGTTTGGCATCCTGTGGTTTGCAGGGCTGCCAGCCCTGCGTAATGACGCGCCGGTCAGCGCACTGATCCAGGGTGCTGTGCTGGGGTTTGTCGCGTACGGGACGTATGAACTCACTTCGTGGTCGATCATGCGCCAGTGGCATGGCTCCATGGTGGCGATTGATTGGAGCTGGGGGACTGTTATCACGGGAGTCGCAGCCTGGGCTGGTGTTATGGCCGCGAGGGCCTGGCAGGTTTAATAAGCCTCGCATGTAGTTCGCTTCGCTGTCGGCGCATCAAGAAAACACCTGATTTAAATAACATTAGTCATGTGGCATGCGGCAACTGATTCCCAGTTGGCATGGCCGTGTATTGACGCCAACCCATACGCCCTGCGCATGTACAACACCAAGTATAACCAACTCGATACCCACACTATCAATATCGAACCAGCATCCAGTCGTCCAACGTCGGCTATCGAACATACGGCTGCAAACCTTATTGGATACTTTGAATACGCAGTCAATTTCGACTGCAGTCATAGGAGTACAGCGTCATGGGTCAACAATACGAAGGGCAGATCAAACCAGGACAGAGCAAGCCAGGAGAGAAAAAGGAAGGACAAGGCAAGGAAGGCCAGAAAAAGGATGGGCAGAGCAAGCCAGGACAAATCAAGGAAGGACAAAAACGCTAGTGTCGCGGCTGTGCGTATAACGCGCCCCGGCTGAGGCCGGGCGCGCTCCTCTCTATCAAGGGAGCCATGAAAATTTCGAAATGGAGCTTCAATTGAGAAATACGTCTACGGTCGATCAACACCGGCCTCAACAGAATGCACTTCTCGCCGCCTTGTCTTCTGAAGTGTGTGAGCGTTTGGCCAAGGATCTCGAATTGGTTCCTCTAACACTGGGCCAGATTCTGTACGAATCGAATGAAACCATGAGTCACGCCTATTTCCCGATCGACTGCATAGTCTCCCTGCTCTACGTCATGAAAAACGGAGAGTCGGCGGAAATCGCCGTGGTGGGAAACGAGGGCATGATCGGTATTGCCCTGTTCATGGGCGGGGACTCCACGATGAGCCGGGGCATCGTGCAGAACGCTGGTCATGCGTACCGACTGAAAGCGCAGGTGCTTAAAGACGAGTTTCAAGCCGGAGGCGCACTGACCCGTCTGCTGCTGATGTTCGCCTCCGCATTGATCACGCAAATGGTGCAAACCGCCGCCTGCAATCGGCATCATCAAGTGGATCAACAACTTTGCCGCTGGATGTTGTTAAGCCTCGATCGCTTACCTTCAAGTCGCATCATCATGACCGAGAAGTTGATCGGCAACATGATGGGGCTCAAACCCACCGACGTCAGAAAGGTCGCAGGTGCGCTGGAGAGTGCGGGGCTCATTCGATACGACGCTGGTGAGATCACCGTAATTGATCGGGAGGGTGTGGCGAAAAGGTCCTGCGAGTGCTACGGCGTGGTGAAAAAGGAAAGTGACCGGCTGTTGCCACTTGCCGTCGAAATAAGCCAGATGAAGCACTGATCTCAAAATCGCCGAGATGACGACATGACCCAAAACAGACTGGCACGGCACCGTACTGCAGTGATTGTCGGGGTCATTCTGCTGTTGCTCGTCGGACTCAGAGCGGCATTGCCCTCTATCGTCAAGGATCAGATCAACTCACGCCTCGCTTCGTTGGAAGAATACAGCGGGCACCTGGAGGACATCGACCTCGCGCTTTGGCGCGGGGAATACAACATTGTGAATCTGGTCATCGAGAAGAGGGGCATCGAGACGACTGAGCCTTTCGTGTGGGTGCCACGGGCTGCCATATCGCTTGAATGGAGGGCGTTGTTGGAAGGTGCCGTGGTGGGCGAGGTGGAACTGTTTGCTCCCGAGATACACTTGATCGCTGCCGATAATCCCGCGCAGGAGCAGATCGGTGCGGGCGTGCGTTGGTACAGTCTGCTCGAAGAGCTGGTGCCCTTTACGATAAACCGCTTCGAGGTCCAGGATGGCCACTTCCGGCTCGATGACGCAGATGTTCAGCGCCCCCTCAATGTCCACATTCACGATATCGATGCACTGGCCACCAATCTTTCCAATGCAAGTGACACAGACGCAGACAGCTTTGCCAGTGCCGCCCTGACAGGTCTCTTCGACGCAGGAACTCCTCTGACAATCAACGGTCAATTGAGTCCCCTGGCAGATCCGCCTGTCTTCGAGGTCGATGTGCAGGTCGAGACTCTGCCTCTGACGGAACTCAATGGTCTGCTGAACGCCTACATCGGCGTGGATGCGGAAGCGGGCGAGTTCTCGGTATTTGCGGAATTCGCGTCCGCCAACGGTCGCTTCGAAGGCTATATCAAACCCATATTGGCCAATGCGGAGTTCTTCAGCCTGGGGGAGGAGGAAAATCTGCTGCGCAATATCTGGGAGGGAATCGTCGCGGTCACTGCGGTGCTTCTGCAGAATCAACCTGAGGATCAGTTCGCGTCGGTGATTCCGTTCTCGGGAGAGCTTGCGGACGTGGACGCGGGCATCTTGTCCGCCATGCTGAGCATTCTGCGCAATGCCTTTGTCACTGCCCTGGAATTGAAGCTGGATAATACCGTTGAGATTGAAAACCTGGGGGCTGACGGCCAGTAATCGAACGACTTCAACACTCTGCTTTTGGAGGAAAATCTTGATGTTTCTTGCGCCAGGACAAATTGCCGCCTTGACCTCACGAACCTCTCGCCCTACATTCTAGGGATGAGCACCGCCCCCTTCCTTTAGACTTACGGTCACACCATGAAGACAATAATGCTTAGGTGCGTCGTGGCACTTCTCTTACTCACAGGGCAGGTCGGCTCGGCTGCGACACTGCAGCTGACCACCAATCAAACCAGTTTCGGTCCGGGAAACCTGCTCTCTCTATCAGCGGCGATCACTCCCACCAACGATGCAGGGCAGGCTGTCGATTTATATGTGGCACTGGCCACTCCGGGCGGCGCTATTCTCACACTCAACAGCACCCTCAACTGGGTGTCCACTCTGCAACCCATCGCCAGAGGTCTGGGGTTGACAAATCTGCAGGTGAATAATTTTTACGCGATGGTGCTGCCCGCGGGTGTGGCAAACGGCACTTACAGTTTTCATCTAGTGGCGGTTCGGGCAGGCAGTGATCCGGCGAACAGCAACAACTGGCTCGGGCATTCAATCGCCCCCTTCACTTTCACCGGCGGCGTTAGCGCCCCCGGTGTGGCACTGACAACTCGCAATGTCACCTGCACCGTCAATCAATACTGCAATATCGCACTGGGGGCTGGAGTCACCGGCGGGTCGTCACCCTATAGTTAGCGGCTGGATTCGCTCGCGTACGGCACGCCACCCTCACTCACGACGGTGGATCTGCTGACAGGCAATCTAGAGGGAACGCCCTCGCAGGCTGGCACTTACAACTTCCAGATATGCGCTCGGGATATTGGAGGAAATCAGGATTGCAAACCCGTAACGGTCACCGTTTCGCCAGCGACAACTCCGCAGACCCAGGCGTGGGTTTTCATCGGCGGTAGTGTCTCACTGCTTGCCCGCATCACGCTTGATGGCGTGGTCATCAAGGACACCAGCTCCTCCAACCTCTCTCACTACATGACCATGGCGACAGGCACACACACTCTTTCCGCCACTTGCACAGAGGTGCATTGCTTCTCTTACCTGCAATTGGAACCTCCCAGCGGCTATACATTCACGCCGACGGAGTTGCGGGCAACGCCGGAGGAAATTCCTCCTGGCACCACCAAAACGTTCACCTTCACGCTGACAAAAACCGGCAATTGAAAAACCAACAATCATGACATTATCCACTCACTGACTGCTGCTGTTCGCCAATCCCGCTGCACGCAACAAATCGCCCACCGCATAAAAGTGAAAAGTCTTGTCCGTGGACATGGCCGCGAAAACCCCACCCGGGAAACCCGGCAGCGCAACAGCCGTGATATCGCTGCCGTCACTCTCTACAGTCGACAAGGGCACGCTTCCCAGCAGCGTGTGCTGCAGCGGGTTGCCGCCATCACCTTCACGCGGATAGAGATTGAAGCGGTTGGCCTGTTGATCGGAAACGAGCAGATAACCGGTACCGTCCGCGCGTTTGTAGATCGATATCCCTTCGCGGTCTTCGGTAAACCCGTCCAGGCCGAACACAGCCAGTTGCTCGTCGGCGTCCTCTTGGAGCGGGTCGGCGTGGTATTTGCGGATGCCGTAATTCTCGTCGCTGTAGTAGACATAGCCGAGCTCATTGTCGACGGCGATAGCCTCGATTTCCTTGGTGCCGCTCCAGCGTCCGAATGCGCGAGTGAACATCCCTCGCAACTGGCCAGTACCGTCATCAACGAGACGGTACTGGTGCAGATACCCTTCCGTGGGCGCAAAGGCATCGGAGCGACTGACGATGGCGAACAGCGCGCCATCGCTCGGTCGTGTATACAGCGCAATGCCCATGACATCGCGCGCTCGTTCTCCTTCAAAAACCGGAATGCCACCGCCATCCACAGGCGCCATATCCGGCAGGCGATAGACTCGCAGACGGTGAGCATAGCGTTCGGAAACCACAGCCACATCCACCTTCTGCCCAGCCACCATGACGCCGTAAGCGATATCGACATTGTTGGGTCGCAACAGCCCGCGCACCACTTTGTCCTGCACAATGTCGCCATTGAGATCGAACACGTAGAGCGCGCCGTCGGCATCCTTGTCGGTCCCCAGCACCAGACTGGCGGCTGGGTCTGCCGGGTTGATCCAGATGGCAGGATCATCCGTGTCGTAGCGTACGGGTTCGGTGACCAGACGCGGCACCAGCGCCGCGTCTGCCGCCTCTACTGCGCTACCCGAAAGCAGCAACAGTGATGCAATCAATCGCGTGCAGGCACGCTCCCACAGGCGGCTCAAAAGTTGAACCGCAGACCGCCGATGTAACGCAGCCCGAACTTTTCAAACTCGATCGGATATGCACTGTCGTCGCCGTAACGACGCGCACCTCTGTCGGTCAGGTTGACCGCATCCGCAAATATTTCGAACGTCTCGCTGACCTGGTAGCGCACAGACAGATCAAGCTCGTCGTCCGTGTCCCAGAAGATGTCGCCATTGGAAGTGGGGCTCATGACGCCATTGACCATGCGGTATCCACCGATGGACTGCCCCCATGGCGTGCGGTACTGGTAAGCAAGCCGCACGGTAAGACCGTATTTCTCGTAAGTCGCCTGCAGGTTGTAGACTTCGTCGGAGGTACCTAGCACGCTGATCGTGCGCTTCGGCACTCCGTTGGCGGGGACCAGGTTGACTTCGGAATCCGTGAACGTAGCGGAGACGTTCAACCCAAAACCTTCCATCCACTCAGGCAAACTCATGCTGCGCACCAAGCGTTCAGCAGAGGCCACATATGCCAGCTCGACGCCGTTCAGATTACCGTCGCCCGCATTGCCGATGGCGGATTGTATGTAGCCAGAGCGATCAATACCGCCGACGTCCAGCGTGTCTAGACCGAATACATCCGACTGACTGATCAGCACATCTTGCAGATCCTTGTAGAACACACCCGCCGAGAAGAAGTCACCGGAAGGCATGTACCATTCCAGATACGCGTCCAGGCCGGTCTGCTTCTCCGGTTGGGCTTCCGGATTGCCGCCGGAAATCGTCTGAGTGCTGTCATTGATGGTGAAGTTGGGACGCAAGTCGTCGTAGTCTGGACGTGACGCGGAGGTGGTGACACCGAAGCGCAGTTTCACATCACTGTGGATGTTCCAGTTCAAGTGAGCACTGGGGTAGACCAGCACTTCTTCGTTGGACACTTCGACCAGTCGTGTCTGTGCCGGTGTAGCACCCACTGCAGGAAAAGCCACATACGCTTCGCCGGTGTTGTCGATCTGCTCTACGCGCGCACCGTAAATCAGACTGCCCCAGTCGAACTCACTGGTCGCCATGCTGTACAGCGCAGTGATGCTCTCTGTGACTTCCCAGTAGTTGTCCCGCGTATCCTGCAGCGTGGCAGCGCCGCTGGCGATCTGCTGCTTCATGAAATTGTTGGTAAAGGACTGGTTGGTGTAGCGGAAGCCGTAGTTCAGATCCTGCCCGCCAAGGTAACCAGTGTCAGTAGCAAAAGTGGCCCAGGTCGGAATCGTGCCTGTTGTGAAATTACGCAGGTAACTTTTCTCACTGGAGCGTTTGGTACGGTCGGTGTAGAGGCCGCCAAACTCAAC